>NZ_JARVRY010000015.1:0-87695 GCF_030209485.1 Novosphingobium sp. fls2-241-R2A-195
CACCGGATTCTCATCTTGATTGTCGCGCTTTCTCATCCAGATCGCCGCGCGACATCCAGGCCAATTCTGGCAAGAACAGGTGCGCCGTCTCTATGTGGGTGTTGCCTCGTTCCCGGCCGAGAAGTGCTCAACGATTTCTATGAGGCATAAATCAAGCGGCTGATTATTCGCGTAAGGATCGCGAATCCTGCGTTAGCGCTAGACAACGCGGATCTGAGCTGCCTTGGGCATGGGAATCGCGAGTAGGGGCCTGGCCGGGGCGTTCAACCCTCGATCGAAGCAGATTTCTCTCCCTCCTCGATCCTGGTTTCAGGCACATTCAATTATTTCTTGCTCTGAAAGCTGGCCAGCAACCTTTTTTCAATTGAACCAATGTCTCATTGCCACAGAAAATTTCCCAACTCTGGGTTTGAGTCGTGTCCATGCCGTTTGGTTCGAGCACAACAGACTTCCCGCTTGTGGGGACGCCTCTCGAGCGCGTCCTTGACTGGTCCGTCGAGTTGCCTCGGCGCCAAGCATTGCCTCTGGTCGCGGCTTTATGGGGGGTAGTTTTGGTCGCAGATGCAGGCACCGGGCGGATGGTTTCCCTGACCGGTCTCTATCTGCTGATGCTATGTTTCACCACATGGTGTGTTGGCCGTGGTCCTGCCCTGTTGGCCGCATGCCTCGCAACAACAGCCACTGTGTTGATCAATGGATTCGGAGATAGCTTTTCAGCACAAGCTTCGACAATTCCCACTGCCATTGCATTCTGGAATGTGGGGATGCGCATATGCACATCCATCTTAATGATCTTCCTGGCAGGAGCATTCCGCCGCGTTTTCAATCGGGAGCGGCAGCATGCCCGCGTTGATCCATTGACTGGTCTGGGAAATCGCCGATCATTCCTGATCGAAAGCCGCAAGCTGTCGCTTATGGGCGGGCGAGGCGACCGGGTGATGCTGTGTGGTCTGATCGAGCTGGATAATTTCAAAATGATCAATGTTCGGCACGGGCATTCGGCCGGGGACGAAACCCTGCTTGTTGTCGCCGAGACGCTCAGCGGAGTGCTCCGCCCTTGTGATGCAACCGCAAGACTGGGCCGCAGTGAATTCGCCTTCTGTTTGATGGTTCGGAACAATGCGGCCGCGGAAAAGAAGTCGCGCGAAATACATGAAGTTGTGACGGCGGCACTGACGCGATTGCCCTGGACACCAACCTGCAGTCTTGGCGCATCAGCTCAACATAATCTGCACGCCGCGTTCTGCGTGGCGGACAGCGCACTGTATTCCGCCAAAGATCTCGCGGCCGGAAGCTGGCGCTATAACCGCTAGGTAATATCTGCCAGCTGAGAGGCTTCGATCGGCGGCGCCGCTTCATTCATCACCAAACCAGAATTCAACGCATCAGAAGTGCGGCGCCATCAAGTCTGGCGGCGAGTGAGTAAAGTTGGAACCATTCTTAACCAATCCAGCGTATGCCAGCAGCCGGACATGCTATCTTCAATCGATCTTCCAACTTTGCGCCTGTGCAGCGTACTGGCCTCGGTGACGTTCACGGTCATTTTTCTGTCGTCGTGGCGCGGGCGAGAGGGACAGTTCCACAACGTGCTTTGGCGATAGCCTCGACCAGTGCCGTGGCCTGCTCTTCGCTATTGGCATATGTGAAGCCGACGACATAGCCGTCCTGCGCCAACCGCTTGACGGCAGCGGCTCCGATGCCTCGTGATCCGCCGAAGACAAGAGCCGTCTTGGTATTGGGTTCGATATTCATGGCAGTTCCTTTCTGGAAAATGATGCTTGGGAAAATCAGGGGATCAGCAGCAGCTTGCCGGTGGTTGCCCGGCTCTCCATCTCGCGGTGCGCGCGGGAGGCATCCGCCAGTGGATAGATGCCGCCTATCCGGACCTTAAGATCCCCGCGCACGACCCAATCGAACAGGCGCGCGGCGTGCTTCCAAAGCAATTCGGGGCTATGGATATGGTCGAAGAAAGTCGCGTAGCCGAGCTTGATGCTTCGCGGCAGGCTCATGATGTCGAGTGGGCCGGGGCCGCCCAGAACGGGGCCGTACCAGCAGAGCGTACCGCTGCGGCGCAGGGAATCGATCGATCCCTGAAACGTCGTCGGCCCTGATCCGTCGTAGACCACATGCACGCCTTCGCCGCCGGTCAGTGCCAGAACCTGCGAAGCGAAATCGCCGTCGGCGTCAACGATGACATGGTCCGCGCCCGCTTCCATGGCGATTGCCACCTTGTCGGCGCTCGAGACGCGGCCGATGACTTTCCCTCCGCGCATCTTGATGATCTGGGTCAGCAGCAGCCCGAGCCCCCCGGCAGCCGCATGGACGAGGGTGATTTCACCCGCTTGCACAGGGTGGAAATCGGTGGCGAAATGGCTCGCCGTGAGCCCCTGCATCATTATCGCAGCTGCAGTTCTGTCGTCCACTCCGTCAGGGATTGTCACGAGCGCCGCTTCGGGCAGCATGATATGCTCTGCATAGCTACCAGGCGCGTAGACCCAAGCGACACGCTGGCCCACCGCCATGGAAACGTCGGGCCCTGCCGCGATGATGCGTCCCGCGCCTTCCACACCCAGAATCTTGGGGTTGGGCATCTCCGTCCAGGCCATGCCCTGGCGGACGCCGATATCCATGAAATTGACGCCCGCAGCGGCAATCCGAACCAGAACCTCGCCCGGACCGGGCGCCGGATGCGGTTCTGGTAAATTCACCATTTCGAGCACATCCGCGCTTCCCGTTCCGGTCATCACAATCGCCTGCATGTCAGCTTCCTTTATTGAACAATCATTCCAAAATAGAGCAAATAAAAAGGCGCGCCCGCGTCTATCGCAAGGCGCGCAAGGCCAGATCGCCAAGCGTACGCAAGTCTTCGTCACTTGCGCCGGCGCGCGCGGCGATCCGCAAACCCGAGAAGCTCATGACGATGAATGAGGCTATGATATCGGCCGCCAAATCCAGCGCCACGTCACCCTCGGCCTGCGCCCGCGCTATGGTAGCGGTCAGGACCGTCCGCATGGCACGGTCAGCCGTGTCGCGGATTGCGACCAGTTCCGGGCGGCTGCGGCCGAACTCGCAAATCGAGCCGACCCCCAAGCAGGCATCCCGGGCATTGGCGACGACGCGATCTACCATCGACACTATGCCATCGAGAGCACCTGGCTTGCTTTGCAGCATGGCGATATGCTCGCCCGTTTCGTCGGCAGCATAACGGCGCAGGGCCATCTGGTAGAGCTGCCATTTGTCGCCAAACGTGTTGTAAAGGCTTTGCCGCCCGATGCCCATCGCTTCGACCAGCATCCCGGCCGACGTCCCTTCAAAGCCATATTCACGGAATACCGCCATGGCCGCGCTCAGCGCTTTGTCCTGATCGAATTCCCTTGGTCTTGCCATACTGTGCGAGATAGGGGTTATGGAACGATCAGTCAAGTATCACCGAAAGGATGCAACGAGGCCGCTGTCAGGCACGTCTCAGTTCCTTGGCATGGCTGCGGACAAGATCGATGAAAAAGCGCAGTTTGGCGGGGACTTGGCGGCGCCCCGAATAGTAGAGACACAAGGGCGGTTCCGCTGGCATCCAGTCTGCCAGAAGCCGGGTCAGCCGTCCTTCCTCGACGTGCGGCGCTACGGTTTGCTCCGCTAGGTAGGCCAGTCCCATGCCGTTCAGGGCTGCGTCGAGCATCAGGCCGCTGTCATCGACGATGAGGCGACCGGGCACATCCAGTTCGATCCGCTCGCCGTCTCGTACGAATTCCCAATGGTAGATGCGCCCGCTGCCCAGACGGTAGCGGATGCAGTCATGCGACAGCAGGTCGCGCGGGACGAGGGGCGGTGCACGGCTCTGCAAATAGGCCGGCGCGCCGACCACGACCAAGCGAAGGTCCGGTATGATGGGAACCGCGATCATGTCCGGCGGAATGGCATCCAGCAGCCTGACACCTGCATCGAAGCCCTTGCCGATGACATCGACCAGAGCGGCTTCGGTGACGATCTCCACCTGCACCCGGGCGAAACGGCTCAGGTACTCCCGGATCAGCGGCTCCATTATGAAATGTCCAGCGCCAGCGGCCATGTTCAGCCGCAGCACGCCGGACGGCTCGCCGACGTGCTCTCCGGCATTTTCGATCGCGCCGTCAATCGCAGCAAGGGCTGGGAGGATTTCCTCCAGGAACTGCGCACCTGCTGCGGTCAGCACGACGCTGCGGGTGGTGCGGTTGAACAGCCGCACGTTCATGCGCTCTTCCAGCGCGGCGATCGCGTGGCTCAGGCCGGAGGAGGAAACCTCCAACTCGCGTGCGGCGGCGCGAAAGCCGCCCCTGCGTGCGACCGTGGCGAAGGCTTCCAATTCGGCAAGACTGGCCTTCGGCATTGCGCAATATCTCTCATCAGCCTGTCTACGATTGCGCTTCTAATCGGATCATGAGGCGTGCGCCATATCGTCGATGACGAATGGAGACGACAATGCGCAATATCGCCAGGATCTACATCGACGGCGCCTTCGTGACGCCGCACGGCACCCGATGCCTCGACCTTTTCAATCCGGCGACCGAAGCCAGGATAGGCATGGTACGACTGGGAGACGTGGAGGATCTGCGTATCGCGGTAGCGGCTGCGAAGCGGGCTTTTCCGGCCATGGCCCGCACCTCGAAGGCGGAGCGGATCGCCATGCTTCACCGCCTGCGCGAGGCGGTGAAAGCTCGCAGCGCCGATCTTCTCGCCGCGATGACCGAGGAATACGGAGCGCCGGCCTATTTTTCCGGCTTCTCGGTGCAGAACACCGCCTCGATCTTCGAAGTGATGGCCGCTTCAGTCCAGAACTATGCCTTCGAACGGACGGCGGGTTCAAGCGCGGTGACGATGCTGCCGCTGGGCGTCGTCGGCGCGATCACGCCGTGGAACAGTAATTTCGGCTTCATCGCCACCAAGCTGGCGCATGCGATCGGTTCGGGATCGACCATCGTCATCAAGCCCGCCGAGCAGAGCGCGATCCAGACTCAGGTGCTGCTGGAATGCCTGCATGAAGCGGGGTTGCCGAGGGGCGTGCTCAATGTCGTGAACGGCACCGGGCCGGAGGTCGGCGCAGCGCTGACCGCGCACCCGGACGTGGCGCTGATAACCTTCACCGGATCGACCCCAGCGGCCAGGATCATCCAGCGCAGCGCCTTGGAGACGATGAAGCGGCTGGTGCTGGAACTGGGCGGCAAGAGCCCGACGATCATCCTCGACGACGCCGATCTGGACGCCGCGGTCCCCGTCGCGCTGATAAGCGGCTTCGCCAATAGTGGCCAGGCCTGCGTCGCGGGCTCGCGCATTCTGGTGCCCCGTTCGCGCTTTGCGGAGATCATCGCAAGGCTGAAGCGGGAGGCGGAACGGCTCAGGGTCGGTGCCCCGGGCGACCCTGAAGTGCGTATCGGCCCGCTCGCCAACGCCGCGCACTGGGAGCGCGTGCAGTCCTACATCCGGCTTGGGCAGGAAGAGGGCGCAAGCCTCCTGACCGGCGGCGAGGGACGGCCCGAGGGACTGGACAGGGGCTGGTTCGCCAGGCCGACGATCTTCACCGGCGTGACGAACACCATGCGCATCGCCCGAGAGGAGATCTTCGGCCCGGTCCTGAGCGTCATCGCCTATGACGACGAGGCCGATGCCGTGGCGATTGCAAACGATTCCGACTTCGGGCTCCAGGCCTACATCCTGTCCTCGGACGAGGATCGCGCGATACGGGTCGCGCGGCAGCTGGTGGCCGGGCGCGTCGTCATCAATGGCGCGCCGCACGATCCCCACGCACCGTTCGGCGGCTTCAGGCAATCCGGCCTCGGGCGCGAGATCGGGGCCTATGGCCTCGACGCGTTCCTTGAGCCGCGCGCCATCCTGAAGCCTGCCCTTTGAATACTCCCGCGCTACTATCGAAAGGAAGTGACGTGACCAAAACCTGGATCATCACCGGAAGCGCGCGCGGCCTTGGCCGCGCCGTCCTGACGGCTGTGCTGGAAAGCGGCGACAATGTGCTCGCCACCGCGCGCGATGTGGCCAGCTTTGCTGACCTCAAGATCACTTACGGCGAGCGCCTCGAGCCCTTCGCGCTCGATGTAACCGACGAGACGGGCACTGCCGAGGCCGCTGCCGCTGCCGTCGCGGTCTTCGGCGGTATCGACGTACTGGTGAACAACGCGGGCTATGGCCACTTCGAGGCATTCGAGCAGAAGTCCTCTGCCGATTTTCGCGCCGAAGTGGAGACCAACTTGTTCGGCGTGGTCAACATGACTCGCGCGGTGCTGCCGTTCATGCGACGCAGCCGCGCAGGACACATCTTCAACGTCTCGTCCGTTGGCGGACGGGTGGGCACGCCCGGCGTGTCGGCCTATCAGGCGGCGAAATGGGCAGTCGGCGGCTTCACCGAAGTGCTGCGGGCCGAAGTCGCCCATCTCGGCATCAGGATCACGGCGCTCGAACCGGGCGGGATGCGGACGGACTGGGCGCAGACCGCTGGCCACGGCGCTGCCGAGGCAGTGCTGCCCGACTACGCCGACAGCGTGGGCCCGACGCTCTCGCGGATCAGGGCCTACGCGGGCAACGAGGTGGGAGACCCGGCCCGCATCGCGCAGGTGATCCTCGAACTGGCCAGGCGCGAGGATGTGCCAGCCCACCTGGTGCTGGGCACGGATGCGCTGGCTTCGTTCGACGAGGCGGAAGGAGTGCGCGGCGCTGCGCATGCGCGGTGGCTGGACGTCAGCAGCGCGACCGTTTTCGGCGGTCCCGAAGGCGAGGCGCTCAGCGCGCTGCTGCCGGACCGCCCGGACTGATCGCGCCGGCCGGCATCCCGGCCCGGTCGGCGGCCACGCGCATCTCCCAGGCGCGAGCGCCCTGCGACCGGGCGATGGCCGCGGCCTCGTCCAGCAGCGCAAGCGCCTCATCCACGGCGCCCGCTGCGCTGGCGACGGCGGCCTTGATCCTGAGCAGTTCGGCCAGGGCGACACGTTCGCCGTTATCGATGCATCGTGCGATCGATGTGTCCACCACCCGGCGCGCGTCGGTGAGCCTGCCCACAGCGGCCAGGCCCCGCGCCAGCGCCAGCGAGAAGCGCGTGGTGAGCAGTTCATATCGGGCTTCGTGCAATTGCCGGAGGCTGTCCTCCAGCAGTTGCACCGCCTCGGCGTGACCTCCGAATTCCAGTGCCAGTTCGCCGTCGAAGCCTTGTGACACCGCGATATACGGGGCCAGGGCATGGGCCCTTGCGCAATCGCGCAGGACCGGCAAGGTCTCGCGGGCGCGGGTGAACGCGCCCATCCACACGTCGATCGACATCGAACAGATGAGTGCGATGCAATGCGTGACCGGATGGTCGAGAGCGGCCGCCTCCGCCACGGTCCGTTCCGCCAGGCGCCGCGCCGCCTCCGGCTCGCCCGACAGGCACAATACGCGGGCCAGCGCTATGCTCGCGCGGTTGCGATGGTCGAAACCGTGGACGACCGAGCGGCCGCCCTGCGAGGCGGAACTATTCTCCAGCGCCAGTTCCAGATCGCGGCGGGCGCTGATCTGGTCGCCTGTCTGGTAATGCGAGATGCCCGAAAGCGAGTAGGCGATCGCGAGCGCCTCCGGGTCGGCCAGCGCCTGGGCAACGGCGATGGCTTGCTCGGCACAGGCCATCGTCCGGGCATAGTCGCCGACGTGCTCATGGAAGATGTGCAGCCGCGCCAGAATGCCCAGCCTGCTGCGATGGTCTTCGATCAGGGCTGCGACGTCGAGCGCACGGGTCAGCGCCTTGCCCACTTCGGGGCTGTTGCTGTGCGCGAACATCAAGGCGATGCCCAGCGAGGCCTGCAATTCCAGTTCGACCACCGTGCCGCGCTGGGCCGGTTCCAGCGCGGCGATCGCGCGGGTCGCCCAGGTGCGACATTCGGCAAGGTGCGAGAGATTGAGGAACACCGGCATGCTCGCCGCAGCAAGCCGCACCGCGAGGCCGATGTCGCCAGCCGGCCCGAAACTCCAGTCCAGCGCGCTGCGGATGTTGCCGAGTTGCGGGCGCAGGGCGCGGGCGTCCTGGAATGCGGCGCTGTCCTGCGCGGCCAGGGCTTCCAGTTCCGAGAGGAAGAACAGGGCATGGCGGCGAGTGGCCGTGCGATGATCGTCGGCGCCGCGTGCAGCCAGCTTCTCTCGCGCGTAGGCACGGGTCATTTCCAGTAGCCGGTACGTGCCCGCGCCGCGAACGCGATTGGCGGAGATGAGCGATTTGGCGGCAAGTTCGTCCAGCGCGATGGCAGCCTCGTCCGAACCGATCGCGGCGTCGGACACCACGTCCAGCGCGGCATCGACCGAAAACGGGCCGACGAAGACCGCCAGCCTGTCGAGCACGACCCGCTCCTGCGAGGAGAGCAGATCGTAGCTCCAGTCCAGCGCCGCGCGCAGGGTCTGCTGGCGCGGCTGCGCGGTGCGGCGGCCCGACCATGCAAGGCTGAACCGCTCACCGATTTGCCGGGCGGTGGCGGCGATGCCGTGTGTGGCGGCGCGCACGGCGGCCAGTTCGATCGGCAAGGCCATGCCGTCCAGTCGCTGGCAGATGTCCGCGATCAGACGGGCCTCGCTTCCGTCGATCTCCCAGGCACTGTCGGCAGCGCGCGCGCGTTCGTGGAACAGCTGGAGCGCGGGGTAGGCCAGCAGCTGTTCGCGCGTAAGTGCGTCCGTGTCCGGCGGATAATCGAGTGCATCGAGCCGATGGACGTGCTCGCCGCGAACCCGCAGCGGCTCGCGCGAAGTCGCGACGATGCGGACGTGCGGCGCCTGTTCGACGATGCGCTCGGCGATCCGGGCGGCTTCGTCGATCACATGTTCGCAGTTGTCGAGCAGGAGCAGGAACGGGTCGCTGCCGCAATGGCCGATGATCGCCGCGGCCGGATCGCCGCTCTGCACCGATATGCCCATGGCTCCCGCGATCATCGTCGGGACGAGCGCCGGGTTCTCCAACATACTGAAATCAACGAAGGTGGCCCGGCCGTTGAACTGCGCGGTCAGCCGGTGCCCGATCTCGATCATGAGCGAGGTCTTGCCGACGCCGGCCGGGCCGACGACGGTGAACAGCGCAATGTCGGCCACGCGGGCGATCAGCAGATCGAGGTCTCGTTCGCGGCCGATAAGGTGCGGCAGCGGCGGAGGGATATTGGTTGTCCCGCCGATCTGCGCCTCGGGCGGCGCTGGTATGGCGGCGGCACGATCCGGCAGCGGCGGTTCCAGTCCAAGCCGCTCAACGGGAGCCACGAAGGCATAGCCCACCCCTACCTGCGTGGCGATGAAGCGGGCGTCGCCGCCGTCCGAACCTTCGCCCAGCAGCTTGCGCAGGCCCGCCATATGGAACCGCAGGCTGCCGTCCTCCACGACGACGTCAGGCCATACGCGCTTGAGCAGTTCGCGCTTGGACAGGACGCGCCCCGGTTGCTCGATCAGGGCCATGAGAAGATCGAAAGCGCGCCCGCCGATCTCCAGCGGCTGTGAGTCCCGCGTGAGAAGGCGTTTGCCGGGATGGACGCAGAAACGCCCGAAGGCGATCCGTTCGCCAAGGCCCTGACTTTCGAATTCCGTCACTATGCCGATCTGCCCCGATGCCATGCCCTATCCTGCCGCAAGGAGGCGGGATGCGGCTACCTATACGATGGTCGCCAGGCAGGGGAGGGGCAATCGCGGATCGAGAACCGGCCCGGATCACCCGAAGGTGAGCGAATAGGCCCGCATGCCCGGACGGGCGAACTCCACGCGCACCGTGCGATCGACGATCGGGCCGTGCTGGCGCACCAACTGGTAGAGGCGGTCCTGGCGT
Organism: Novosphingobium sp. fls2-241-R2A-195; assembly: GCF_030209485.1. Taxonomy (NCBI): domain Bacteria; kingdom Pseudomonadati; phylum Pseudomonadota; class Alphaproteobacteria; order Sphingomonadales; family Sphingomonadaceae; genus Novosphingobium; species Novosphingobium sp. fls2-241-R2A-195. Next base: position 9,800 of record NZ_JARVRY010000015.1, read on the forward strand.
ATCACGCCCCACCCCTCGGCGTCGGTGTCGGTGCCGTGATCGGCGCCGGGCGCTTTGCCGTCGATCGTCACCCGGAAGCGGACCGGCTGTCCATCGGCAGGTACGCCCAGGACCGCATGGGCATCGCGAGCGTGAAAGCGGAAACGGAGGGCGCCGTCCCCTTTGTCCAGCAGGGCGAATTCACGCTTCACGGTCCAGCTTCCGGTAAGGTCCCAATGGTTGAGGGAAAGCGAGGACGCGGGCTCATAGACGCGCGGGGAATCGTGCGCGGGGCTGTTGGAAGCCGCGAACCCTTCCGCCTTGGCATAGCCGATGTAGACCTCGGGAGAGCGTAGCTGTGACCAGTCCGCCTGTGCTTCCACCCCCGTCGAAGCGATCGGAGCAAGGGGAACGGCCGACAGGTCATGACCGGCTTCGGCAAGCAGTTTGCGTATCAGGCCTTCCGCCTCGGCATAATTGCCTTCACCGACACGATAGCCCCGCACCCGTCCCTGGGCGTCGATGAAGTAGAAACCGGGCCAGCCTTCGTTTCCGAAAGCCTGCCAGACGGCATAGTCGTTGTCTTGAAGATTAGGGTAATCCACGCCCAGGTCCTGTGTGGCCGTGCGCACTTTGGCCGGGTCGTGTTCAAAGGCGAACTCGGGCGCATGGACGCCGACGATCTGGAGCCCCTTGTCCCCGTACCGTTCGTTCCATGCGCGCAGATAGGGCAGCGCCCGCAAGGAGTTGATGCAGGAATAAGTCCAGAAGTTGACGAGAACCACCTTGCCTCGCAGCGATGGCGCGGTTCCTTCCAGCCAGGGTCTGGCGCCTTGAAAAACCTGCAGCGGGCGGGGCGTGGCATCGGCGGGGGCGGAAGCGATGGCGTCCTTATCGGCCAGTGTCGTGGCAATGGCTTCGCGGCAGCACGCTGCGGTCGTGCCAGCGGCCGTCAGCAGGGCGGCAGCGATGAAGCCTATGGAGCGGTTCGTAGTCATGGCGGGAGCCCTTTCGGTTCTGCATCTTTCGATTGCAGGAGATCTACGGCGCCATGGGCGAAGCTTCACGCCAGATGCTGACGGGTGGCGTTAGCACCTGACAGCTGCGGGCATCATCAGGCGCTAACACCGCATTACGCAAGCTAACGGGCGTCTTGCCGGCATCGCTCATATCCTGCCGCCATCGGATCGGATGATCGGTGGAGGATAGATTTATGTTTGCAGGAAATGCCACATCCCGGCGCAGCTTCGTTGCTGCAACCGCCCTGGCCGGAGCGATGGCCGCTGTGCCCGGCATTAGCCGCGCGGCGACGGCAGGAGGCAGCGTGCGCCCGTTCCGCATCGCCATTCCCGGCTCTGACATAGCCGCGATGAAGCGCCGCATCGCAGAGATGCGTTGGGCCGATCCCCAGCCAGTGAGCGACGACGGGCAGGGCGTGCGCCGCCAGACCCTGCAGCCGCTCATGAGCTACTGGGCCGGTGCCTACGACTGGCGAAAGGTTGAGGCTCGGCTCAACGCCCTGCCGATGTTCATGACCGAGATCGACGGTCAGGACATTCACTTCATTCACGTGCGCTCGCGCCACGAGAATGCCTTGCCGATGATCCTCACCCATGGCTGGCCGGGGTCGATCCTGGAGTTCCTGAACGCCATCGCTCCGCTCACCGACCCCACCGCACATGGCGGCAGCGCGGACGATGCATTCCACCTCGTCATTCCCTCCATCCCGGGCTTCGGCTTTTCCGCGAAGCCGACGGTGCCCGGCTGGGGATCGGACCGCATCGGGCGGGCGTGGTCGTCGCTGATGCTGCGGCTGGGCTACGAAAGGTATGTCAGCCAGGGCGGCGATTGCGGCTCGGTGATCTCGCAGCGCATGGCCTTGCAGAAAGTGCCGGGGCTGTTGGGCATACATCTCAACATGCCTGCCGTGGTGCCCGCCGACATCGCTCGTACCCTTGCCGCAGGTGATCCGGCCCCCGTCGGCCTTTCCGCGAAGGAGCGCGGGGCCTTCGACCAGCTGGAAGCGTTCTATCGCGATAATGCCGCCTATGCGGCGATGATGACCACGCGCCCGCAGACCATCGGCTATTCGCTGGTGGATTCGCCTGTCGGCATGGCCGCGTGGATGTACGAGAAAATCGCGCAATGGACGTACAGCGACGGACAGCCTGAACGCGTGCTGGGCCGTGACGCGATCCTCGACGACATGTCGCTCTACTGGCTGACGGCGACGGGCGCATCGGCGGCGCGGATCTACTGGGAGGACCACTCCAACAACTTCAACGCGCGCGGGGTGATCGACCTGCCGGTCGCGGTGAGCGTGTTTCCCGGCGAGATTTTCCGCGCGCCCAGAAGCTGGGCGGAGCGCTGCTACACCAACCTGTTCTATTTCAACGAAGCGAGCGACGGCGGCCATTTCGCCGCCTGGGAACAGCCAGAGCTGTTCTCCCGCGAAGTGCGCGCCGCCTTCCGTTCCCTGCGCTGACCCCTCTGTTCCAAGGAGAAGACCCATGACCGACACCAAGACCCTCTACACCGCCCATGTCCATGTCACCGGAGGGCGCGAAGGGGCCGCGCGCAGTTCCGATGGACGCCTCGACCTCACGCTGTCCACCCCCGGCACTTCGGGCGCGGGCACCAATCCCGAACAGCTGTTCGCCGCGGGCTGGTCGGCCTGTTTCGAGGGGGCGATGGCGATCGCTGCCCAGGCGAAGGGCGTTGATCTTCCCGAAGCGCTGGCGATCGACGCACGTGTGGAACTACGTCACGGCGCGGACGGCTATGCGCTGGCGGCGCGCCTCGACATTCATGTGCCGGGCCTCGCTCCCGAACTCGCGCGCCAGATCATCGAGGCGGCGCATCGCACCTGCCCCTATTCCAAGGCGGTGAAGGGCAACATCGAAACCGTCGTGGCCCTGGCCTGAAGAGAAAGGAAACGTCCATGAGAACCATCGTAGCAAGCGCGCTGGCGCTGGCCGCGGGGCTGCTTGCGCCGGGTGGGCAGGCTCAGGCCCAGACTTCACCGGAGCCGGAGAAACCCACCGTGGTGCTTGTCCATGGTGCCTTTGCAGACTCCTCCAGCTGGAACGGGGTGATCACCGCGCTCCGGCATGACGGCTACACGGTCGTCGCCGCGCCGGACAATCTGCGCGGCGTCCGGGTCGATGCCGAGGTGGTGGCAAGTGTGATCAGGAGCATCGCCGGGCCTGTCGTGCTGGTCGGCCATTCCTACGGCGGATCGGTTATCAGCGAAGCCGCCGAGGGCGCCCCCAACGTCAAGGCGCTGGTCTATGTCGCTGCCTTCGCGCCCGATGCAGGCGAGACCGCGCTGGGGCTGACCGGCAAGTTTCCAGGCAGCACCCTCGGCCCAACGCTGGCGCCGCCGGTGCCGCTGGCTGCTGGCGGGAACGACCTGTACATCCAGCAGGCACGCTTCCACGACCAGTTCGCCGCCGACGTGCCGGAGGCCGACGCCCTGCTGATGGGCGCCGGGCAGCGCCCGATCGCCGAGGCGGCACTGTCGGAAGCGTCTACCGCTCCGGCGTGGAAGCACGTCCCTTCATGGTTCGTCTATGGCGACGCGGACCGCAATATTCCCCCGGCAGCCCTGGGCTTCATGGCGCAGCGTGCGGGAGCGCGTGAAACCGTGGTGATCAAGGGCGCCTCGCACGTCGTCATGGTTTCGCATCCGGCGCGAGTCGCCGAACTGATCGAGCGCGCCGCCGCGGTGAAGTGACTGGTCGCGCGCCGGGCCTCGCCCCGCCCTACCTCAGGCTCGGCGCGCAACTGCCCGCAACCGGCATCACCTTGGGCGATGCCGGTTGCGGGTTTTTCCTGGGCGACACCTCATCTCAGTGCGAATAGGCCGTGAAAACCTGGTCGTCGTCCTTCTCCAGCTTGGAATGGCAGGCAAAGCAAGCTCGGGTCAGGGCTTCGTCGGTGTTCGGTTTGCCCGCGTCGAATTGGCGATAACCCCACCCACCGCTGGCGGCATAACGCCGCGAATCCTTGACGCTGACCTGCAAATTGGTGGGATCGCCCGCCACGAAGGACTGCGGTGCGGGAAACACGGCATCGTTGCGGGGCGAGGATTGATAACGCCACGCCAGCCTGACGATCACCGCGCCATCGGGAAACGGCCGCCTGCCGTCGCGAAAGGCCCGCACGGCGATATCGTTGCCGAGGATGGCGCGGATGTCGTTGTTCTTGCCCGCCTCATGGGCGACGCTGACGAGTTTCCAGTCGCGGTATCCGGCAGGCAGCGCCAGGTCCCGATCCGGGGCGGGAACCAAAGCCCCGCCCCGGGCCGCTACCATGGTGGAAGCCGCGAGCAATGCAGTGGCCAGTGCCAGGCAGCAGGTGGAAAGGCGGATCATGCGCTCATCCTTCCTGCGTCCAGCACGGCCTTGGCGAAGGCGACCGGCGCTTCCTGCGGAAGGTTATGACCGATGCCGCCGCTGAGCAGCCGGTGCTCGTAAGGCCCGGTGAACTTTGCCCGATAGACTGCGGGATCGGGGTGCGGAGCGCCGTTGGCATCGCCTTCCATGGTGATAGCAGGCACGGACACCAAGGGCGCGGATGCCAGCTTCGCCTCGGCGGCGTCGTACTTATGCTCGCCTTCGACAAGACCTAGGCGCCAGCGGTAGTTATGGATCACAATGGCGACATGGTCCGGGTTGACGAAGGACGCGGCAGACCGCTCGTATGTCGCATCATCGAACGACCAGCGGGGCGATGCCTGTTCCCAGATCAGGCGGTTGAACGCCTTGGTATTGGCCGCATAGCCTTCGCGCCCGCGTTCGGTGGCGAAGTAGAACTGATACCACCACTGCAGTTCGACCTTGGGCGGCAGCGGCTTGGCGTTGCCGGCCTGGCTGCCGATCAGGTATCCGCTGACCGAAACCAGCGCCTTGCACCGCTCGGGCCAGAGCACCGCCATGATGTCCGCCGTGCGTGCGCCCCAGTCGAACCCGGCGACGATCGCCTGCCGGATGCCGAGCGCGTCCATCAGTGCGATCCCGTCCGCCGCCAGCGCGGCCTGCTGTCCGTTGCGCGGCGCCGACGCCGACAGGAATGTCGTGGTGCCATAGCCGCGCAAGTGCGGGACGATGACGCGATAGCCTTGCCCCGCAAGCAGGGGAGCGACTTGGGCGAAACTGTGGATGTCGTAGGGCCATCCGTGAAACAGCAGCACAGCGGGACCGGTCGACGGTCCAACTTCGACATAGCCGATATCGAGAGGTCCTGCGGCGATCTGCTGCACCGTCCCGAACGGCAAAGCCGCCGGAGTGCGCGTTGCGGCCGCAGCGCGGGTCGGCGCGAGGCCCGCCATCATGGCGGAGGCGAGCGTGGCGGCTCCGGCGATGAATTCGCGGCGGCGTGGCGTGGGGCATGGCAGGGGCGATTGATCGAACATGGCGGGTCTCCTTGTTGTGAACCCCACGATAGCCCCGTCTTGCCGCGTCCGCCCGTTATCGCGCGTTAGCTCTTGTCAGAGCCGGTCCGAAGCCGGAGGCATAGCGCATCAGGATGCCAGCACGATGCGCCGCTCTATGCCGATCTCGTGCAGGAATGCCTCGTCGTGGCTGACGATCAGCAGCGCGCCGTCGAAGGCCGCCAGCGCCGCCTCGACGGCATGGACGGAATCGAGGTCGAGATGGTTGGTCGGCTCGTCCAGGATCAGGATTTCGGGCGGAGTGTCGCCACCGAGACGGCAGGCCAGCGCCGCGCGCAGCACCTGCCCTCCGCTTAGCGTCCCGACCATCTGCAACGCGCTGTCGGCCCGAAACAGGAATCCTGCCAGCATGGCACGGCAGGCATTCTCGTCCTTGCCCGGGTTGAGGCGCCGAAAGTTGTCGAGGATGGTCGCCCCCTGGTCGAGCAGCGAGGCGCTCTGATCCAGATAGGCCACGCGCGCGTTGATGGCGACGATACCGCCAAGAGGGCGAAGCTCGCCCGCCACGGTCCTGAGCAGGGTGCTTTTGCCGCAGCCGTTCGGTCCGATTACCGCGATGCGTTCGGGGCCAGTGATCGTCAAGTCGATGCCTCGCCGGACCGGACTGGCAGGATCGTGGCCGATCGCCACCCCGTGCATCGCCACCAACGCGCGCCCCGAATGCACCCCCGTTGCAGGCAGCACGATCGACAGCGATTGCAACACCTCGATCCTCGCCTGCGCCGCCGCGACATGCCGGGCGGCGTCATCAGCCAATCGCATCTTCAGCCGCTGGTCGCCGCCACCGCTGGCCTCGGCTGCGTTGCGCCGCGCGCCTGCAAGGATCTTCGGCATGTCCCCGCGCGCGCCCTTGCGCGCACCCGCCGCGTCGCGGCGCTGCCGGCGCTCGTCGGCAACGCGGCTGCGACGCGCTATTTCGGCCTGCTGCTTCCGGGCGTGAAGCAGATCCTGTTCCGCAGCCTCCAGTTCCACCGCCTTGCTTGCACGATAGTGGCTCCAGTTGCCGCCGTACTGCGTGGCGCCCAGGTTGGTTAGGTCCACGATGGCGTCCATGCGCTCGAGCAGTTCGCGATCATGGCTGACCACCACCAGGCCTGCCTGCCACCCGTCGACGAGCCGCAACACCGCGTCGCGGCCGGCCCAATCGAGATTGTTGGTCGGCTCGTCCAGCAACAGGAAATCCGGTTCGGCGAAGATCGCCGCCGCCAGCGCCGCGCGCGTGCGTTGGCCGCCTGACAGGCTTGCCAGCGGCGTTGCGGCGCAGGCCTCCAGATTAAGGCGAGCCAGGGCGAGGGCAATCCGCTCCTCCAGCATCCAGTCCGCATCGGCGAGATCCTCCAGCGTCGCTTCCCCGCTCGCTGCACGCGCCAAAAGGTCCAGCGCTTCACGAATGCCGAACAGGTCCGCAATCGTATCCGTAGGGGCAGGCTGGACGATCTGGCGCATCAGGTGGAGTGCCCCGACTTTAGATATAGTCCCCGAGGAAGGCGTCAGATCGCCAGCCATGAGCTGCAGCAGGGTGCTCTTGCCCACGCCGTTGCGTCCGACCAGCCCGGTGCGCCGCCGTCCGAGGGTAAGGTCTATGCCTTGCAGAACGGAATGGCCCGACGGCGTGCTCCAGCCGATGCCGGTCAAGGAAATGGAAGACAAGTGCGACTCGCTTTGCAATAAACAGCACTATATCGTGTCGTTTTATCCCCGTCCGGTCAACGGCGGGAAACTGTGGAGTGCTGGCAAGCGATGGGAAGACCCACCAAGGCGCAGGCGCAAGGCTGGACGCAAAGCCTGCTGGACGAAGCGCGCGCCCTGTTCTGCGAGCGGGGTTACGCGAGCGCGACGCTCGATGAACTGGCGGTACGACTGCGCTGCTCGAAGCACTCGATCTATCGCCGCTTCGCAGACAAGCAGACCCTGTTCGTCGCCGTCGTCGATCGCGACGTCATCCGCTTCGTGGCCGGCCTCGACAGCTCCTGCGCCGCAATTTCAGATCCGCTCGGAAGGCTGCGCGCCGTGGCCCGGGCCTACTTCGGGTTTGGCGCATCTCGGGACCATGCTGCGCTCTATGCCGCCATGTCCCTCGAAGCGACCACATCTGCGGAAATACGCCTCCGCGCTTCGCAATGGGCAAGCGAAGCGCTGGTTCCGCTTCGAAGCGCTATCGCCGCAGCCATGCCGTGGGGCGATGCGAACGAACAGTGCGAGATCCTGATCGATCTTCTCGACGGTGCAGCCAACCGGCTCAGATTGAGAGACGATTTCGAGAACGACGTCGAGATCGTATTCTCGATTCGGTGGAATAAATTTCTACGGATGTGCGCTTCGGAGAGCATGGACCTTCGTTGAACATGCAGTAAAAGTCAGAGCGGCAATTCCCGTTGATCCACTTGGCTAGTCTTTGATGTCTGATTGGAAATCCGGAAACAGCTGGATTCCCAATCAGACACTCAGGTCCATGTCACACATGATCTAAAACTTCGATCTTTCGCGAGATCAGGATCAGGTCAGACGATCAGTGCTGGCGAGCTTACAATAGGATTATAGCCTACCAGCCCAGCGCCTGCTTGTCGGTTGGGGCGAACCGCAATTATAAGCCGGAAACAGCTCGGCCGAAGCGAATCGCAGCCATCCTAATCCATGGCAATCCAATTGCAGCCAAAAGATTCCCGGGACCGCGTGGGGGGGCTTTTTTCATGCATTATCGGTAAGATGCTGGTTTATAATCGAAAAGTTGGCCAATTTATATTCCCGCTACCGGAACCGGACCCGGCCACAGAAGAAATCGCGCTAAATCAGCCACTTAGCCCGAGTCCCGGTTCAGAGGTGCGGCAGTCTCCCGCTAAACGCTCCAGCCGTCCTACCGAAGACCCCTGCGATCAGGCTGGTCTCCCTCCTCGCGGGGCATCCAATCTCTCTTACATTGATGGTTCCTCTTCGCTTTCATGCGGGTGAGCTGCGCCTTTGTCGCACAGACGTCATGATCCGTCGCTAGCGGCCGGCCATGCTCCATCAAGGCCGCACTCTGGCCATATTCGCGCGCGAGGCCCGGCTGTTCGCCTATTCCTCGGGGAATTTCGGCAAGGCGCTGGTCTTTGCCGGGGCGGACATGACGATCCTGTTCCTGCTGACCGACCTGCTCGGCCTGACCGCGACGGCGGCCGGGTCGCTGATGCTGGTCGCGCTGGCGGGCGACCTCGTGTTCGATCTGGTCGCGGCCGCGCTGGTGATCCGGCTGCGGCGCAAGGGGCGCGGCTATCGCTGGCTGGTCGCGACCGGCACGGTGCCCTGCGGCATGGCCTTCGCAATGCTCTACGCCATGCCTGCTTCCGGTCTCCATCAGGGCTGGCTGCTGGCAGCGGCGATGCTGGTGTTTCGCGGCGCCTACGCTGTGATCGACGTGCCGCACAACGCGCTTATGGCGCAGATGACCAGCGATAGCCGGGCGCGCGGGCGCGTATCCGGCTATCGGCTGTTGTTCAGCACCGCCAGTTCGCTTTGCGTGGCGATGGTACTGACCCCGCTCGTCCAGCATGCCGCGCGCAGCCGCGCCTTCGATGCGCTGGCGGTGACCGGAGCATTCGCTGCAGGGCTTTTCGCGCTGACCATGATCCTGTGCGTCGCGACCTCGGGACGTCAGGCCGGGACGCCAGCGGATGCCGCCGGACAGGACGCCATCCGCGTGCCGCTGCGCGATCCGCTGGTGCTGGGCATGGGCCTTCTGGCGCTCGTCACCGGCTTCGCGATGCCGACTTTCGGGCGGATGATCCTGTTCATCGGCACATACGTGGTCGAGCGGCCCGATCTGGTCGCCACGCTGCTGCTGGCGATGACCTGCGGGCAATTCGCCGGGGTGCTGTTCTGGACCGCCTTGACGGCGCGGATGGATCAGGCGCGGGTGCTGGCCATGGGCCACGGCGTCAGCGCGGTGGGCTTCGTGCTGTTCGCCCTGTGCCTGTATCGTCCCGACGCCCTGCTGGCCTGTGTGGCGGTGATCGGCTTCGGCCTCGCCTCTGTGTTCATGCTGCCCTGGGGGCTGCTGGCCAACGCGGTGGACTTCGTGGCGCTGCGCCATGGCCGGCGACTGGAGACGGGTCTCTTCGCCTTCTACCTCGTCGCGGTGAAGGCCAGCGGCGCGGCGGCGACGGCGTTGATCGGGTGGTCGCTGGGTTGGCTGGGCTACGTGCCCGGACAGCACCAAGGCACTTCGGTCGAAACCGGCATGCTGGCGCTGGGACTGGGCCTGCCGCTGGTGGGAGCCTTGTCCGCCATCGTCTTGCTACGCCGCTTCGACATCGGCCACGCGCGGCACGCCCGGGTACGCGCCGCGCTCGACCGGAAAGCTCAATCGGGCGCCGAACCGGTCTCCGGGTTGAACTTTGGGTTGGCGAAGTCGATCGGCGAGGGCTCGACTTTGGCCGGAGGCGCGGCGCTCTCGGCCCAGGCGCGGCAGAGCATGTCGCGCAGCATCGTCGCCCCCGCCGCCGTGCGTTCATAGACCATCTCGCGCACGCGCTGGTCGGTGAAGTCGGCGAACTGAGCGCGCTTTTCCAGCGCGAAGACCTCGCCCACCTTGTCGCCCGAGTGGTCGAGATAGGCCAGCACCGCGTCGAACATGTCGCCCGAGGTCCGGCCGGGCTTGCCGATACGCGGGGCGATGTCGGCCACCGTCAGCTTCATGCCGTCGACGAACTGGCTCTCGAAGCGGCCGTGGACGGTGCGGTCGGTGGTGTAGCCATGCGGGTTCGGCCCACGCCAGCCATCGCTGCTGACCGAATCGTGCATCGGGTTGGCCCCGTCGCCGATGTAATGGCCGAGGCGGATGACGTCGAAAGCGCAGTTCTGCTCGGCCACGGAGGCGTCCTTGCCTTCCGCATTCGCCGCGCGGATGCGGCGCATGCACACGACGATGCGGTCATAGGCCTCGATCGCGGCATAAGGCAGCGTGCCGGTCCAGCGCACATTGGTGCGCGCGGCGGTTTCGGGATCGCTGTCCTTGATCTTCTCGTACTGCTTGTAGAGCGCGATCACGAACTCGTAGCGCGAGCGGGGGATGGGCTTGAGGAACGTGAACTGCTCCCGAAACCAGCCGTGGTTGGGGTCTTCCTCGATCTTGGAGAAGTTCTCGGAGTTGCCGCGCCAGCTGTCGGGGAGCAGCGAGGAGGCGCCGATATAGTCCTCGTACTTGCGCAGGAACACCGGGCCGTCCTCGGGGATGGCCTCGATCGCGGCGCGGTCGATGACGGTGTGGGCAGTGCCGCCCCAGGCCAGCGCGGCAGTGGGACTGAGGCCGAGTGCGGCGATGGTGGCAAGGAGGATGTTACGCATGGGGAACGGCTCCGATCAGGGATCCAGCGGATCGCGCGGGTCCACGCGCGCAGAAAGGGCGGATGGGCGAAATTCCAGCTCGGTCGGTGAGACGCGCGCACCGATGGTGCCGGGCTGATAGCCCAGTTCGCGGTTATTGCGCGCCGCGAATTCGGGGTTCTCGATCATCGCGCTCTGGTCCGGGTTGCAGACGATCAGCGTGTCTTTGTCCAGCGGGGTGCCCATGGCCATCAGCAGGCGCGAGGCATTGCGCAAGTTGGTGGTGGTGTGGCGCGCATGCGGCTCGATGACGATGGCCTCGGCGGGGACGCCGTAGCGCTCGATCAGGGCGCGGCGCATTTCCTCGGCTTCGGCGAAGGCGGTGGCGCGCGGGTGGGCATGGCCACCGGTGAGGATCAGGAACGGCGCGTCGCCTGCCGCGAAGCGCTGCGCGGCAAGGCGCACGTGGTACTTGCCGTAAGGGCTGAGCGGCATGCCCGCGACCTCAGGCCCGACGCCGGTGACGATCAGTGCGCTGTAGCGGTAGCGCTTCCAGTCGAGGCCCTTGGCACGCCTGAAGGCCGGGGTGTTGAGGCCGCCGGTGAGCGGCTCGTAACTGATGGCATCGCGGCGGTCGGCGGCATCGAGCAGCGCCAGCGCATAGTCCAGGCTGGGATCGAGCGCCTGCACCGAATTCGCACGCACCGTCTGCGACAGCCATGTCGCCGCCTGCAGGCGCGAGCGGGCCTCCTGCGGGTCGACCATGCCGGCACCGTCGATGCCGGGATAGGACGGAACCTGCCCCAGCCCATACGTGCGCACGATCGTGTTGATGCCCGCGATCTCGCGCCCGGCCTGCGCGGCAGGGCCGTCGTCTGCGGCCTTCCCCGAGGCAGCAGCGGCGAGCACTTGCGCCTCTCCGTCAGTCCAGACCATCGCCTGCGCCACGCAGCCGAGGTCGGTGCCGCAGGCCGCCCGCCGGTCGAACCGGGCGCGCAGCATCGCGGCTACTTCGGGGCGAGCCTGCAGCGCATTGAGCGCCGCAGGATCGCGGCCCAGCGCGTCGAACAACGGGAACAACCGCTGCGACAGGCTCTCCGTCACCGTGTCCCTGACGGCCTGCGCCCTAGCACCTTGTGCAGATGCGCAGACCGTCGTGAGCGAGAGTGCCGCAGCAACGGCAACCGCTGCCATGCGCGCCGGACCTTTCCGCATTACCCCGCCCTTACCAGGACTTGCCGATGACGAGGCGGAAGTTGCGGCCGAAGATCGGACGCCCGTAGATCGCCTCGGCGCTGCCTTGCCCTGCCAGCGAGTCGGTGCGGGTGTTGCCTTCGGTCAGGCCGTGGGCGTTGAACAGGTTGTCGCCGACGACCTGCAGCTGCCACGTGCCGTGCTTCACCGTCACGCCCGCGCCCACGGTGCCGTAAGCGGGCAGCGCGGTGTTGTTGTAGAGGTCGACGAAGCGCTTGCCCATGTAGGTGTAGCGGCCATAGATCGACACGTCGGTATCGCCGGTGGTGAAGTCGAAGCTGGGGCGGATGTTGCCGTAGACCTTCGGCTGGCGGACGATCTGGTTGCCCTCGGCCTGCTCCGGGTCGGCGCCGGTGCTGCTCTGGAAGTTCTTGTACTTGGGATCGCTGACCGTCAGCGCGCCGTTGAGGGTGAACCACGGGGTCACGCTCCAGGCGCCGTCGAACTCGACGCCCTTGACCTGCGCCTCGCCGATGAAGGGCACGTTCACGTCGTTGCGGCCGGTGGTCGGATCGTAGGCCAGGAACGAGGCGTTGAGCGGGTCGAAGTTGGTGTAGAAGCCCGTCACATAGAGGTACGAGCGGCCCATCGACAGCTTGAGGCCCGCCTCGAACTGGTCGGCGACGGTGGTGATGATCGTCGGGTTGATGCTCATCACGGTCTGGACGTTAGGCGGCGTCTCGAGGTGCGAGGCGCGGCCGTAGACGCCGATGTGGCTGGAGAAGTCGTAGTTCGCCCCGATCGTCCAGTTGGTGACGTTGGGCTTGAGCTTCTGGTTCAGGATCACGCCGGTGAAGGCGCGGGTGCTGTCGTCGGCCAGCGTGGTCATGTCGCCAAGGTTAGCGGCTTCGGTCAGCGCGGCCCAGCCCTTGTAGCTGTAGCGTTCGTGGCGGATGCCGCCGTCGATGCGCAGGCCAGGCACGATTTCCCAGGTGTCGTTGGCGTAGAGCGCGAACATCTTGGCGTCGCTGTCGCCCTGGTTGAGCGTGGCGGCGTAGTTCAGCACGCCGTTGTCGGTGACGCGGCCCAGTTCGGTGCCGGCGGCGTTGTACGCGACGAGGTCGAGGGTGCGCGGCTTGCCGGACACTTCGATCAGGTAGTTCTGGTAGAGCGTGCGGCTGTCCTCGCCATAGAGGCTGCCGTAGACGCCCAGCTTGATGTCGTGGGTGCCGAAGCCGGTGTCGAACTTGCGTGCGACCGAGAGGTTGGCCTGACCCGAATAGAACTTCGAGTGGATGTCGCGGTACTGGCCCTGCATGACGAGGCCCGACGCGGCATAGGGATCATAGACGGTGTTGGTCCCCGCCAGCGTGTAGCCGAAGTGGTCGATCGCACCGAAAGCCGTGGTGGCGCGGGCGAGGTAGCCTGCCGCGAAGGCGTTGCCGTCGGCCGGGTTGGTGGTCGAGTAAAATGCGGTGAAGTCGTTCTTGCCCTGCGTGTAACCGGCAGCGGCGGTCACAAGCCACCCGTCGAAGTCGCCTTCGTAATGCGCGCCGAAGTTCACCATCTGCATGTGGCGACCGTCCGAAAGATCGGAATTGCGGCTCTGCACCACGCCGTTGCCGTCACGGTACTTGAGGTTGACGTTGCGGAAGGCGGGCGAGTTCATCGTGCCGTCGAAGTAGTCGATGTACTGGTTCAGCGACGCGCCGGTCAGCGGATTGTTGGTCGGGATCGGCAGATAGAACGTGTTGTGATCGTTGACGTAGTTGAAGTTCAGCTTGATGAACCCGTTGTCGGTCACATGCTTGATGTTGGCGCGGATCTGGCCGCCCTTGTCATTGGGGAAGCCGTTGTCGCGGTAGCCGTCGTGGTAGCGCATGAAGCCACCGACCGCGTAGTAGGTGTCCTTTGCCAGCTTGCCCGCCTGATAGGCATCAAGGCGGTAGAGGCCGGTATCGCCCAGCGTCACTTGCGCCTTGCCGCGCGCTTCCTCGCCGCCGGTCACGGTAATCGCATTGATGATCGCGCCCGAGTAGCTGGCGTAGACCGGGGCCGGACCGCCGCGCACGACTTCGACGTGGTCGGTCATCAGGTCCTGCTTGAGGATGGCGTCGCCGCGGAAGAACACGCCGTCGTTCTCATGGAACAGCGGCAGGCCGTCCTGCTGGAAGCTCACGAAGCCGCCGTCGTTGGGGAGGCCGCGGATGCGGTAGATGTTCTGCACTTCGCCGCCGGTGATCTCGGTCTGGAAGCCGGGAAGCTGGCCGATCAGGTCCGCGAAGTTGACCGGGGCGATCTTCTCGAAATCTTCCTGCGAGATCGTGTTGACCGCATAGGACACGTCGAAGCGGCGCTCGGCGCGGGTCGAGCCGGTGACGATGATGTCATCGCCGGTCGATTCGTTCGAAGCGGTGGGCGCGCCAGCGGGCGCCTCGTCGGCGTAGGCGGGCGTGAAGGCGGTGGCGAGCGCGGCAAACGCCGCGCCAGTGGCGAGAACGGACTTGAGCATGACGGCCCCTCATGAATCTGGGTCGCCGGGGAGGCGGCGACGGGGGCGCTCTGGACGCGGTGTGTGACGTTTTTAATTATTGTTGTGAAAATAAATAAAACACCATACGGCGCCCGGCCATGGCCACTCCCGCATTCGACAAGGACCAGCGGCGCATCATTCATGAACTGCGCAAGGCGGGCGCGCTGTCGCGCTCGGCGCTGGCGGAGCGGCTGGAGATCAGCCACACCGCCCTCACCCGCATCTCGCGCGAACTGCTGACGCTCGGCCTCGTCGAGGAAGTGACGGAGGGCGGCGCACAGGGGCGCGGACGCCCGGCGATCCCGCTGCGGCTGGCGTCGACGGGCGGCTATGCGGTGGGTGCGACGGCGCACAAGGGCCTGCTCGACATCGCCATCGTCGACTTCGCGGGCCAGACCATCGCCACCCACCGCGAAGACAGCGATCCCATCGACCCTCGCCAGTTCGCGCAGCGCGTCCGCCGCGTGACGCACGACCTTGTCGACCGGCACGGCCTGCTCGGCCAGCGCATGCTCGGCATCGGCGTGGCGGTGCCCGGCCCGGCGCTCTCGCTGGAGGGCGAGCGGTGGAGCGTGGTCGAGGACATGCCCGGCTGGCGCGGCACGCCCTTGCGCGAGATCCTGAGCGCCGAACTGGGCTGGCCGCTCTGGCTGGAGAACGACGCCAACGTCGCCGCCATCGCCGAGTTCTACATGGGCGGCCTGCTGCGCGAATTCTCGACCGTGGTGGTGTTGCTGCTCGGCTACGGGATCGGCGCCGGGGTCATCGTCGATGGGCGGCTGGTGCGCGGCCAGTTCGGCGTGGCCGGGGAAGTCGGCTGCCTGTTTCCCGGCGACCGCCCGCGCCCGAGCCCGCTCGACCTGCTCTCCACCTTGCGCGCCAGCGGCTGCGACCTCACCTCGGTGAGCGAGATCGACCTTGCCTCCGAAGCCCAGCGCCCCGCGATAGAACAATGGATGGACCGCGCCGCGCGGCAGTTGGAGGTCGTCGCCGACACCGCCTTCGCCTGGCTCGATCCCGGCGCCATCGTGCTGGCGGGTGCGGTGCCCGGCGACGTGCTGGAGGGTCTTGCCTCGCGCCTGCGCGCGGCCTCGCTGGTAACGACGGTGGACGGGCGCGGCCCGCCCGTGCGCGTGTCCGGGCTGCGCGGGTCTCCGGTCACGCTGGGCGCGGCGCTGCTGCCGATCCACGCGATCTCCGCGCAGAGCTGAGCGGCAACGTTTTGTAAGAATAGGATCGTGGCGCAATTGCGGGGTTTTCGCTAATGCGAAGCCCTCGCATATGATCCCATCCCTGTCACCCAACCTCCTGCTCGTCCTGGCGATGCTGCTCAAGACCAAGAGCGTCAGCGGCACGGCGTTGATGCTCGGCATCAGCCAGCCGAGCGTGAGCCGTTCGCTGTCCAAGTTGCGCGGGGCGCTCAACGATCCGCTGCTGGTCCGCTCCGGCGCCGGGATGATCAGGACCCGGCGCGGCGACGAACTCGTCGGAAGGCTGGCAGACTGGGTAGCCGAAACGTCCAGCCTGCTGGTAGAGAAGCGCTTCGACCCGGCGCAAGTGAAGCGCCGCTTCCGTATCGCATCTACCGATTTCGGCGTACTCGCGGTCGTTCTGCCAGCCCTACCCCGGCTTCGCGAAATCGCGCCCGGCATCGCCATCGACGTGCTGCCGCTGGGTCATGCCACGCACCGTTCTCTGGCCCAGGGCGACATCGACCTTGCCATTTCCGGGCTGGAGCACGATCCCTCCCAGCTCCACCGCCTGCACCTGTTCAGCGACCATTTCCTTTGCGTGACCCGTCCCGACCATCCGCTGGCAGGCGAAGGCGAGGTGCCGATCAACGATTTCCTCGATCACGACCACCTCGGCCTGACCGTCAGCGATGCGGAGCTGGATCGGGTAACGACACTGCTGGGCACCGGATCGCGCAAGGTCGTCGCAAGCGTCCCCTACTTCAGCCTCGCGCCCGATCTTCTCGCAGCCGGAGACTTGGTCATGGCCGTGCCTTCGCGGCTGATGCGCAGTTGCCCGCGCGATCTCGCCACTAGACCGGCTCCCGCTGTAATCGGGGACCTGAACTACTGGCTGCTCTGGCACGAGCGCAGCCACCGCGACCCTGCCGCCGCATGGCTGCGCGACCGGCTGCTCGAGGCATGCCGCGAGGGCGAGGCAGCCCCGGCGGAATAATCGCTATCCGATATTGAGTGTTGGCCCGAGGAGTGCTCCCCGCCAATGGCACTAATGCAATAAATTCGCATTAGCATACATCTAGGGGGTATCGTGATCTACAAATCCAGGCTGCGCGGCAGCGCGGCGGCGCTGACGCTCGCCACCGCACTTTACACCGTTCCGGCGCTCGCTGCCGACGATGCGGAAGGCGCCACTGCCGCCTCCACCATCGTCGTTACCGCGACCAGCCGCGAGCAGGAAGTGAAGGACGCGCCCGCATCGATCAGCGTCATCACCCGCGAAGACCTGGAGCGCCTGCCCTACCGCGAAGTCACCGACGCGCTGATGGAAATCCCCGGCGTCACCGTGACCCCCGGCGAGGGCAACAGCCGCGACATCTCGATCCGCGGCATGTCGCCGCAATACACGCTGATCCTCGTCGACGGCAAACGCCTGAGCAGCCGCGAGACGCGCACCAACGGCGGCAACACCTCCGAAGGCGGCATGCTGCCTCCGCTGGAATCGATCGAGCGGATCGAGGTGGTGCGCGGCCCGATGTCCTCGCTCTACGGCTCTGACGCGATGGGCGGCGTCGTCAACGTCATCACCCGCCGCATCGCCACCAGCTGGCGCGGCAGCGTGCGTATGAACGGCACGATGCAGCTGGGCGACGACTACGGCAATTTCTACGACGCCAACTTCTACCTCTCCGGCCCGATCACCAAGGGCATCGGCCTGCAGGTTCAGGGATCGCTGAACCGCCGCAACGAGGACCATGTCGTCGGCGGCACCCCCGAGCGCAAGGACGAGAGCCTGGCCGGCAAGATCGGCTTCTCCGCCGGACCGGACCACGACTTCATCGTCGAGGGCGGCTTCTACAGCCAGAAGGTCACCGCAACCGCAGGCAAGACCGTGGAAGTGACCGCCACCGTCCCCGAAGGCACCCTCGATACGCAGACCCAGGAGCGCTATGTCGTCGCCCTGACGCACTCCGGCCGCTGGGGCTTCGCGAACTCGGAAAGCTACGTGCAGTACGAGGACGCCAAGAACCTCGAGACGACCAAGCGGATCAAGAACACCGTCGCGCAGTCGATCTGGTCGGTGCCGCTTCCCTCGAACATGCTCAGCATCGGCGGCTTCTTCCGCAACGAGGATCTCATCGACACGGTCGGCAACCTGTTGAACGGATCGACCCGCACCGGCGCCAGCCGCACCAACTGGGCGCTGTTCGCCGAGAACGAACTGTCGATCCTGGACACCCTGCGCCTGACCGGCGGCATCCGCATGGACAACGACGAGCAGTACGGTGTCCACTGGACGCCCCGCGCCTACCTGGTGTGAAACTCGACCGATCGCCTGACCCTCAAGGGCGGCTATTCCAAGGGCTTCCGCGCTCCGAACCTGCGCCAGACCCTGCCTGACTGGGGCCAGTCCAGCCGTGGCGGCACGATCTACGGCAACCCGGACCTCGAAGCCGAAACCTCACGCACGATCGAGGCGGTGGCGATGTACGAAGGCAAGGGCTTCCAGGCCAGCCTGACCGCCTACGACACGCGCTTCAACGACAAGATCACCCGCGTCACCTGCGAATCCGCAGGCGCATGGTGCATCGACGAGCCGCTCAGCTCGATCGGCCGCCCGCCGACGACATACGTGAACATCGACAAGGCGAAAGTGCGCGGCGTCGAGGCGACCATCGACCTTAACCTCACCCGCACGCTGCGTTTCAATGCGACCGGCACGCTCACGGATTCCGAGCAGCTGACCGGCACCAGCGCGGGCATGGCCCTGAACGACACACCCAAGCAGCAGGCGAGCGCGTCGCTCAACTGGAAGCCCGACAATCGCCTCTCGCTCTATGCCCGCGCCGTCTATCGCGGCGAGGAAGCGGTGACCGAGGCGCAGATCAGCGGCAACAACCTCGTGGTCGAATCCTACACCACGGTCGATCTGGGCGGGTCGTACAAGCTCTCGTACGGGTTTATCTTCAATGCCGGCGTGCAGAACCTGTTCGACAAGCGCCTGAACTACGACGAGGCCGGCTACATGATCGACCCGGCACGCATCTGGATGGGCGTGACTGCCCGGTTCTGAGCTTGTTCGCGTGGGTTGCGCCCGCCAGCGCATCCCACGCGGGCATCGGTTCAAGCCTCTCGTCATCGGCGCTCACTCCCGCTAGAGGAGACCGCCGAGCGAGGGGAGCACCACGAAGCATGAACGTCTACCGCCAGAACGCCCGCGTCCTGACCGCGAGCCTCGTGGGCACCGCCGTCGAGTTCTACGACTTCTACATCTATGCGACCGCCGCCGCGCTCGTCTTCGGGCCGCTGTTCTTCCCGGCCGAGTCCGCGACCGTCCAGCACCTTGCCGCTTATGCCAGCTTCGCCATCGCCTTCATCGCGCGGCCGGTGGGGGCGACGCTGTTCGGCCATTTCGGCGACCGCGTGGGACGCAAGTCCACGCTCGTCGCCTCGTTGCTGCTGATGGGCGGGGCGACGGTACTGATCGGCGTGCTGCCGACGTATGAAAGCGCGGGCTGGATCGCCCCTGCCCTGCTGTGCCTGATGCGCTTCTGCCAGGGCCTGGGCCTTGGCGGCGAGTGGGGCGGCGCGGCGCTGCTGGCGGTGGAGAGCGCGCCCAAGGGCTACGAAGCGCGCTTCGGCATGTTCCCGCAGCTGGGCGCGCCGGTCGGCTTCTTCGCGGCCAACGGGCTGTTCCTCGTGATCAGTTCGGTGCTGAGCGATGCGGAGTTCGCCGCCTGGGGCTGGCGCATCCCCTTTCTGCTGAGCGCGGTCCTCGTCGGCCTCGGCCTGTGGATCCGCTTCCGCCTTTCCGAAAGCCCGGTCTTCGCAAAGGAAGACGACCACCACCGCGCCATCCCCGTGGTCGAGCTGTTCCGCACCCACATGCGCGAGACAGTGGCGGGCACTTTCGCGGTGATCGCCTGCTTCGCGCTCTACTATCTCGCGACCACCTTCGCACTGGGCTACGGCACTGCGACGCTGGGCTTCGGCCGTCAGCAATTCCTTGGCGTACAGTTGTTCGCGATCCTGTTCATGGCGGTCGGTATCGTCGTTGCGGGCTATGCGGCCGACAGGCGCTCCTCGCGGTCGGTGCTGATGTTCGGGTGCTTCTGCGCGGTGCTGCTGGGCACGGTGATGGGCCTGATGTTCTCGACCGGATCGCTGTTCGTGATCGGTCTGTTCCTGTGCGTCGCGCTGTTCACCATGGGCCTCGTCTACGGCCCGATCGCCGAGCTGCTACCCCGGCTGTTCAAGGCGCGGGTGCGCTACACCGGAGCCTCGATCGCGTTCAACGTGGGCGGCATCGTCGGCGGCGGCTTCGCGCCCGCCGTGGCGCAGGGGCTGGCCGACAGCGGCGGCGTGCTGTTCGTGGGCCTCTACATTTCCGGCGCAGCGTTGCTGAGCCTGTTCGGGCTGATGGCGGTCCGGGCCGAGCGGGTTTGAGCCCACCTCGTCATTGCGAGCGAAGCGAAGCAATCCAGGGCGGTTTATGCTGCCCTGGATTGCTTCGCTTCGCTCGCAATGACGACCGTTCGGATTACAGCCGCGCCAGCATCTGCAGCGATGCGCTGAAGTAATCGCTGTCCAGCGCCACCGGTGGAGTGGATCCGATCAGCCGCGCCGCGATTGCCGCGCCGCCGCTGGAGAGCGCATAGTTCGCCTCCTCGCCGGTCACCACATCGACCCACGCCGGGATCGAGCGGTGCTGCGCGATCCGCGAGCGCCACCAGTCCGCCACCGGCTGCACCAGAGTGGAACGCCCCCCGACCGCAGCGTAAAGCGGAATACGGATCGCGTCGTAGCCGAAGCGCGGCGGCTTGCCGACCGCAGGGGCGACGGCATTATAACCGCTCACCGCCACCCAGTCGCTCGGCAGGGAATGCATGCCGAAGCGCGCCAGCGTCGTGATCGCCTCGGAGTCGCGGACCACACCGCCCCAGGTCGCAGCGCCGTCCACCTTGGCGAACTGGTCGAGCGCGGGCCACACGAAGTAGGAGGGGTTGAGCATGACTTGCGCCCCTTCCGCGAACCCGACGACGCCGGGCAGCAGCAGTTCGCGCCCGAAACGCGAGATCACGCAGTGCTCGCGGATCGCCTTGCGGACCTCGCGCGCGCGGTCGCTCCACTCGGAGCGCTTCCACCGCTGACCGGCAAGCGCCAGAGCCCAGGCGATGACGAGATCACCATCCGTCGCATTGTTGGGATCGGAGACGGGCACCGCCGCCGTGGGATCGTACTTCCACGAATGGAGCGCCATGTCCTCGCGCCCCAGGGTGTCCTGCGTCCACTTGGCGATGCGTTCGAAAGCCTCGCGGTCCCCGGCGCGCAGGGCCAGGATCATGCCGTAGCTCTGGCCCTCGGAGTGGCTGATGCGGCCGTTTCCGGTGTCCACCACGCGGCCCTCGGGCGCGACGAAGCGGTCGCGCCACTGGGTCCATAGCGGGTCGTTGACCTGCTGGGCCCGGCCCTGGCTGGGCGCGGTATTGCAGGCGGCAGTGAAGGCCATCAGCGCCCCCAGCGAAAACGTGCGACGATCGACCTTCGGCCGGAAAATGGAGTCAGCGGCCATGACGAAGCTCGAGCGTCTCCCCCTTCCATTCCGCAGTGGTGCGCAGCGCCGGTCCGCTGCCGAGGACGCGGAACCAGCTGTCGTAGGCCCCTTCCAGAACGCCGAGCAGCATGCGTGCCCAGTGGCCCGCACGGTCGGGCGAGATCTCGGTCGGCAGGTCGCGGTGGCGCACGATGATGGCCTCGCGGCCGACCGCCAGTTCGATCTCGCCCCAGTCCAGCGCCTGCCAGAACGCGTTGATCCGCGCGCAGAGCACCGATGCGTCGTTCACGCCGTCAAGCGGTTCCAGCGCGGCCATGCGGCGGCCGATGGCGAGGAAGAAGCCGTGCGCCTGTTCCTCGGGGATACCCTCGGACACTTCCGAGGCGGTGGCGATCGCCAGCAGCGCGAGGCCGCCGACGGCATTGTCCGAAGGCCCGCTGCGGGGCTGGGGAAAGGCCTGCATCTTCATTTACCAGTGCTCCCGAAGCTCTGCCGCACCCCGAGGATGGAGCGGAACTCGTCATAACTGCCGAACGTGTTGTACCCCAGTTCGCCGCCGATGCGGGTATTGGGCGTGATCTTGTAATAGAGCGACCCTTGCGCCGAAAGCGCGAAGCCGGTCTTGCTCAGGCTGTCGAAGTAGGAACGCACGTCCGAATTCTCGGCCTTGAGCGCGTTGAGTTCGGCCTGCGCGGTATCGTCAGTCGGGTAGATCGCCGTCTGGTCTTCCTTGTAGCTCTGGAAGCCCGGGGTAAACGAGGCGGCCACATCCCAGCGCGCGTCCTGCATGGTGTAGTTCACCGGGAAGCCGACCGAGATGAAGTTCTGCGGGCTGAAGTAGCCGCCGTTGCCGAACGTGAAATAGTTCTGGCTCTTGTCGTAGGCCTGATAGTTCACGTTGAGGCCCACGGTGACGCGTGAATTGCGGCCCTTGTAGGCTTCCAGATAGCCGCCGACGTTGGCCTCGATACCATCGTTGTTCGCCACGTTCTCGCCGCGCAGGCGGTAGTAGCGTGCCTCGGCATAGACGCCCGAGCCGTTCTCGTCGTAGCTCAAACCTAGGCCGCCCGCCGTGCGCATCACCTGCCCCCAGCGCTCGCCGGTGACGGGATCACGAGTGCCCGCGTAGGAGACGATGGAGTCGGTGACCGGCTTCTGCTCGACAAAGGCGGTGGCGCGCACGTTCTGGCCCAGCTTGGGAGTGACGGCGGCGCGGCCCGCGAACTTGGTCTTGCCCATGCCGATGGGCGTGGTGCCGCCCTCCAGCTGGACCCAGTCGTTCTCATAGCCCGCCGACAGCGCGACGCCCGAACCGTTCTGGGTATCCGCGTTGACGAGTGCGGACGGCTCCGCCGCAACGATGCCCTGCGCCTCCGGCGTGGCGTTGCGACCGAAACGCGCGAGGCCCGAGCCGGTCGGGCGGCCCGCGTCGATCACCACGGCCTCGGCCTTGGCGAAGACGCGGCCACCGGCGGCGCCGGTCGAGAACTTGGCCGAGCCCTTGATCTCGTCGAGCTTGGAGAGGCCCGTCTCGCCCGAGCGGCCGCGATAGCCGGTCTGGACGTCGACGCGCGGGCCGGTGTCCTGCGCCAGCTGGTCGATCTGCGACTGGATCTGCGTCATCACCGGATCGCCGGCGTAGGCGACCGGGACTTGCGGGCCGTCATAGCCCGGTGCGCTGGCCGGGGCGGCCCATGCCGCTGCCGGAGCGGTGCTGCCGCTGGGCGAGGCGTAGCGATCCGGGGCGGAGTAGCTTGCCTGCGGCGCCGCGTAGGCCTGCGGCGCTTGTGCTCCGGCGAACCCGCCGAAGCCGCTCTGCCCCGTTCCAAGCCCGACCGGCGCGGCGCCGAAAGCGCTTGCCTGCTGGGGTGCCGCGTAGCCGAACCCGCTCTGCGGGGCCTGCTGCGGATAAGCGGCCGGAAGGCGCGTGCCACTGCCGAGCGCGAACGGGTTCACCTGCTGCGGTGCGGCCTGCATCTGGTTCCGGAACGGGTTCGCGCCGCCTGCGGTGCTTATGCCCGCGAAGGGATTGCCGCCCATCGCCACGCCGCCGCTCTGGCGCGCGTAGAGGGCACGCGCGTCCTTGAGCAGCGCCACGGCAGCACGATCATTGCCGCGTGCGCGCTCGACGTTGGCAAGGCCCATGCGCACCTGATAGTCCTGCCCGTAGAGCCGCAGCACCTGCTTCTGGGCCTGTTCCGACAAGTCGCGGTCACCCGCGCCCTGTGCGGTGTCGGCAAGGCCGAGCAGCGCGTCCTTGTCGTTGGGCTTGCGCGCCAGCACCAGCTGGTAGGTCTGCGCCGCCTTCGCGGGCATCCCGCCGGTCTGGTAGAGCCGGGCGAGGCCGGACATGATCTCGGTATTGTCCGGCGCGGCGGCATAGGCCTGCTGGAGAATGTCGAAGCTCTCGGCATAGCGACCGCCCATGCGGGCCTCGTCGGCCTGCCCGACCATCATGCCTGCACTGATGCGAGCGTACGCCTTCTGCCCCTCGGCACTGGAGCCCGCCAGCTGCGAGGCGCGCTGGAGCGCCTGCTGGGCAAGGTCGCTGCGGCCGGTGCGGGTGAGGACGCCGATCAGGCCCTCGTAATCGGCGATGTTGTCGATGCGTCCCGTCGCGGCATTGGCGGCGACTTCGGCCGCACCCTGCGTATCACCGAGGTCGAACAGCGCGTTGGCGACGGCGGCCTGCTTGCCCGCGGGGATCGAGGCCATCGCGCCGAGCTGGCGCAGCCCGCCCACCGCCTGCGCGCCCTGCCCGCTGGCCGCCATGGCCTTGGCGCGGGCGATGGCGGCGTCGGTCTTCACGCTCAGCGCAAGGTTGCGCATCGGCGCGGTGCGCTGCGTTTCGGGGATCATGGTGATGAGGCGGTCGGCCTCGCTCGCCCGGCCGAGGTCGTTGTTGAGCAGCGCGGCGGCATAGAGCGAGTCGGCATTGCCGCTGGTCGCCAGTGAACGGATCAGCGATTCCGCTTCGGGCACGCGGCCGCGCTCGATCTGGAACTGGGCGAATTCGTAGCGAATCCACGGATCGCTGGGGTCGATGACGAGGCCCTGCTGGAATTCGCGCACGGCGCCGAAGTCGTCACCGCGCTCGGCAGCGGCGAGCGCACGGCCACGCGCGGCGCGCAATTGCAGGCGCTTGTCGTCGGCAGCGGTGCCGCCCTGCGCGGCCTGACGGTAGAGGTCGGCAGCGTCGGCATAGCGGCCCTGACGCTCGTAGATGTCGGCCAGCAGTTCGAGCGCCGGGCCGGGTTCCTTGTAGCCCGAGCGCGCCAGCTGTTCGGCGCGGCTCTGCGCTTCGGCGAGGCGGTTCTGGGCGATGAGGCCCTTGGTCTCGTCCACCCCGGCGAAGAAGCGCGCAGCGGACAGGCCCTCAGCCCACTGGCTGGCCTTGCCGTTGGCGGAGGCCTGTTCGAGCAGGCTGGCCGCTTCGGCGAACTGCCCTTCACGCAGCCGCACGAGGCCGAGACCGCCGAGCGCATCGGGATCGCGGCGGTTGACGCCAAGCGCGCGCTGGAACTGCGAGGCCGCCGAGCCGAGGTTGCCGTCGTTCAGCGCATCGAAGCCCGAGACACGTGCACGACCGGCGCGGTCGGCGGCCGAGACGGGAGCGGGCGTCGGGGTCGGCGCAGGCGTCGGCTTGGGCGCAGCGGCGCGCGCAGGAGCCGGGGCGGCCTTGGGCGCGGGTGCAGGCTTCGCCGCAGCGGGTTTGGCCACAGGTTTCGGCGCGGGCTTGGGAGCGGCCGGCTTGGGCGCCTGTGCTGGAGCCTTGAGCGCCGGGTTGTTCGGATCAAGCGCGCGGGCGCGCTTCAGCGCCTGCTGGGCGAGATCCTCGCGCCCCTTCGAGCGCCAGTACTGGGCCTGCTTCACCAGCGCCTCGACGCCCGCGCTCTGCGCCTCGGCCACTGCGGGCAGCGCCCCAAGAGTCAAAGGCGCGGTCGAGAGCAGCAGGGCGACACCGAACTTGGAGGTACGCGAAATCGTCATGCGTGATCGTCCTGGCGCGCGAGGCGCTTCTGGGCCTGTCGGCGGAAGAAGATGTAGGCAGGTCCGGCAAGGGCCAGCGCCAGCAGCAGCGTGAACACACCCAGCATCATCGGGCGTTGGCTGACGTAGTAGGCAAGCTTCATCCAGATCGGCAGCGAGCCGACCCAGTAGCGGTTCGAGAGCGCAAAGCTGGTCATGCCGTCACCGCGCGTGACGGCAAGGTCACCCTGGATCGCGGCGTTGATCTTCACGTCGGCCATGCCGTCCACCAGTGCGGGCAGCGCGGCGCCATCGTCCGACAGCAGCGCGACGACGGTGCGGTCCGAGGCGTAGGGCGACTGGAAGCTGACGATGCCGGAGAACCCTTGCGCGTTGTAGACCACCGGGGCGGCGGCCATCGGGTCGTTCTCCTGCGAACCGCCGAACAGCGCCGTCACGTACTGCAGCGGGGAGCGTTCGGACACGCGCAGGCGGCCGTTCTCGTAGCGCACCGGCGCATCGGCGAACATGTCCGCCTCGGCCAGAGCGGTGCCGCCGATGACCAGCACGTCCTGGCTGGCCAGCGCGTCACCGTCGATCGAGGAGGTCACCGTCACCGCCGTCACCGGAACGCCCGTCGAATCGCCGAAGCGGCCCATCAAGGTAAGGAACGCCTGCACCGAGGCCATCGACGGGTTCGGCGCGACGACCACGGTGGTCTGCGCCAGGTCGGGGCTGGCGGTGAAGGGGAAGCCGGCGCCCGCGAACGTCGCGAGGTCAGGCATCATGATCGCGTGATAGGCGCTGGTGAGGTCGATGGTGCTCTTCGGGTCGACCGAGACGCGCACGTTGTCCGGCAGGGTGCCGGTGCACTTCTTCTTGTCGGCGATGAGCAGGTTGTAGTCGTAAGTCAGCTCGTTCTGGCCGAACAGGTTGTAGCGCGGCAGCGTGACGGTGGCGTTGGAATCCGCGCTCTTGGCGCCGGCCGGGCCGAACAGCTGGCTCCACCAGGCGGCGCCGAGCGGCAGCGTCTTGAGGTACTGGCCGTTGATCGAGACGTCGAGGCGCGAGGCACGCTTGTCCAGCCACTGCGCAACCGGATAGCGGTAGCCGAGGTTCAGCTTGCCGCCTTCGCGCGGCCAGAAGAACAGGTCGGGCGCGACGCGGAAGCGGGTGGTCAGCGGGCCGGGCGGGATGCCCATACCCTGCAGCGCGTAAGGCTCCATGATCGAGCCGAGTTCGACCGGCTTGTCGGTGGTCAGCCAGCGCACCGCGCCGTAACGCGGCCATGCCGGGATGCGCACGCCGTCGAAGCTCATGCGCTGGCCGCCGAACACGCCGCGACCGAGCGCGACGGCAGCGGCGGCGAGGCGCAGGTCCTCGTCGTTGCGGCCCATGATGACCAGCAGCGTGCCGTTGGGATCGTTGGGGTTGCGTAACGCGGCGGCGACGGGGCCACCTGCGGGCGCGATGTCGAGGCCGGGGATGCCCTGCGTGCCCTTGAGGAACACGATGGCATTGCCGCGCGGGATCGAGCCGACGACCGGCTGGAAGCTGAAGCCGCGATAGCTGGCGAGCGAGCCGAGCCAGCTGGCGGTCGCAGCGGCGGCCTGCAGTTCACCGGCGCGCGGCTGCGTGGCGAAGACGAAGGGCATGCGCAGCGGCACGTTCTGGCCCTTGTCGAAGAACGGCAGCGGCAGGCGCGACAGGTCCGGGCCGAAGGTCAGCGGCTGGTAGCTGAAATCGAACCACGAACGGGTGTTCGAGATGTTCGCCCACAGCGAGGAATGGAACGGGTCCTCGCAGTCGCGCGCATAGTGGCCGATCAGGCGCAGGTTGAGCTGGTTGTCACCCGGCAGCAGCAGCGCAGGGTTTACCGGGACCTCCAGCACCTGCCCGGCGGCATTGGCGCGGGTCAGCGGCACCGTCTGCGCGACTTCGCCGTTGACGATGACCACCAGCTGGCTGAGGTCGTCGAGCATCGAGGGCGACCAGGCCATCTGCAGGCGCAGCACGGCGCCGGTGGCGATGCGGTCCTGGCGCATGCCGAAGGGGATGCCCATTTCGCCCTGCGTCCCGCGCAGGCGGATCGGCTGGGAGACGCGCAGGTCCTTGAGGGTCAGGCGCTCGCTCATGCCGCCGGTGTTGGTGGCGGCAGCCGGAGTGGCGGCGGAAGCCGCCGTCTCGGGCGCCTTGGCCGTCGGCTGGGCGTGGACTTCGGAAGTGCCGAACAGCAGCCCGGCAGCCCCCAGGGCGACGGCACCGGCCAGCATCGCCGCCTTGGCGAGCGGCAGGCCCTTATTCTTGGGGTCGTTCTTCTCGGCTTCCTTCGCCGCCTTGGCCATCGCTGCGCGCTTGGCGCCGTTGGCGGCCTTCATCTGGCGGCGTTCGGCGAAATTCAGACGCAGCATGCGCTTCAACGTTACCATATCCACCCTGAGAATGTCGCCGAACGAACGGGCCGTGCCGACCATGGCCGGCGGTCCCCACGGCTGCCACGCATCGGCGCGGCCCATCACCGCGCGCACCAGATGGCGGCCGGCGAGAATGTCGAGCTTTTCGAAGCGCACGTAGGAATTGCGCTGGTTCGTACGCATCGTCGTGACCGGGATCGAGAGCACCTCGTCGCCCATGGCCATGGTGATGTGGCTGACGGTGCGATCCTTGGTCGGCAGCTCTTCCGGCAGACACAGCGCCGCGCCGCCCATCGAGATGTCGATGGTTTCGGCCGGAACCGTGTGACCCGAGGCGAGGTAGGCGGTGACCGGCAACTGCACCGGGATGCGGATGTCCACGCGCTCCTGCCGGGTCTCGCGCGCCACCGAGACGGCAGCGAGCAAGATCGCGAGGGAGAACAGCGCCCAGGCCACGTTCAGCACCAGCGTATCGGTCTGGATGTTGAACATGTACGGGAAGAACGCCCATTTCACGACAGCCATGGTGATCCCCAGGATCACGAAGCCGATGCAGATGAGGTGCGGCTTGACGATCGCCCAGTCGAAGTACGTCTGGTCGAGCAGCGAGCCCTTGTCGGTCACGTTGAACTTGCCCTTGCGCGGCTGGAACCAGGTCATGACCGTGGGCTTGACGAGATGGAAGGCCAGGATCGTCTCGTAGACTTCGCCCCAGTACGGACGGCGCCAGCCGCCCTGCGTCTTCTCGTTGGCAACCGACGAGCAGAACAGGTGCGGCAGCGCATAGGCGAAGATCAGCCCGGCGGACGCCTGGATGATGTTCTGGCCGAAGATCAGGTAGGCAAGCGGGCTGGTCAGGAACACGATGCGCGGTACCGGATACTGGAAGTGCATCATCGCGTTGAGGTAGCAGAGGCGCTGCTGCCAGGTGAGGCCGCGGCCGAGCAGCGGATTGTCGATGCGCAGTATCTGCGTCATGCCGCGCGCCCAGCGGATGCGCTGGCCGACGTGGAGGACGAGGCGCTCGGTGGCGAGACCGGCCGAGAGACGCGCCGAGATGTACGCGGTGTTCCAGCCGGTGCGCTGCAGCTTGAGCGCGGTGTGCGCGTCCTCGGTCACGGTCTCGCCCGCGAAACCGTTGGTCTCCATCAGCGCCTCGCGGCGGATGATCGCGCACGAACCGCAGAAGAAGGTGGCGTTCCACAAGTCGTTGCCGCCCTGCACCGGGCCGTAGAAGAGGTCGCCCTCGCCCGGCATGTCGCCCATCGTCTGCGCGAGGTTGCGCTGGACCGGATCGGGCGAATACATGTGGTGCGGGGTCTGGATCAGCGCCAGGCGCGGGTCCTGCTGGAACCAGCCCACGGTCAGCTGCAGGAAGGCGCGAGTGGGGACGTGGTCGCAGTCGAAGATCGCGATCAGTTCGCCGTCGGTCTTCTTCATCGCCGCGTTCAGGTTGCCCGCCTTGGCGTGCAGGTTGTTGTCGCGGGTGATGTAGCCGCAGCCCGCTTCCTTGGCGAAGGCGCGGAATTCGGGACGCTTGCCGTCGTCGAGGATGAAGACGCGGTAGCGGTCGACCGGATAGTCGAGGTCCATTGCCGCGAAGACCGTATTGCGCACGATCTCCAGGCTCTCGTTATAGGTCGGGATGTAGATGTCGACGGTCGGCCAGGTGTCGGGCTCGCCCTCGGGTTCGATAACCGGGCGGTCGAGCGGCCAGGTAGTCTGCAGGAAGCCCAGCAGCAGGATGACCCAGGCATACAGCTCGGCGAGGTAGAGCACGCCGCCAAACAGGAATTCGAGCGGGGTGTTGAACGCGATCGTCTGCGTCGTGCGCCAGAACAGGTAGCGGGTCGAGACCAGCACCGCCAGGATGCCGAGCGCGACCGCGCCCATGCGGCCCTTGATCCGGCGCATCACCAGAGCGCCCGCCATCGTGACACCGGCGCAGACCCACTGGGCAGTGCCGTCCAGCGGCACGCCGATAACGACTGCGGCGATCCCGATGATCACGGCGACGGAGGCATAGCGGGCGAGCCGGTTGTCCAGCACGCGGGCGGCCAGTTTCTCGATCATGCGGCGCGGCTCGGAGATGACGAGGAATGGGACGAAGCGGCGGGATTGGAACCACGCGCCACCCACGGGCGCCCGGGAGTCTCGAGCGCCGGAACCAGCGCAGTGCCGATCATCTTCACGTCGGCCAGCGCCGCGCTGGAGGGCGCATACTTGCCGAGCGGCTGGAGCATCGCGATCGCCTCGGGCACCGATTCGTCGAGGCGGACGCGGCCGAGCAGGCGCGCGCCCACCAGTTCGCGGATGAACGCCGAAGAGTGGCGCGAAAGGCGGCGCGTCTCGTCCAGAGCGTTGATCACGAAGCTGGTCGAAGCGATGTTCTCGGGGCTCGCCTCGTCCAGCACCTGCGGCATCAGCGCGAGGGTATCGGGCGCGGCGTTGATCACGCAAACGTTGGCGCTGGCGTGCGGCACGACGCGGCGCGCGAAAGCGAACTCGCTGGCGGGCACGTCGATGACCATCACCTTGTCCTGCCCGGTTTCGAGGAAGCCGAGGTCGCGCAGGGCGGGGACAAAGTCGTTGTCCTCGGGCGCGGTGGTCAGGCTGCGCAGGTCGATACCTGCGGCGAGCACGGCATCCTCTGCCGGCGCGAACAGCGAGGGCAACGACATCGCGGGCTGGAGGCCGAAGTGCAGCGGCATGGTGTCACGCTGGGTGGTCGTCAGCACGGTGACGTCGGCGCCCGCCTCGGACAGCGCCATCGCGATATGCGCGGCGATGAAGGTGGTTCCAGCACCGCCCTTGAGGCCGTGGGTTACGATGACGGGCATCAGATCTTCCCCTGCGAGCCGAGATCGGACAAGTGGCGGAGCATGGCGCGTACGTCCTGCTGCTGCGCACCCCCGCGCCGATCGGCGGGGATGCTCGCGGCGGGGCCGTTGCCATAGCGGCTGAACAGGGAACTCAGACTTTCGCCGGAATAAGTCTCGACCACTTCGGCGGGAGCGGGTTCGGGCTTTGCCGCCACCGTCGCCTCGGACTGATCGATCGCCTGCAGGCGCGGATCGCGCAGCAGTGCTTCGAGGATCGGCCACAGTTCCAGTTCGCTGAAACGATCTTCGAATTCCTTGTAGGCGAAGTCGTTCTTGCCAAGCCGGTCGAGCAGATTTCTGGCATCGATGCGCATAAGAACCCCTGTATGAACACGTAAATTCTGCACAAAGAATGGTTAAGAAACCGTATGTCGCAGCTAACGGATCATCGATTCCCCCGGCTCTAAGGCGGGGAAAGGTGCCATTCCGGCAACAGTGTTGCGCAAAACAGGCGAGAGAGGGGTTCAGGTGGTGCAATCCTTTGCAGATTAACCATGTCTTATAACCGCTGAATTGCCCGCGCCAACACATGATTCGGGGAAAATACGCATTGCTCTGGAGGGCACTGCCGCAAGGATTTCAGGGTTATAGCAGCAGCGTCACGGCCGGACGATTGCTCCGGTTAACTATCCCGGAAGGACCACTCGACGATGCCGGAGCCAAGTCCCGCGACCGAAGCCCCGGCGCCCGCGATCATGGGCGTCGATGCCCTGCCCGTTCCCGATTCGCCTGATGGCGACCGGCGCTTCGCCCGCGAACGGGTCGAAATGCTTGCCCGTTTCCGCCGCGACCTTGCCAGCCATACCATCGTCCTCAAGGACCTGACCCCGCTCGGCGCGCGAATCGAGAGCGTCGGGCCACTGGAGATGGACGAGGTGATCACCCTCACCCTGCCCGAATGCCGGCCGATGATCGCCTTCGTCGCCTGGGCCAACGGCAATGGCGCAGGGCTGGAATTCGTCCACCCACTGCCGGACGATCTTTTCGCTGAACTAGTCTCGCAATACGGTCTCACCAGCGAAGACCCCGCGCGGGCCTGATCAGCTGACCGCCGGCTCCAGCAGCCGCAGGGTTCCCGCATCGGCGTCGATCTCGGCCATGGCGCCTTCGGGCACGCTGATCTGGCCGCCGACGTGACCGATCATCAGCCCCTGGAACGCGGGCACGCCGAGCGACGCGAATCGCTGGTCGAGCACCTCATATACGGTGAAGTTGGAGAACCCGCCGTCAGGGTTCTCGCAATGGGTGCATTGTCCGAAGACCACGCCCGCCAGCCGCTCCAGCAGCCCGGCCAGCGCGAGTTGGGTGAGCATCCGGTCGATGCGATATTCTGCCTCGTTGGTCTCTTCCAGAAACAGGATCGCGCCGTCGAAGTCGGGCAGGTAGGGCGTCCCCACCAGAGCGCTGAGTACCGCGAGATTGCCGCCGATCAGCCTCCCCCGCGCCTTGCCGCCCCGGAAGGTCCTCACTGCCGGTCCCCGTCCGCCGAGGTTCGGCCCGGCGTAGCTTGGCACCGCATAAGTCGGCATCGCCCCCTCGAAAGCCAACTGGCGGAACGACTCCCACGACGCGGGCGACCACGAAGTCGCGGCGGTGGGGCCATGGATCGAGACCACTCCGGCCCGCGCCAGAGCGAGGCACAGCGCGGTATTGTCGCTGAAACCGGTGAACAGCTTGGGGCTCTTGCGGATCGCCGCGAAGTCCAGCAGCGGCAGCAGCCGCGCCGAGCCCCAACCGCCCCGCACCGCCATGATCGCGCGCACACCCTCGTCCGCGAACATCACCTTGAGATCGCCCGCGCGCGCCGCGTCGGAGCCCGCCAGATAGCCCTCGCGCGCGGTCAGGTGCGGGGCGAAGCGCGGCTCCAGCCCCATGGCCCGGACAGTCGCGCCGATCTCGTCGAGGCCGAAGCGGTCGGCCACGAACCCTGCCGGAGCGACCAGCCCGAGCACGTCGCCGTTGCGCAGGCACGGCGGGCGCACCATATCCCTGGCCTGAGCAGGGGGAGCCGCCAGCGCCCGTAATGCAGGAAGAGCGAGAGCCCCGCCTCCGATTCCCATGAGGGCTGCGCGCCGCGTGAAGGCCGATCCGTTCATCATGCCCGCAGCCTAGTTCCTGTACGAATGCGTGCAACAGTGCGCACACATATCCGTTCTCGACGCGCGCCCCGCGTCATGCCTAAGATGAGCCAATGACTGAAAAAGAAGACAAAGACCTCACCGAACGCCGTTTCTACAAGGCCGAGCAGGAAGCCGGTTTCGCTGAGCAGCAGGCCGACACCATCCAGACCGGCCACCCCGCATATCGGCTGGCCTTCCGCGACACCGACTTCCTTTTGCGCGACGAACTGCGCCCGGTGCGCTTCCAGCTCGAACTGCTCAAGCCCGAGATGCTGCTTGAGGAAGCCAACATCGGCTCGACGCTGGTGATGTACGGCTCCGCCCGCATCCCCTCGCCTGACAAGGCCGATGCGGTGCGCGCCGCTGCCGTCACCGACGAGCAGAAGAAGGTCGCCGACCGCCTTGCCGACAAGGCCAAGTATTACGAGGAAGCCCGCAAGCTCGCCCGCCTCGCCAGCCAGTGCGCCATCGTCGAGAAGGGCATGCGCCAGTTCGTGGTCTGCTCGGGCGGCGGTCCGTCGATCATGGAAGCGGCCAACCGCGGCGCCGCGGAAGTCGGCGCGGAATCGCTGGGCCTCAACATCGTCCTGCCGCACGAGCAGGCGCCCAACCGCTACGTGACGCCGCGCCTCTCGTTCCAGTTCCACTACTTCGCGCTGCGCAAGATGCACTTCCTGCTGCGCGCCCGCGCGGTGGCCGTGTTCCCCGGCGGTTTCGGCACTTTCGACGAATTCTTCGAACTGCTGACGCTGATCCAGACCGGCAAGATGAAGCCGATCCCGATCCTGCTCTACGGCCGCGAGTTCTGGGAACGGGTCGTCAACTTCGAGGCGCTGGCCGAGGAGGGCGTCATCAACGCCAAGGATCTCTCGCTGTTCCGCTGGTGCGAGACCGCCGAGGAAGGCTGGGGCCACGTCCAGCAGTTCTACGATCTCGACTGCGGATGATGGTCGTTCGAAAAATCCGAACACAATAAGCGAACTTATCCGAGTGCCTTGAACGGGCGATTCGGTGCATCTGCGTGTTCACACCGAGCCCCCCGCAGGACACCCGCCATGAGCCAGATCATCGAACCCCTGAACGACCGCGCCCGTGCTTTCGCGGACTATGCCCAGCCCGTGATCGTGGCGCTCAGCACCGCCGGTCTTACCGGCGGTGCGATGGCGGCGGTTGGCCTGCTGGCGGATACCGCGCTGCGCCGTCGTTCGCGGCTGAATTGAAGAAGAAGAGCCCACCCCCGCCCCCTCCGCGCAAGCGGGAGGGGAGAAGGAGATGCCATCGCCCTCCCGCTTGCGGGAGGGCCGGAAGGCTTGAGAGCGCAGCGAACTAGCCGGACGGGGTGGGCCTTGCCCCCCCAAGCCAAGATCACCGAACCGCGTGGTGCCCCATCGGCCCATGCCCTTCGCCGAAGCCCGGCGCCGCCAGCAGCGCCGCGCGCACGAAGTCCCGTGCATCCTCGATCGCCTCGACCAGCGGAGCGCCCTGCCCCAGGAACGTCGCGATGGCGCTCGACAGGGTGCAGCCGGTGCCGTGGGTATGGCGGGTATCGACACGCGATGCCGTCCAGACCACCGGCTTTTGGCCCGGCAGGACCAGCCGATCCTCCACCACCTCGCCCGGCGCGTCGCCGCCCTTGGCAATATAGGCGATGCCCTTGGCCGCCAGAGCCGCGTCCCCGCCCAGCGCGGCGAGTTCGTCGAAGTTGGGCGTGGTGAGGCAGGCTAGGCCCATGAGCCGCTCGAACGCCGCGATCGTCGCCGCATCCGCCAGCACCGAACCGGCGGTCGAGACCATGACCGGATCGAAGATCACCGGCACGCCCAGCCCGTCCAGCCGATCGGCGACGACACCGGCGATCTCGGCGCTGCCAAGCATGCCGATCTTCACCGCATCGACGCCGATATCACTGACGCAGGCATCGATCTGCGCGGCGACCATCTGCGCCGACAGAGTCGTAACATCGGTGACGCCCTTGGTGTTCTGCGCGGTGATCGCGGTGATCGCGGTCATGGCATAACCGCCGAGCAGGGTGATCGTCTTGATGTCGGCCTGGATGCCGGCACCGCCGGAACTGTCCGACCCGGCGATGGAAAGAATGCGAGGAGCCTGGTTCATGACCGCGCTCCTTACCCGCTCAACGCACCCCGAGTCGAGTATCAGCCCTGATAGTGCCGCACTTTCGACGGCGGGGCGGAATCGTGGTGTCGCTTCGCCCGCGTCGGACGGTCCACGAGTTCCCCGCCGCAGTTGGGGCACATGTCGTCCAGCGCATCGGCACATTCGGCGCAATAGGTGCACTCGAACGAGCAGATGAACGCGCCGGGCGCCTCGGCCGGGAGGTCGGTGCCGCAGCGTTCGCAGTCGGGGCGCATTTCCAGGGGCATCAGGCGGCAGCCTTCTCTACGGCGTGGCAGATCGAAGCGACTGCGGCCTCCACTTCGCCCGCATCATCGCCCTCGGCCATGACGCGGATCACCGGCTCGGTGCCGGACGGACGGATCACGAGGCGGCCGCGCCCATCGAGCGAGGCCTCGGCATCGGCGATCGCCGCCTTGACGCTGGCGGCCTCCAGAGGCTTGCCGCCTCCGAAGCGCACGTTGCGCAACAGTTGGGGCACAGGGTCGAAGAGGTGCAGCAGTTCGCTCGCCCGCTTGCCCGACTGGACGAGCGCGGAAAGGACCTGCAGCGCCGCGACGGTGCCATCGCCGGTAGTGGCATGGTCGAGCAGGATCATGTGGCCGGATTGTTCACCGCCCACGTTGAAACCACCCGAGCGCATACGCTCCAGCACATGGCGATCGCCGACGGCGGTACGCTCCAGCGAAAGGCCCTGACCGCTCAGGTAACGCTCGAGGCCGAGGTTGGACATGACCGTCGCCACCACGCCGCCGCCGCGCAGTTCCCCGCGCGCGGCCAGCTGACTGCCGATCAGCGCCATTATCTGGTCGCCGTCGACCGTCTGGCCCTTCTCGTCCACGACGATCAACCGATCCGCATCCCCGTCCAGCGCAATGCCGATGTCGGCGCCGGAAGACACCACGGTTTCCTGCAGCAGCTCCACATGCGTGGAGCCGCAGCGCTCGTTGATGTTCTTGCCGTTGGGCGTGACGCCAACCGCGACGATCTCGGCGCCCAGTTCCCAGAAGGCGGATGGAGCGACCTGATAGGCCGCGCCATTGGCGCAATCGACCGCGATCTTGAGCCCGTCGAGCCGAACAGTGCTCGGCAGCGAGGCCTTCACCGCGTGGATATAACGCCCACGCGCGTCCTCCACGCGGCGGGCACGGCCGATCTCGGGCGAGGCGGCAAGGGCAAGGTCCTCGCCCACCAGCATCGCCTCGATCGCCAGCTCGTCCTCGTCGGAGAGCTTGAAGCCGTCGGGACCGAACAGCTTGATACCGTTGTCCTCGTAGGGATTATGGCTGGCCGAGATCATCACGCCCACGTCCGCGCGCAGTTCACGAGTCAGCAGGGCGACGGCAGGGGTCGGCATCGGGCCGAGCAGCACGACGTCCATGCCGACGCTGGTGAAGCCCGCGACCATCGCGTTCTCCAGCATGTAGCCCGACAGACGGGTATCCTTGCCGATCACCACCCGGTGGCGGTGCGTGCCGCGCAGGAAGCGCGCGCCGGCGGCCTGCCCGACCTTCATGGCCATGGCAGCGGTCATCGCCCCCTGATTAGTGCGGCCGCGGATGCCGTCGGTGCCGAAGAACTGCTTACCCATTACCTGTCCTCTTGCGCGCAAGATTCGAATCTCTCGCCTGCGCTGTGCAACCGGAGGCGTTACCGCCCTCTGAACGCTGCCTTACAGCCAGTTTAGAATTCCGTCGAATGGCGATTCTTGCCCTCACTGCGGAGTTGAGCAACGCCAAATTGCCAACCGCATCGCCCCCGCCTATTTGTCGAGCCGCATGACGTCCCCCGATCCCGCTCCCTCCGGCGCCTCGCGCATCCCCGAAATCCGCGTGCCCGGCGCGCTGACCCTGATCGGCCTCGTGGCCGGACTGGTCATCGGGCTGTTGATCGCAGGAAAGCCGATTGCGGATACCGCGCTGAAAGTGACAGGTCCGATCGGCTCACTGTGGCTGCAGGGCCTGCAGATGACGATCCTGCCGCTGGTCGCCGGGCTGTTGTTCTCCGGCATCGTCGAGACCGTCGCCGCCGCCCGCGCAGGCGCCATGGCGCGCCGCACGCTGGGTATCATCGTCGGCTTCCTGGCGTTCAGCGCGATCCTGGGCGCGGTGGCGATGCCGCTGCTGCTCGAACTGTTTCCGGTGCCCGCCGGGGTCAGCTTCCCGCACGGCGCAGATCCGGGCAAAGTGCCGGGAATCTCGGAATTCCTCGCATCCCTGCTGCCCGACAACGTGATCTCGGCGGCAGCGGCAAGCGCCATGCTGCCGGTAATCGTCTTCGTCGGCCTCTTCGCACTGGCCTCCACGCGCCTCGCCGACGAGCCCCGACGCGCGCTTGCCGTGCTGTTCGAGGCGCTGGCGGGTGCGATGATGGTCGTGATCGGGTGGGTGCTGATGCTTGCCCCGATCGGCGTCTTCGCGCTTGGCCTGACACTGGGCGTACGCAGCGGCGGCGCGGCCTTGGGCGCACTGGCGCACTACATCCTGCTTGTCGTCGCGGTGGGAACGGTCGTGATGATCGCGGGCTACGTGATCGCGGTGATCGGCGGCAAGCGCAGCCTGCCCGCCTTCGCGGCCGCGATGCTGCCTGCACAGGTCGTCGCCATTTCCACCCAGTCCTCGATCGCGACCGTGCCAGCCATGCTGGCGTCGAGCCGTAAGCTGGGTGTCTCGTCGACGACTGCGGAGTTCGTGCTGCCGCTCGCCGTCACGCTTTTTCGCGCCACCGGCCCGGCGATGAATATGGCCGTGGCGGTCTATGCGGCAAAGCTAGCAGGACTGGAACTCACGACCGGAGCACTCGCTGCCGGCGCCTTCGTGGCCTTCGCGACCACCTTCGGCGCCGTCTCGCTGCCTGGCACGATCAGCTTCGTGTCATCGATCGGACCGATCGCGGCAGCCATGGGCGTGCCGCTCTGGCCGCTGGGCGTCCTGGTCGCAGTGGAAGTCCTGCCCGACCTGATGCGGACGATCGGCAATGTCACCATGGACGTGGCGGTCGCCGCGGCCGTCGATGCCGGGATCGACGAGCAGCCTGCAACAGCTGAAACCATCCACTGAACGGTTCATCGCAGTAAAAAGAAACCGAAATGGATGTAATTCGCTGAGCAAGGGCCACTCCAGCGACAGGAGCCCCCGATCTTGGCCACATCGCCCTTGCTTGCAGCAGAGCGCTTCGAAAGCATCCCCGCCTCTCGTGCCCGCCAGTTCCTCGAACCCGGGCCGGTGGTCCTGCTGACCACCCGCCACGCGGGGAACGACAATGTCATGACGGTGGGTTGGCACCAGGTCCTCGAACGCACGCCGTCGATGATCAGCTGCATCGTTTCACGCGGATGCCGAAGCTTCGACATGCTTTGCGCCTCAGGCCAGTGCGTTCTCAACGTTCCCACCGGCGACATGCTCGATGCCGTAGTGCGCGTCGGCAATTCCTCCGGCGAGGAAATCGACAAATTCGCCGCATTCGGCCTCGAAAAGGCTGAAGCGCAGGACGTCAATGCCCCGGTACTGCCGCAATGCCACGCGCAGCTGGAATGTCGGTTGCGGGACGACCGCGCGATAGAGCGCTACAACCTGTTCATTCTGGAAGTAACGCACATCAGCGCGCGTCCTGCGCCAAAACAGCCGGAATACCTGCACTACGTCGGCGACGGAGTGTTCATGCTTTCAGGCAAACGCGTATCGCGGCGGCGGCTGTTCCGACCGGAAATGCTCGGCTTCTGAAGCCTTATTCTTCCAGTTCGATATCCCAGTAGAGCCAGTCGCGCCAGGTTTCGTGCAGATAGTTGGGAGGGAACCCGCGCCCGCGCTCCTGCAACTGCCAGCTGGTCGGGCGGATCGGTGGCACCAGCGGCGGCATGTTCGCCTGCTTGGGCGTGCGCCCACCCTTCTTGAGATTGCAGGGGGCACAAGCGGTCAGGATGTTCTCCCAGCTCGTCCGCCCGCCCAGACGACGCGGAACGACATGGTCGAAAGTGAGATTATGCGGGCTGCCGCAGTACTGACAGGAGAACCGGTCACGCAGGAACAGGTTGAAGCGGGTGAAAGCGGGAAATTCGCTCGGTTTCACATACTGGCG
The DNA here is from genome assembly GCF_030209485.1 of Novosphingobium sp. fls2-241-R2A-195. Classification (NCBI taxonomy): domain Bacteria; kingdom Pseudomonadati; phylum Pseudomonadota; class Alphaproteobacteria; order Sphingomonadales; family Sphingomonadaceae; genus Novosphingobium; species Novosphingobium sp. fls2-241-R2A-195. The sequence continues at coordinate 48,604 of NZ_JARVRY010000015.1, forward strand.
CAGCGCGATGACCGAGGGAATCTGCATCGTCCAGTTGGGCGAATGCACCGCGCGTTCGTAGCTGGAGACGATATCGACCCGCTCCAGCACCACCGCCTTGATCGCGGTCTGCCAGGGCCAGAGGCTGAGCGGATAGTAGGAAAGCGGCGTGTAATCCGCATTCAGCACGAGAGCAGGACAGTCGGAAAGACTTCGGGAGGGATCACCCTCCGCGCTGCGGAACCGGGCCGCGCGCTCGATCAGCTCCGACTTGAGCATGGCCTCCTGTCGCAGGCCGGGATTGCGGTTTGATGGCAGTCCATGCGTTAGTTCCAGCACTTGACGGAGTCCGCGTCAAGATGGCGGATTCGCGAGGGCCTTCCGCAATCACAGGGATGTTTGCGGATGGCACGGCGAACGCTAGGACAAAGCCGATGCGCACCCGCTTCGCCCCCAGCCCCAACGGCCCGCTGCACCTCGGCCATGCCTATGCCGCGATCGTCGCGCACGACACGGCAAAGGCGCGCGGCGGCGAATTCATCCTGCGCATCGAGGACATCGATGGCGAACGCAGTCGCCCGGAGTTCGTGGAGGAATTCTTCCGCGATCTCGCATGGCTGGGCCTCGAATGGGACGGCGAGGCGGTGTTCCAGTCCCACCGGCTGGCCAGTCATGCCTCCGCCGGAGAGCAGTTGAAGGCGATGGACCTGCTCTACCGCTGCACCTGCACCCGCGCCGAAATCGCCGCCGCCGCCACGCAGGTCGGACCAGACGGCCCGGTGTATCCGGGAACCTGCCGACGCCGGGAAGTCGATCCCGAGAATGCCGCATGGCGCCTCGACGTAACCAAGGCGATGACACTCACCGGCCCGCTCGAATGGCGGGACGAAGGCGCCGGATCGCAGGCCGCCACCCCGCAGATTTTCGGCGATGTCGTACTGCTGCGCAAGGACCTTCCCGCCAGCTACCATCTCGCCGCCACGCTGGATGATGCGACGGATGGCGTAACCCTCGTTACCCGCGGCATGGACCTGTTCCCGGCCAGCCACGTCCACCGGCTGCTGCAGGCCCTGCTTGGCCTTCCCGTGCCGACCTGGCTCCACCATCCGCTGCTGATCGAGCCCGATGGCCGCAAGCTCGCCAAACGGCGCGGCTCCCCCTCGCTCGGCGACCGCCGCCGCGCCGGAGAGGACGGCCGCGCCATCGCCATGGCACTGCGCGAAGGGCGCTTCCCCGCTGGCCTTTCGCTGTCACAGGGCGTACATCAGGCGCCATGAGCTACATTCTCGTCCCCGTCATCATCGTGCTGGTGATCATGGTCGTCGTCAGCCTCGTGCGCGGCATCGTGGCCTTCATGAACAGCACCCGCGATGATCTGAACAGCGACCCTAACGGCACCGGACCGACGGCTAACCAGTTGCTGCAGAACAAGATGATGTTCAACCGCATCAAGTATCAGGCCGCCGCCGTGGTGGTCTGTGCGCTGCTCTTGGCGATGGCGCGCTGATCCATGGTCCGGCTCAACAAGATCTACACCCGCACCGGCGACGACGGCACCACCGGCCTCGTCGATGGCTCGCGCCTGCCCAAGCACGCCGCGCGCATGGAGGCGATCGGTGCCGTGGATGAGACGAACTGCGCGATAGGGGTGGCCATAGCGGCACTCAGCGGCACTCAACATGCCCACACGCTCACGCACATCCAGAACGACATGTTCGATCTGGGCGCCGACCTCGCCACACCGGGGGAGGACTTCACCCCCGGCGAGATGACCCTGCGCATCGTCCCCGCACAAGTCGTCTGGCTCGAAAATGCCATCGACGCGATCAACGAAAACCTTTCCCCCTTGCGCAGCTTCATCCTGCCCGGCGGGAGCGAGGCCGCCGCGCGCGTGCACGTCGCCCGCGCCTCCGCCCGCGCCGCCGAACGCCGCGCCACCGCGCTCGCCGCGACCGATGCCGTCAACCCCGCCGCGCTCGGCTATCTCAACCGGCTGAGCGACTACCTCTTCGTCCTCGCCCGTGCGGTCAATCGCGACGGCGCCGATGACGTGCTTTGGGTGCCGGGACAAAACCGCTAGGTTCCCTCCGCGATCCCGAGGTGTTAAGCGCCCGGTTAAACGACAGAGGAGTTTGGCAGTGCAGTCAGTCGGCATCATCGGCGCAGGCATCATGGGGTCGGGCATCGCCCAGACCGTGGCGAGCAAGGGCATGGACGTGATCCTCACGGACGTCAGCCTCGAGAACGCCGAAAAGGGCAAGGCCGGCATCGCCAAGGGCCTGGCCAAGCTGGTCGCCAAGGAAAAGATCAGCCAGGCTGACGCCGACGCGCTGCTCGCCCGCATCACCCCCGCTGCCGACTACTCCGCAATGTCGGGCTGCGACCTCATCATCGAAGCCGCCACCGAGCGCGAGGACATCAAGCACAAGATCTTCGAAGCCGCCGGCAAGGTGCTCGGCGCGGGCGCCATCATGGCGTCCAACACCAGCTCGATCCCGATCACCCGCATGGCCGCCAGCTCGCCCGACGCCGCGCGCTTCTGCGGCCTGCACTTCTTCAACCCGGTCCCGCTGATGGGCCTGGTCGAAGTGATCCCCGGCCTCGCCACCTCGCAGGACACCATCGACCGCATGAAGGCGTTCGGCGAAAAACTCGGCAAGACCGTGGTGCTCGCGGGCGACGAACCCGGCTTCGTTGTCAACCGCATCCTGTGCCCAATGCTGAACGAAGCGATCTTCGTGCTCGGCGCCGGCATCGGCTCGGTCGAGGATATCGACGCAGGCTGCAAGATCGGCCTCAATCACCCGATGGGACCGCTGACGCTGGCGGACTTCGTCGGCCTCGACACCCTGCTCGAGATCATGAAGGTCTTCCACTCGACCACCGGCGACCCGAAATACCGCCCCGCGCCGCTGCTGCAGAAGTACGTCGAAGCAGGCTGGTACGGCCGCAAGTCGGGTAAGGGGTTCTACGATTATTCCGGTGAGACGCCGGTTCCTTCGCGGTAATCTGCAAAAGGGATAACGCAGGGGTTTACCACCCCTGCACCCCGTAAACTGTCGAGATCACGCGCGTAGCTGCGTCACTCACTGACGCGGCCGCGCGCGCAACGACGACAGTTCGGGGGTCTGGGGCGATGACCCCAGATTCCTCTTTGGAACCTCCCCGTTCTCCTACCCGTTTCACCAGACGAAGGAGAATCCCAAAATGACCGACCGCCCCGACGACCTCGCCCCGGAAACGGTGAACGACGAGCAGGAAGACGAAGCCGCGCAGGCACAGACCATCGCCGAACAGGCGCAGGCGCGCGGTGCCAAGGGCCTCGGCTACAGCGACAAGGCCAAGGGCGGTATTCAGGGTGAGGACGACGTTCAAGACATCGTCGATCACATGAACCAGATGGACACCAGCGGCACCATCGACATGTCCGCCTATGACGGCGAGGAAACGATGGACGATCTCGAAAGCCGCTACGGCAAGGACAATGCGGCCGATCCGGAATTCAGCGACGACGATTCGTGAGCGCGGCTATTTCCCGCCCGTAGCGTTCGACCACGCCGCGACAATCTGGTGTGCCTGAGCCGCCTGCTCGGCATCGGCTTTCGCCTGCTGGGCCTGGTCGGTGTTCGTATTGCCATTGTCAGGCGTCGGGATCGAGCAATAGGCCGTCGCCAGCACCCCGGCCGACCACATCAACGCGTGCCAGCGACTCCGGAAAACATGCGTGATCTTGGTGCCGAACATGAGCCTGCATTAGCGTCTACAGGTTAAGATACCCTACCTCCGTCATTGCGAGCGCAGCGAAGCAATCCAGGGCAGTCTTGAACCGCCCTGGATTGCTTCGCTGCGCTCGCAATGACGAATGAGAGCCTCAGCCCTCGGTGCCTGCCTCGCGCTTGAGGTCGTAGAGGATTTCTAGCGCATCGCGCGGAGACAGCGCATCCACGTCCATGTCACGCAGCTTGTCGCGCAAGGTGTCGCACTCTTCCTCGCGGGTCGCCTCGGCGGCAGCGAACAGCGGCAGGTCGCCGAGGCCCGCGGCAAGGCCGCCGGTTTCGGCTCGGCCCTTTTCCAGCTTCTCCAGCACCGACTTCGCCCGGCTGATCACCTTGGGCGGAACGCCCGCCAGCCGTGCTACGGCAAGACCGTAGCTGCGGTCCGCCGGACCCTCGGCCAGTTCGTGGAGGAGGACGAGATCGCCCTTCCACTCGCGCGCGCGGACGTGGTGGAGTGAGAGCGCCTCGCAGGTCTCCGCCAGCCGCGCCATCTCGTGATAGTGCGTGGCGAATAGGCAGCGACAGCGGTTGGTTTCGTGCACCGCCTCGGCGACCGCCCACGCCAGCGCGAGGCCGTCATAGGTTGACGTGCCGCGCCCGACTTCGTCGAGGATCACGAAGCTGCGCTCGCTTGCCTGCGCGAGGATGGCGGCGGTCTCCACCATCTCGACCATGAAGGTCGAACGCCCCCGCGCGAGGTTGTCCGAAGCGCCGACGCGGCTGAACAGGCGGTCGACCATGCCGATCCGCGCCGCCTTGGCGGGCACGAAGCCGCCTGCCTGCGCGAGCAGCACGATCAGCGCGTTCTGGCGCAGGAAGGTGGATTTACCGCCCATGTTCGGGCCGCCGATCAGCCACAGCCGGTCATGGCTGGCGAGGCGGCAGTCGTTCGCCACGAAGCGCTCGCCCTGCGCCTTAAGAGCTGCCTCGACCACCGGATGCCGCCCGCCCTCGATCTCCAGCGCAAGGCCATCGACCACTTGCGGGCGCGTCCAGTTGCCCTCGGCGGCGCGTTCGGCCTGACCGGCGGCAACATCGATGCGGGCCAGCGCGGCGGCGGTGCGGGCGATCTCCCGCCGCGCGGCGACGGCCTCGGCCACCAGCGTCTCGAAATGTGCGTCCTCCGCCACGAGGGCATGGCCGCCTGCCTCGGTGATGCGCGCGGCTTCCTCATGCAGCGCCAGCGCGTTGAAGCGCATCGCGCCCGCCATCGTCTGGCGGTGCGAGAAGCCGCTGTCCGGCTCCATCAGCTTGTCGGCGTGGCGCTGTGCAACCTCGATGAAGTAGCCGAGCACGTTATTGTGCTTGATCTTGAGCGAGGCGACGCCGGTTTCCTCGCGGTACTTCGCCTCCAGCGCAGCGATGGCACGGCGGGCATTGCCCGACATCAAGCGCAGTTCATCGAGCGAGGCGTCGTAGCCGCTGGCGATGTAGCCGCCCTGCCCGCGTTCGGTCGGAGGCGTCTCCACCAGCGCGCGCGAGAAGTGATCGACCAGTGCGCCATGCCCGCCAAGATCGGGCAGCACCCGGTCCAGCAGCACCGGCACGTCATCCATCTGCCCCAGCCGGTCGGCGATCCGACGCGCGCCGCTCAGGCCATCCCGCAGCTGGCCGAGATCGCGCGGAGAACCGCGCCCCGCCACCACGCGGCCCAGCGCGCGGCCCACGTCGGGCAGTGCCCGCAGCGCGGCGCGCATGTCCTCGCGCAGCAGCGCATCGCCGTGGAGCCATTCGACCAGTTCCAGCCGCTCGGCGATCGCCATGCGGTCGGTCAGCGGGGCCGAGAGGTCGTCGGCCAGCTGGCGCGCGCCCGCGCCGGTGACGCAGCGGTCGATCGCGTCGATCAGGCTGCCCTTGCGTCCGCCGCTTGAGGCTTCGAGGATTTCGAGGCTGGCGCGCGTGGCTTCGTCCATCGCCAGCGCGGCGTCACTCGCGCGCGCCTCGGGCGGGAGCAGCAGCGGCAGCTTGCCCCGCCCGACATGGTCGAGATAGGCGATGAGCCCCCCCGCAGCCGCGAGCATCGCCCGCGTGAAGGCCCCGAAGCCGTCGAGCGTGGCTACGCCGTGAACCAGCTTCAGCCGCTCCTCGCCGCCGTCGGAGGAGAATTCGTGGCCGCCGCGCCCGATGGCACCATCGGGAGCCTGATCCCAGCCCTCAGGCACCACCAGCTCGCTCGCGCCCAGCCGGGCCATCGCCGCCGCCAGCCGCTCGGGCGCGCACTCTTCCAGTTCCATGCGGCCGGTGGAGATGTCGCAGGCCGCGATGCCGACGATCCCGCGAACCTCGCACGCGGCCGCCAGCACATTGGCGCGGCGCGGCTCGAGCAGCGATTCCTCGGTCAGCGTGCCCGCCGTGACGAAGCGCACGATGCCGCGCGCGACCAGCGACTTGGAGGCGCGACCTTCCCTGCGGGCGCGTTCCTTGGCTTCGGCGGGGGTCTCGGTCTGCTCGGCGATGGCGACGCGGCAGCCTGCCTTGATGAGCCGCGCGAGGTAGCCCTCGGCCGCGTGCACCGGCACCCCGCACATCGGAATCGGCTGGCCCAGATGCTCGCCGCGCGTGGTCAGTGCGATGTCGAGCACCTGGCTCGCCGTCTTCGCGTCCTCGAAGAACAGTTCGAAGAAGTCGCCCATGCGATAGAACAGCAGGCAGTCACCTGCCTCTTCGCGCAGCGCAAGGTACTGCGCCATCATCGGAGTCGCGCCGGAAGTCATGCCAGCAGCGTTAGCGGCGCACCTGTCATTTTGGGAAGCGGGGTGGGACATCCTTTCCCCTATCGCGTCGCGATTTCATCCGTTAGGGCCTCTGGCAAATCTGGGGAGATCAAGCTTTGTCCGATAAGTCCAAGGTCCAGTTCACCGATCGCGAGGCGCTGTTCTACCACCAGACCCAGCGCCCGGGTAAGATCGAGATCATCGCCTCCAAGCCGATGGCCACCCAGCGCGACCTCAGCCTCGCGTATTCGCCGGGCGTCGCCGTGCCGGTGCAGGCCATAGCCGACGATCCCGCCACCGCCTACGACTACACCGCCAAGGGCAACCTCGTGGCCGTGATCTCGAACGGCACCGCGATCCTGGGCATGGGCAACCTCGGCGCGCTGGCATCGAAGCCGGTGATGGAAGGCAAGGCGGTGCTGTTCAAGCGCTTCGCCGACGTCGATTCGATCGACATCGAGCTCGCCAGCGAGGACACCGACGCGCTGATCGAGGCCATCGCGATGATGGAACCCAGCTTCGGCGGCATCAACCTTGAAGACATCAAGGCGCCGGAATGCTTCATCATTGAGCAGACCTTGCGCGAACGCATGAACATCCCGGTCATGCACGACGACCAGCACGGCACCGCGATCATCGCGGCGGCCGGCCTCATCAACGCCTGCCTCATCACCGGCCGCAAGCTGGACGAGATCAAGGTCGTGGTGAACGGCGCGGGCGCCTCGGCGCTGGCCTGCACCTCGCTCATCAAGTCGATGGGCGTGAAGCATGAGAACGTGCTGGTGTGCGACACGCGCGGCGTCATCTATCCGGGCCGCGAGCGCGTGGACCAGTTCAAGTCCACCCACGCGGTGATGACCGACAAGCGCACCCTGACCGAAGCGCTCGAAGGCGCCGACGTCGTCCTCGGCCTCTCGGCCAAGGGCGCGATCACGCCCGAGATGGTCAAGTCGATGGCGCCCGAGCCGATCATCTTCGCGATGGCCAACCCGGACCCGGAGATCACCCCGCCCGACGCCAAGGCAGTGCGCCCCGACGCGATCGTCGCCACCGGCCGTTCGGACTATCCGAACCAGGTCAACAACGTGCTCGGCTTCCCCTTCATCTTCCGCGGCGCGCTCGACGTGCGGGCGACCGCGATCAACGAGGAGATGAAGATCGCCGCCGCCACTGCCATCGCCGAACTGGCGCGCGAGCAGGTCCACGAGGACGTCGCGGCGGCCTACGGCGGCGAGACGCAGCAGTTCGGCCGCGACTACATCATCCCTGCGCCTTTCGACCCGCGCCTGATGGAAGTGGTGCCGATGGCCGTGGCCAAGGCGGCGATGGATTCGGGCGTCGCCCAGAAGCCGATCGAGGACTTCGAGGCCTACCGCGACCAGCTGAAAGCCCGCCTCAACCCGACCACCTCGGTGCTCACCCGCGTCTACGAGCAGCTGAAGGCCAACCCCAAGCGCGTGATCTTCGCCGAGGCCGACAACGAAGTCGTCCTGCGCGCCGCGATCCAGTACCGCGACTTCGGCTATGGCGAACCGATCCTCGTCGGCCGCACCCAGACCATCCTCGACCGGATGGCGGACCTCGGCGTGCCCAACCCCGAGAGCTTCCACATCGAGAACTCGATGGTGTCCGAGCACGTCCAGCCGATGGTGGAGATGCTCTACGACCGCCTGCAGCGCCGCGGCTTCCTGAAGCGCGACGTGCAGCGCATGTGCAACACCGACCGCAACATCTTCGCCTCCGGCCTGCTTAAGCTGGGCGTCGGCGATGCGATGGTGACGGGCATGACCCGGCCCTTCGCGCAGTCGATGAAGGAAGTGCGCCGCGTGCTCGACCCGGCCGAGGGCGAACTGCCCTGCGGCATCCACATGATGGTCGGCAAGAACCACACCGTGTTCATGGCCGACACCACCATCAACGAGCGCCCCACCGCCGAGGAACTGGTGGTCATCGCCAAGGAAACCGCCGCCGTCGCCCGCAAACTGGGCCACGAACCGCGCGTCGCCTTCCTCAGCTACTCGACCTTCGGCAATCCGGCGGGCAAGTGGCTCGACGCCACCCGCGAGGCGATCCGCATGCTCGACGAGCAGCAGGTCGACTTCGAGTACGAGGGCGAGATGGCCCCCGACGCGGCGCTTAACCCCAAGATCATGGAACTCTACCCGTTCTGCCGCCTGTCCGCTCCGGCGAACGTGCTGGTCATGCCGGGCCTGCAGTCGGCCAACATCTCAGCCAAGCTGCTCAAGGAGATCGGCGGAACGACCTCGATCGGGCCGATGCTGCTGGGCATGGAAAAACCGGTGCAGATCGTGCCGATGACCGCGATCGCGCCGGATGTGCTGACGTTGGCGGCATTGGCGGCTGCGGGGATTACGGGCTGAGTTTGAAGGGGGAAATGCAGGGGTTTACCACCCCTGCACCCCGTATACCGTCGAGGCCGTGCGCGAAGCGATGTCGTTCCACCAAGGCTTCGTCGGGAGACTTATAAAGCCTGCGGCGCAATTCCGCTGGCATATCCCCACCCTCGTCATTGCGAGCGCAGCGAAGCAATCCAGCGCGGAGTAACACTGCCCTGGGTTGCTTCGCTGCGCTCGCAATGACGAATGGAGGGGGTTGCGTAGTCCCCCAAGGCCGCTGCACACGCAGCGACGACAGTTCCCGGGTCTGGGGCGATGGCCCCAGGACTTCTACTTCCGCCTGTACCGGAAGTACCAGACCTCATGCCCGTAAACCGTACGCGCCTTGTGCTCGTAGCGCGTCTGCGGCCAGCCGCCGGGGCGAACCTGAAAGTCGCCGGGCTTCTCGCATAGCCACTCGAACTGCTCGGTATGCCGCTGCATCACCATCAGCGCATGGCGCAAGTAGATCGCGTGGTCGGTGCCGAAGCGGAACTCGCCGCCGGGCCTGAGCTTGGCGGCGAACATGTCGACCGGACCGTCGTTCATCATCCGGCGCTTGGCGTGGCGCGCCTTGGGCCAGGGGTCGGGGTGCAGCAGGTAGAGGAACGAGAGCGAGCCGTCCGGAATGCGTGCCAGCGCTTCCAGCGCATCGCCGTGATGGATGCGCACGTTGCCGATCGGCGGGTGCGCGCCGTTGTCGCCGCTGACGTGGGTAAGCGCCTGCGCCACGCCGTTGAGGAAGGGCTCAGCGCCGATGAAACCGTGGTCGGGTAGCATGTCGGCACGCTGCGCCATGTGCTCGCCGCCGCCGAAACCGATCTCGAAGTGGAGCGGGCGATCGTCGCCGAACAGCACCTGCGCGGTGATCGGGCCGTCTTCGGGCATGGAGATGCGCGGGAGCAGGTCGTCGACGAGGCTCTGCTGCGCAGCGCGCAGGGGTTTGCCCTTGGCGCGGCCGTAGAGGCGGTTGAGCGTGGTCGGATCGCCGGATTTGTAAGCCGTCATGGCGCGCGCCGATACACAAGGGGGGCGGGACTCGCAATCGGGCATAGTTGCGCGGCGCAACTTGGCGGACCGAAATGCGGATTGCCGAGCATGTGTCGCCCTGCTTTATCCCGGTCATGCTGCGCGCCATCTTCCTCCTTCTCGCCTGCCAGCTTGCGGGCGAAGCGATCCATCGCATCACGAGCCTGCCCCTGCCCGGCGCGGTCATCGGCATGGTCCTGCTGGTCGGATGGCTGGCGCTGGTCCCGCGCGAGCGGCCGACGCTGACCGTGGTGACCGGCTGGCTCACCGCGCACCTGTCCATCATGTTCGTCCCCGCCGCCGTCGGGCTGATCGAGGAAGGCCCGGTTCTTTCGCGGTACGGCGTGGGGCTGGTGACGGCCACGGTGGCTTCCACGCTGCTGACGCTGATCGTGACGGCGCTGGTATTCCGCTGGGCCTTCGCCCGGTTCGCGCCGGAGGGCGAGGCGTGAGCGATCCCGCACTGCTGGCGACGCCACTGCTCTGGCTGACGGTCACGCTGGGCGTGTTCGAGATCTTCGACACCCTATCGAAGCGCTGCGACCGCCATCCGCTGCTACATCCGGTGCTCTGGAGTACGCCGGTGCTGATCGCCTTGCTGCTGGCGAGCCGCACATCCTACGAGACATACAAGGCCGCGACCTTCCCGGTCAGCTTCCTGCTCGGCCCGGCGGTCGTCGGGCTGGCGGTGCCGGTCTGGCGCGAGCGGGCACGCATTCGCCGACTGGCCATACCGATCGTGCTGGCGCTGGGTGCGGGCGCGGTGACCTCGATCGTCAGCGCGGTCGGCGTGCTGGCGCTGTTCGGCGCGCCGCGCGAGATCCTCGCGTCGATCGCGCCGAGGGCGACCACCACGCCCGTCGCGATGGCCGTGGCGGGACAGCTTGGCGGCGTCCCGGCGCTGGCGGCGGTGATCGTGCTGTTCGCGGGCGTCTTCGGCGCGATGGTCGCGACGCCGCTGCTCAATGTGCTGGGTCTGGGTGACTACCGCGCGCGCGGCTTTGCCCTCGGCGTTGCCGCACACGGGATCGGCACTGCGCGGGCGTTTCAGGTGGACGCGACGGCTGGTGCGATGGCGAGCCTCGCGATGGCGCTCAATGCCGTGGTGACGGCGGCGCTGCTGTCGGTGGTGGCGCTGCTGGTATGATCGTCGTCCCGGACTTGATCCGGGACGACGAATGGGCAAAAAAACAACGGCCCGCCCCTCGAGAGGGCAGGCCGCCTTGGTTCCTGCAAGGGGTGCAGGGTAATCTGGCTTATGCCGCTTCGGCAGCCTCGTCCGGATCGCGCAGGACGTAGCCGCGGCCCCACACCGTCTCGATGTAGTTGGCGCCGCCGCAGGCATGCGCGAGCTTCTTGCGCAGCTTGCAGATGAAGACGTCGATGATCTTCAGTTCAGGCTCGTCCATGCCGCCATAGAGGTGGTTGAGGAACATTTCCTTGGTCAGCGTGGTGCCCTTGCGCAGCGAGAGCAGTTCCAGCATCGCGTATTCCTTGCCGGTCAGGTGCACGCGGGCGCCATCGACCTCGACCGTCTTGGCGTCGAGGTTGGTGACCAGCTTGCCGGTGCGGATGACCGACTGCGAGTGGCCCTTGGAGCGGCGCACGACGGCGTGGATGCGGGCGATCAGTTCCTCGCGGTGGAACGGCTTGGTCACGTAGTCGTCCGCGCCGAAGCCGAACGAGCGGACCTTGCTGTCCATCTCCGAGATACCCGACAGGATCAGCACCGGCGTCTGCACCTTGGCGACGCGCAGCTTCTTCAGCACGTCGTAGCCGTGCATGTCGGGCAGGTTGAGGTCGAGAAGGATGATGTCGTAGTCGTACAGCTTGCCCAGATCGAGGCCTTCCTCGCCCAGATCGGTGGAGTAGACGTTGAATCCTTCCGCCGTCAGCATGAGCTCGATAGCCCGGGCCGTGGTCGGTTCATCCTCGATCAGCAGCACTCGCATGGGTCGGTTCCTTCTTGCCCCCGATGCCCGCGGCTGACGCAGCCGTTTGCGGACATTGCGTTGTATTAACCATATGACCAATGAAGGTTAAAGGTTAATTCGTCGTAAACGCCGGATTTTCCCTTAAGTATTTCAAACTTGGTTTCCGGCGTGACGGCGCGCGAACCGCGCCATTGCTCACCAGAACGGCGGACACTGGTTAATGTTAAGGAAGCCGGGGAAGAAAGTGCAAACGATTTGAGGCGAGCCGATTCTTAACCCGCCGCGGCATTCGCCACCCGCATCGGCTGCCGGCCACGGCGCACGCGCTCAGCCGGGCGGTCGATGCGCTTGAGGTAGCTCCACAGCCCGCACTGCAGCCCGACCAGCATCAGGATGAAGGGCTGGAAGGCGATGCCGACGAACAGCGAGCCGATCATGTAGACCACCTGCGCCAGTTGCAGCGCCACCGCGAGCGGTGCGGCCCAAGCCTCGTCGGGCTCCTTGCGGCCCTTCCAGCGTCGGCGAATCAGCTCCATCTGCACGACGCCCGAAATCTGCAACAACAGCCACAACGCGAAGCCCGGATAGCCCTGTTCGCCCAGCATCTCGAAGTAGCTGGAGTGGAACGCGCGCCCGGTTTCGATGACGGGGGTGCGGGTGATCGTCACGTTGCTGCCGGTAGTCTGGCTGGAGACGGTGTCGTAGGCAACCTTGCTGGACAGGTAGACTTCGAAGCCACCGCCCATCGGGTGGTCCTTCACGTAGCCCAGCGTCCACTTCCACACGCCGATTCGGGTGCTGGCGGACTGGTCGGACTTGTGATCCTCGATCGTGTTCATCCGCTGCAGATAGGATTGCGGCAGGAACGGCACGGCCACTACCAGCGCCAGTGCCATGCCTGCGGAGATCAGCACGCGGTTCTTCGCCGTGCGCAGATAGAGGCCGCACAGGATAGCGAGGCAGACAAGGCCGGTGCGCGCCTGGGTGCCGATCGGGATCAGCGAGCAGGCGAAGATCAGCGCGCCGGTGAACAGCCAGACCCGCCAGTCCGGCAGAAAAATCGTGCCGTATCGCGCCAGCCACACCGCCACCGGAATCAGCGCGATGGCGACGCAGGAGATGATCGAGCCCTCATAGAGCCCGGTGTTGTTCTCCACGAAGATGATGAGGCTGCCGTAACCGCCACCGCCCATCGCCGTCTTGAGCCCGCCATCGATGATCAGCGCACTGGCCGAGAGCACCATGGCCAGCGCCACCGCCTCGATTCGCAGCCGCGTGCGCAAGGTCATCGGCAGGAACAGCGCGAAGACCAGCGCCTTCCACACCCACGACCACTTTGTCAGCGCTTCCTCGGGATAGTCGGCGGTGAACGTCGTTATCGCGCAGTAGAGCAGTAGCAGCCCGATCAGGCCCTGCCGCCAGGTGAATCGCGAATCGCGCTTGTCGTCGAACACCAGCCAGCCGAGGAACGCCGCCGAAAAGGCGATCAGCGAGATCGGCAGGCGCGTCAGGAAACCCCACGAGATGATCTGCGGCGCGACAATGTCGACGTAGAGGTAGCACAGCACCCAGAGGAACGGCCGCTTGAAGCCGAGCAACATCATCGCCGCGAAAAAGCCGGTCAGCGCGAGGTTAAGCATCGCCGTGCTCCTCCTCTTCACCCGCCACTCGATTGACGCGCATCGGCGTTCCGGGCTTGCGGCCTGGGCGGGCCTGCGAATCGGTCCCTTCCGAATCGAGGTCTGGCCGCCACAGCAAGCGCCATGCGGCGAGCAGCAGCAGTCCGTGCGATATGGCAAGGGCAAGGATGTCGACCATCGACAGCCGCGTTAGCAGCGCCAAGTTGACGGCGCGTTAAGCGTTCCCCGCTAGGAAATGCAGCTTATGACCCGCATCCTTCACGTGCTCGACCATTCGCTGCCGATCCACAGCGGCTATACCTTCCGCACGCGCGCGATCCTGAAAGCGCAGCAGGCGCTGGGCCTCGACGTGCGCGGCGTGACCGGCCCGCGCTACAATGAAGGCGGCAGCGTGGTCGAGGAGCACGACGGCCTCCTGTTCCACCGCGTCGGCAGTAAGGTTTCAGGCCCTCCGGTCGTGCGCGAGTGGCGTGAGATCGCCCTGTTCGCGGCGGGAATCGAGAAGGTGGTGCAGCAGTGGCGTCCCGACGTTATCCACGCCCATTCGCCGGTCCTGTGCGGACAGGCCGCGCTCAAGGTCGCCCGCAAGTACGGCATTCCCCTCGTCTACGAGATTCGCGCTTTCTGGGAGGACGCCGCCGTCGGCAACGGCACCGGCAGCGAGGGTTCGCTCAAATACCGCCTCACCCATGCGCTCGAAACGCATGTGGTGCGCAAGGCCGACGCGGTGGTGACGATCTGCGAGGGGCTGCGCGCCGACCTCGCCACGCGCGGGATTTCCGAGGACAAGATCACCGTCATGCCCAATGGCGTCGACCTTGCCCTGTTCGGCACGCCGCTGCCGCGTGACGAGGCGTTTGCCGCGCAGCTCGGCTTCGACGGCCCGGTCATCGGTTTCATTGGCAGCTTCTATGACTACGAAGGACTCGACGTCCTGATCGACGCGATGCCCGCTCTCGTTGCCCGCCAGCCGCGCGCCAAGCTGCTGATGGTCGGCGGCGGCCCGCGCGAGGAGGCCCTGCGCGCGCAGGCGGCAGCCTCGCCCGCAGCCGGGGCCATCCACTTCGTCGGCCGCGTTCCGCACCACGAGGTCGATCGCTACTACGCGCTGTGCGACGTCATGGCCTACCCGCGCAAGAAGAGCCGCCTGACCGACCTCGTCACGCCGCTCAAACCTCTCGAGGCGATGGCACAGGGCAAGCTCGTCGCTGCCAGCGACGTGGGCGGCCACCGCGAGCTTGTCACCGACGGCTTGACCGGAGTGCTGTTCACCCCCGACGATGCATCCGCCTGCGCCGAGTCGCTGGCACGGCTGCTCAATGCCCGTGACGAGTGGGAATCCTACCGGATTGCGGGCCGCAAGCACGTGGAAACCCGCCACGATTGGGCCGAGAATGCCCGTCGTTATCCTCTCGTTTACCAAATGCTGGCAGCAAAGACCGATCAAGCAGGGCTGGGAGCCGCCGCGTGAGCACAGGTCCCGGTTCAAGACATAAGGGTAATGCAGTGGCCGACACCAAGCTCACCATCGAGAGCGGCACCGAGGGCGCGGGCGCCAACGCGGGAACCGGCGGACAGCCGATCACGCGCCACCCGCTGTTCCCGGCGATCGTCGCACTGTGGTTCGGCGCGCTCGCCGGGCTCGGCAGCGTGATCGTCAGCTCCTCGACGATGGAGGGACTGGTGCTGGCGCTTGGCATCGACAAGGTGATCCCGATGGCCGCGCCGCCGCTCGGCACGACGATGCGCATCCTGCTGGCGCTCGGCATGACCGGCCTCGGCGCTGCGATCGGCGGCCTGATCGCCCGGCGCATCGCCCGCCCCGCCGCCCTGCCCGCAACCGACGCCGCCGAAGGCGATGAGATCGAGCAGGCCGCCGCCGCACCCGCGCCGACCGCGCGTCGCCGCCGTGCCCTCGCCATCGAGCCCGAAGCGGCCCCCGTCGCCGAAGAGCACGCACCGCTGCCCGGCGCACCGACCGACCCTCGCATCCTCAACGTCGCCGATTTCGACATCGACAGCTTCGACGAAGGCCACGACCAGCCCGTGTTCCGTCGCCCGGTGGAAGCCGCCGCCATCGACAGCACCGCCGACGATGCCGACGAGGACGACAACCTGCCTGCATGGCTCGATGCCGAAACCGCCTGGCGCGAGCCCGAATCGACGTTCGGCGCCGATCGCGGCGTGTTCACGACGCCTCCCGGCGCACAGATCTTCAAGGCCGAACTCGACGCCGCCGAGGAGGCTGCTCGCGAACACGTCGAAGCGCCCGTCGGCAGCCGTCTGTTCGAAGCCTATTCACGTGAATTCTCGCCCCGCAGCGACGTAAAGGCCGATGCGGTGCCGGAAACGGTCGAAGAGCCTTTGGCCGGCGCCACTTCCAGCCTCGAAAGGGCCGCGCCCGGCTTCAAGCTGCTGCCGCGCCTGCCGCAAGGCGACTGGGGCGCGCCCGAGGCCGAATTCGAAGCGGAAGAGGCAGCTGCGTGGTCCGTACCGGCCTTCGCGGCATCTGCTGCGGAAGAATCGCCTTCCGACGAAGCGCCCTCCGGCATCGAGATCGTTGCTTTCCACGAAGAGCCCGCGCCGTTCGCGGCTCCCTTCGAAGCGGAACCGGAAGCTCCGGCCGAAACTTTCGTTGATACCGTGGAGGAACCGCGTTCGAGCGCCCGCATCGCCGATGCCGACCTCGGCTCGCTGTCGCAGGTCGAACTGCTCGAACGCCTCGCGCTCGCCATGGAGCGCCGCCGCGAGGATGCGCGCCGCGCCGCCGAGGTAGCCGTCGTGATCCCGCAGGCCATCGTCGCGCCATTCGCCGCGCCGATCGTCGAGGCTGAGCCCGAAGCGCAGGACGGTTACGTCGAAGCTCATCTGCCGGAACCCGCCCCGTCGTGGCCCGCCGCCGTACCCAGCGCGCTGCGCCCGATCGCGCTCGATCCGATCGACGATGCCGTCGAGCCGCTGGAAGGCTTTGTTCCGCCCCGCCACATCGGCCTCACCTCGAGCGAAGAGCGCCCGGGCTTTGACGAGCGCTTCGACCCGCACGCGGCCATCCCCTTCCCCAGCAGCCCGTTCCCGCACACCGCCTTCGAGGCGGAACCGGAAGCCGCTGAAGACGAGGAGGAGGACTCGGTCCTGCAGCAGGGCTATGCCTCGCTGTTCAACCTTTCGCGCCACGCAGCCGTCCGCAAGCCGTTCCTCCAGTTCGGCGACCCCGACGAGGCAGGCGACGAGCTCGCCCATGCCACCCCGGTGGACTCCGCCGAGGAAATCCAGGAGGAAAGCCAGGAATCCGTGCCGTTCGGCCGCCCGGTCCTTCTCCCCGACCCTACCGGCGAAGCTCCGGCGGACTATGAGGAGCGGCCCTTCGACGCCCCGCGCAACGATCCGGAGGCCACCGAACGCGCCCTGCGCGCGGCGCTCGCCACGCTGCAGCGCATGAGCGGAGCGGCCTGAAACCGCCCTTCGACCACCTCAAGCGGATTCGAAAACCCCCGTCCGGCGCAATCCGGGCGGGGTTTTTGATAATAAAATGCCGGGAAATCCGTCATCCACGCCATCTTGCTGCGCAGCTAGCCGTGTTCGCCATTGCAAAACGGTCCCTGAATCGTCATGGGGACCGTGGGGTCACTATGCCGCGTGGGGTCGTTCGCACGATTCGGTGCGAATCCGCAGGCATGCCCAAGTGACGCCCGCCAAAAAAACACAGGATGGGTTTATATCGATGGGATTTCCTAAGCCCCAGGGCCTCTATGACGCGCGCAATGAACACGACGCCTGCGGTGTGGGCTTCGTCGCCCATATCAAGGGCCAGAAAAACCACGCGATCATTACCCAGGCTCTGGAGATTCTGAAAAACATCGACCACCGCGGTGCGGTGGGCGCCGACCCCTTGCTGGGCGACGGCGCGGGCATCCTGACCCAGATTCCCGACCAGCTGCTGCGCACCTGGGCCACTTCCGAGGGCCTCGAACTGCCGCAGGCGGGCGACTACGCGGTCGCCATGTGCTTCCTGCCGCAGGACGACGCCTCGCGCGAGATGATCGTCTCGGTGTTCGAGAAGTTCATCAAGAAGGAAGGCCAGCACCTGATCGGCTGGCGCGACGTGCCCGTCACCACTGACGGCCTCGGCAAGACCGTGCTCGAATCGATGCCGGTGATCCGCCAGTGCATCGTCGGGCGCGGTGAAAGCTGCGCCGACCAGAACGCCTTCGAGCGCAAGATCCTGGCGATCCGCAAGCAGACCCAGAACCCGCTGGCGGCGCTGGCCGAGAAGCATGACATGCCGGGGCTCACCGAGCTGTACATGCCCAGCTTCTCGACCCGCACGATCGTCTACAAGGGCCTGCTGCTGGCGACCCAGGTGGGCTCGTTCTACGACGACCTGCGCAACCCGGAATTCGTCTCGGCCCTCGGCCTCGTGCACCAGCGCTTCTCGACCAACACCTTCCCGAGCTGGAAGCTGGCGCACCCGTTCCGCTTCATGGCGCACAACGGCGAGATCAACACCGTTCGCGGCAACGTGAACTGGATGAATGCGCGCCGCCGCACCATGGAATCCGAGCTGCTCGGCGCCGATCTCGACAAGATGTGGCCGCTGATCCCGCACGGCCAGTCGGACACCGCGTGCCTCGACAACGCGCTCGAACTGCTGATCGCGGGCGGGTACTCCATGGTTCACGCCATGATGATCCTGGTGCCCGAGGCGTGGGCGGGCAACCCGCTGATGACCCCGGAACGCCGCGCGTTCTACGAATATCACGCCGCGCTGATGGAGCCGTGGGACGGCCCCGCCGCCGTCGCCTTCACCGATGGCCGCCAGATCGGCGCCACGCTGGACCGCAACGGGTTGCGCCCCGCGCGCTTCCTCGTCACCGACGACGACCTGTGCGTCATGGCGTCCGAGAGCGGCGTCCTTCCGATCAAGGAAGACAACATCGTGCGCAAGTGGCGTCTCCAGCCCGGCCGCATGCTGCTGATCGACTTCGAGGAAGGCCGCATCATCGAGGACGAGGAGATCAAGACCAAGCTGGCCGAGGCCGAGCCCTACGAAGAGTGGCTCGACCGCACGCAGTACAAGCTGGCCGATCTCGACGTGATCGAACCCGAACTGGCCGAGCTGCCCAAGCCAACCGGCACGCTGCTCGATCGCCAGCAGGCGTTCGGCTACACGCAGGAAGACACCACCCGCTTCCTCGAACCGATGGCCGTCAACGCCGACGATCCGCTCGGCTCGATGGGCACCGACACGCCGATCCCGGTGCTGTCGCACAAGTCGCGACTGCTCTACGACTACTTCAAGCAGAACTTCGCGCAGGTCACCAACCCGCCGATCGACCCGATCCGCGAGGAACTGGTGATGAGCCTGGTCACCATGATCGGCCCGCGCCCGAACCTGCTGGGTCATGACGCCGGGACGCACAAGCGCCTCGAAGTCAGCCAGCCGATCCTGACCGACCTTGGCCTCGCCAAGATCCGCTCGGTGGAGGCCGCGCTCGACGGCGCGTTCCGCACCGGCACCATCGACATGACCTGGGACGCCAAGACCGGCGCCGCAGGGCTTGAGCTGGCAATCAAGGAAATGTGCTGGGCCGCGACCGAAGCGGTGCTGGCGGACAAGAACATCCTGATCCTGTCCGACCGCAGCGTCGGCCCGGACCGGATCGCCATGCCCGCTCTGCTGGCGACGGCAGCCGTCCACCACCACCTCGTCCGCCAGGGCCTGCGCATGCAGACCGGCCTTGTCGTGGAAACCGGCGAAGCGCGCGAAGTGCATCACTTCTGCGCTCTGGCAGGCTACGGCGCCGAAGCGATCAATCCCTACCTCGCGCTCGAGACCATCGAGGAAATGCGGGTGCGCAAGAACCTGCCGGTCTCGGCCGAGCAGGCGGCGAAGAACTACGTCTACGCCATCGGCAAGGGCATCCGTAAGGTCATGTCCAAGATGGGCATCTCGACCTACCAGTCGTACTGCGGCGCGCAGATCTTCGACGCGGTCGGCCTGTCCACCGCGTTCGTCGACAAATACTTCTCCGGAACCGCCACCACCATCGAGGGTGCGGGCCTTGCCGAGATCGCGGAAGAAACCGTGCGCCGCCACGATGCGGCCTACGGCGACAACCCGGTCTTCAAGAACATGCTCGACGTGGGCGGCATCTACGGATCGCGCGTGCGCGGCGAGGAACATGCCTGGACCAGCGAGAACATCGGCCTGCTCCAGCACGCCGTCCGCGGCAACGTGCCTGAAAAGTACCGCGCCTTCGCGCAGACCATCAACGACCAGTCGGAGCGCATGCTCACGATCCGTGGCCTGATGGACTTCGTGCCCGGCCAGTCGATCCACATCGACGACGTCGAGCCCGCGAGCGAGATCGTGAAGCGCTTCGCCACCGGCGCGATGAGCTACGGCTCGATCAGCTGGGAAGCGCACACCACGCTGGCCGTGGCGATGAACCGCATCGGCGGCAAGTCGAACACCGGCGAAGGCGGCGAAGACCCCAAGCGCTTCAAGCCGCTGGACAACGGCGACACCATGCGCTCGTCGATCAAGCAGGTTGCTTCGGGCCGCTTCGGCGTCACCACCGAGTACCTGGTCAACGCCGACGACATCCAGATCAAGATGGCGCAGGGCGCGAAGCCCGGCGAAGGTGGCCAGCTGCCGGGCGACAAGGTGGACAAGACCATCGGCGCGACCCGTCACTCGACCCCGGGCGTCGGCCTGATCTCGCCGCCGCCGCACCACGACATCTACTCGATCGAAGACATCGCGCAGCTCATTCACGATCTCAAGAACGTGAACCCGACCAGCCGCGTCTCGGTCAAGCTGGTGTCCGAAGTGGGCGTGGGCACGGTTGCGGCTGGCGTCTCCAAGGCGCGCGCGGACCACATCACGATCTCGGGCTACGAAGGCGGCACCGGCGCTTCGCCGCTGACCTCGCTGACGCACGCGGGTTCGCCCTGGGAGATCGGCCTGGCCGAGACCCAGCAGACCCTGCTGCTCAACAACCTGCGCAGCCGCGTGGTGGTCCAGGCCGACGGCGGCCTGCGCACCGGCCGTGACGTCGCGGTTGCCGCGCTGCTCGGCGCCGAGGAATTCGGCTTCGCCACCGCGCCGCTGATCGCGGCGGGCTGCATCATGATGCGCAAGTGCCACCTCAACACCTGCCCGGTGGGTGTCGCCACGCAGAACCCGGTGCTGCGCGCGCGCTTCACCGGCCAGCCCGAGCACGTCATCAACTACTTCTTCTTCGTGGCGGAAGAACTGCGCGCGATCATGGCCGAACTCGGCTTCCGCACCATCCCCGAGATGGTCGGCCGCGTCGATCGCCTCGACATGAAGAAGGCCATCAGCCACTGGAAGGCCAAGGGCGTCGATCTCTCCAAGGTGCTCTACCAGGCACCGCTGGGCGACGGCCCCTCGCTGGGCTGGAGCGAAGTGCAGGACCACGGCCTCGAACACGCGCTGGATAACGCGCTGATCGAGGGCGCTGCCGATGCTCTGGAAAAGCGCGAAGCCGTCCGCATCGAAAAGCCCGTCATCAACGTCAACCGCACGGTCGGCGCGATGCTTTCGGGTGAAGTCGCCCGTCGCTACGGCCATGACGGCCTGCCCGACAACACGATCAACGTGAAGCTCACCGGCGTCGCCGGCCAGAGCTTCGCCGCCTGGCTTGCCCACGGCGTCACGCTCGACCTGACCGGCGATGCCAACGACTATGTCGGCAAGGGCCTCTCGGGCGGCCGCGTGATCGTGCGCCAGCCGAGCCATGTGAACCGTGACCCGCTCAAGAACATCATCGTCGGCAACACCGTGCTCTACGGCGCGATTTCCGGTGAGGCGTTCTTCAACGGCGTCGGCGGCGAGCGTTTCGCGGTCCGCAACTCGGGCGCGATCGCGGTCGTCGAAGGCTGCGGCGACCATGGCTGCGAGTACATGACCGGCGGCGTCGTGATGGTGCTGGGCAAGACCGGCCGCAACTTCGCGGCGGGCATGTCGGGCGGCATCGCCTACGTCTACGACGAGGACGGCGAGTTCGCGAAGCTGGTCAACCCCTCGATGGTGGATCTGCAGCCGATCTCCGCCGAAGCCGACGAGGACGAAGGCACGGGTCGTCCCCAGCAGCGCACCGTCTCGGTCCGCGACCTGGGCATGGGCGACATGCTGCGCCACGATGCGGAGCGCCTGCGCATCCTGCTCGAACGCCACCACCTGCACACCGGCTCGAAGCGAGCCCGCGCATTGCTCGACGATTGGGCAACCACGCTGGGCAAGTTCGTCAAGGTGATGCCGCGCGACTTCGCGAAGGCCCTGCGCCAGCAGGAGGCCGAACGCCTCGAAGCCGCCTCGGTCGCAGCAGAATAAGATTTAGGAACGTATCAAGATGGGCAAGGAAACCGGCTTCCTCGAACTCGACCGCAAGGACCGCACGTACGGTCCGGTCGAGGATCGCCTCAAGAACTACAACGAGTTCGTCGTCCCCCTCTCGCCCGAGGCGCTGAAGGCACAGGCGTCGCGCTGCATGAACTGCGGCGTGCCGCACTGCCACACCGGCTGCCCGGTCAACAACATCATCCCCGACTGGAATCACCTGGTCTACGAGGACGACTTCAAGAACGCGCTGGAAGTCCTCCACTCGACCAACAACTTCCCCGAGTTCACCGGCCGCATCTGCCCCGCCCCGTGCGAGGCGGCCTGCACGCTCAACATCATCGACGAGCCCGTGACCATCAAGTCGGTGGAATGCGCGATCGTCGACAAGGGATGGCAGGAAGGGTGGATCACGCCGCAGGTACCCGAAAAGCGCACCGGCAAGTCGGTCGCCGTCGTCGGCTCTGGCCCGGCGGGCATGGCCTGCGCCCAGCAGCTCGCCCGCGCCGGTCACTCGGTCACCCTGTTCGAGAAGAACGACCGCGTCGGCGGGCTGATGCGTTACGGCATCCCCGACTTCAAGATGGAGAAGCACCTCATCAACCGCCGCCTCGTGCAGATGATGGCGGAAGGTGTGGAGATCAAGACGTCGGTTGAAGTGGGCGTTACCGTCTCGGTCGCCTCGCTCAAGGAGAACTTCGACGCGGTGGTCTTCGCCGGCGGCGCGGAAGACCCGCGCCCGCTCGCGATCCCCGGCTTCGAGCTTCCCGGCGTGCGCTACGCGATGGAGTTCCTGACCCAGCAGAACAAGCGCAACGCCGGCGACGACGAACTGCGCGCCGCCCCGCGCGGCACCCTGTCGGCCACCGGCAAGCACGTCATCGTCATCGGCGGCGGCGATACCGGTTCGGACTGCGTCGGCACCTCCAACCGCCAGGGCGCCGCTTCGGTGACCCAGCTGGAGATCATGCCCAAGCCGCCGACGATGGAAGACAAGGCGCTGTCGTGGCCGTTCTGGCCGCTCAAGCTGCGCACCTCTTCCAGCCACGAGGAAGGTGCGACCCGCGACTGGGCCGTGCTGACCAAGCGCGTCATCGGCGACAACGACGTCAAGGGCCTCGAATGCGTCCGCGTCGAGTGGAAGGGCGGCAAGATGCAGGAGATCGAAGGCAGCGAGTTCACGCTCGAAGCCGACCTGATCTTCCTCGCCATGGGCTTCCTCGGCCCGCGCAAGGCCGGCATGCTCGACCAGTCGGGCGTCGAACTGGACGCGCGCGGCAACGTGAAGGCGAACGTCTTCGAATACCGCACCAGCGACGAGAAGATCTGGTCCTGCGGCGACATGCGCCGCGGTCAATCGCTGGTCGTTTGGGCGATTCGCGAAGGCCGCCAGTGCGCGCGTTCGGTGGACGAGGCGCTGATGGGCGTGAGCCAGCTGCCGCGCTGATTTGCGGCGTTGTCGGATTGAGAGGGGGCGTGCTGCAAGGCGCGCCCCTTTTTCGTTGCGCCTTGCCTATGGGGCTTCGACATGCTCAGCCTGAGCGGAATTTAAAGAACTGCTCTCCAACCCGCTCAGGCTGAGCTTGCCGAAGCCTTCGCCGCACGCATCACGCCCGCGCGATCACTTCTCCCGCCGCCTTGACCCCGAACCCGTCGCCCGGCTCTCTCCGCACCTAAAGGGAGACCCGTCATGCTGCTCGAAATCGCGGAAATCGAAGTACGTCCCGGAGCCGAAGACCAGTTCGCCAGCGCCATGCGTGATGCCGGGATAGCCCACCTCGCCACCTGCGAGGGCGTGGTCTCCGCCCGCTTCGGACGCGGGGTGGAGAACCCCTCGAAGTTCACCTTCAACGTCGTGTGGACATCGATGGAAGCGCACCAGAACGCCCGCACGCTTGAAGCATTCGGCAGGTTCCGGGCCTGCTTCGGTGATCTCTCGGTCGGCGGCGCGATGAGCCACTACGTGATGGACGAGGCGGTAGAGGGCCGTTCGGCCTGACTCGTCGTCCGGGACGACGAATTCGGAATCACCAGTCGATCGTGCCGCGCCCATGCTCCGCGAGAAACGCATTGGCCCGGCTGAAATGCCCGCAGCCGAAGAATCCCTGATAAGCCGACAGCGGGCTCGGATGCGGCGCCGTCAGCACCAGATGATGGCTCTCCATCAGCCCCGGCACGCTCAGTGCCTTCTTCTTCGCATGGCTGCCCCACAGCATGAATACGCAGGGCTCCGCTTTCGCCGCCACTGCCGCAACGGCCGCGTCGGTGATCGCTTCCCAGCCGCGCTTCTGGTGCGAACCGGCCTGCCCGGCCTCCACCGTCAGCGCGTTGTTGAGCAGCAGCACGCCCTGCCGCGCCCAGTGCTCCAGATTGCCGTGTCCCGGCGCCGCAACACCGCAGTCGGTCGCCAATTCCTTGTAGATGTTGACCAGCGAGGGCGGCACTTTCACCCCCTCCTGCACCGAGAACGACAGGCCATGTGCCTGCCCCGGCCCGTGGTAGGGGTCCTGCCCCAGGATCACCACGCGCACCTGATCGAGCGGGGTAAGTTCCAGAGCCCGCAGCCGGGTGCCGCGCGGGGGATAGATCACCTTGCCCGCCGCTTCCTCGGCCTTGAGCCAGCCGCCCAGCCTGCGCGCCTCGGGCGTCGCCAGCACCGGCCCCAGCGCGGAAGCCCAGCTCTCCGGAACGGCCTGGACGTCCTGTGTTGCCGACATGCCCTCAACCTTTCCGAAAAACCCGCGCGGCAGTGCGCGCGCCATTGCGAAACCGCCAGCCAGTCCCTAAGCATTTTCGGATCATGGCTGTCCATCTCCACGAAGAAGATCTCCCCGAAGGCGTGCTCGCGCCGGGTCCCGTCGCTATCGACACCGAGACCATGGGCCTCATCACCGCCCGTGACCGGCTCTGCGTCGTGCAGATTTCGGATGGCAAGGGCGACGAGCATCTCGTCCGCTTCAAGCCCGGCAGCGATTACGCCGCCCCGAACCTGAAGGCCGTTCTGGCTGATCCGGCGCGCCTGAAGCTGTACCACTTCGCCCGCTTCGACCTTGCCGCGATCGAGCATTACCTCGGCGTCACCGCCGCGCCGGTGTTCTGCACCAAGATCGCCAGCAAGATGGTGCGCACCTATACCGACCGCCACGGCCTGAAGGACCTCGTGCGCGAACTGCTTGGCAAGGAAGTGTCCAAGCAGCAGCAGTCGAGCGACTGGGGCGCCCCCGAACTCACCGAGGCGCAGAAGGACTACGCCGCGTCGGACGTGCGCTACCTGCATGCGATGCACGAAATCCTCGTGGTTCGTCTGGCGCGGGAGAACCGCACCGATCTCGCCCAGGCCTGTTTCGATTTCCTTCCGGCGCGCGCCCGACTGGACCTTGCAGGCTGGCCGGACCACGACATCTTCAGCCACGAAGCAGCCTGACCCGTCCACGGGAGTTACCTGAAAAGCCATGTCCGTCGAAGCCATCAAGATCCAGAACCGCCGTAGGCACTTCGCCGCGCCCGGCGGCTCGCATGATCGGCTCGTCGGAATGCTGGCGAAGGTGCTCCCGGCGGGTATCGGCCTTGTCGCTGCAGTGATGATCCTGGTGCCGCTGTCTCCGCGCGGCGAGATCAGCTTCCTGCTCGACCGCAACAAGGTTGCGATCACCAGCGAACGCCTGCGCGCCGACAATGCCGCCTATCGCGGCAAGGACAACAAGAACCGCGACTTCACCGTCAACGCCGGAACCGCCGTGCAGAAGAGCGCGACCACGCCGATCGTCGAGATGCTGGGCCTCAAGGCCCTGATGAACCTCAACGACGGCCCGGCTGAAATCGTCGCCCCGCGCGGCGCCTACAACTACGACAGCGAGCAGATCGCCGTCGATGGGCCGGTCAACTTCGCCGCGCCCGACGGGTACAAGATGACCACGCGCAACGTGGCCATCGACGTGAAGCAGAAGACGGCCGTGGGTACAGGGGGTGTCGATGGCACCGTGCCGACGGGCACCTTCCGTGCAGACTCGATGAAAGCCGACCTCGAGAACCGCACTGTGACCCTCGAAGGCAACGCCCGCCTGCGCATGACGCCGGGCAAACTCAGGATACCGCAATGATCGCCGCCCCCCGCATGCTCTACCGTACCGCACTGGTCCTGCCGGTGCTGGGCCTCGCCGCCCTTGCCGGGTCGCAGCAACTGGGCGCGCAGGTCTTCAACGGTCACAACTCCAACGCCCCGGTGGACTATGCCGCCGACCGCATCGAACTGCAGGACAAGCAGGATCGGGTGATCCTCTCCGGCAACGTTGACGTTAAGCAGGCGGAACTGCGCCTGCGCGCGGCACGCACGGTGGTGAACTTCACCAACCAGGGCTCAATGCAGATCCAGCGCATCACCGCGAGCGGAGGCGTTGTCGTATCCCGTCCCGACGAGACTGCGACGGGTGATGTCGGCGTCTACGACTTCAACCAGCGCATCATCACGATGACCGGCAATGCCACCATCAAGCGCAGCAACGGCGACGTCCTGCGCGGCGGACGGCTGGTAGTGGACCTCAAGAGCGGCGTGTCATCGGCGTCTGCCGGACCGAACGGACGTGTTTCGGGTACGTTTTCGGTGCCGAAGCAGAACGGGAAGTAAGTTCCGGACCTGGTTCGGATTAATGAATTAACCAAAAGACATTTTCCTACAGCCTATAATGTGCGTAATTGGTTTCGGGTATCCTTCACTTCGAGGAGTCCCGATGCCAAGCAGTCCCATTTCCGTGCCCGCCGGGTATGCGCCCGCATTTGCCATAGGCTTTGCCGCGTCGTCCGGCGGTGACCTGTCTATCGTTGAACCTAGCCGACCGCTGCCGGTCACGTCCGTCCAGCCTCCCGCATCTTCGCCGCTTACCGGAACTGTCCAGGCGCAGACAACTGCCGGTCCCTTTATTCCTGCTGCAGCCCGGCCGGTTTTCCTGACGCTCGCGGGCCTCTGGCAGGGAAATGTCATCATAGCGCGATCCACCGATGGCGGCGCGACGCTCCAGCCACTTACCCTGGCAGGCGAGCCTTGGGCCAGTTTCACTTCCAACGCCTGCGAGGCCGTCTGGGAGGAGTACGAAGCAGGAGCCGCGCTCTACCTCATCGCCGATGTGACATCCGGTTCCCTGCAATATCGCCTGTCTCAATAGACTAGCGACCCAAAGATTCATCGCACAGCTCTCGTTTGGAGAACATCCATGCCAATCGATGTAATCGCGCGCGGAATGGCCGTAGCGCAAGCGCGCTCCTTCGCCTCGAACGAACCGGGCAAAGGTGCTGCACTCATCTTCACGGAAAGCGGCGACAGCTTGCAGACCGTTTCCGAACTTTCGCTTGGTATCGCACCTGTTCTCCCGAGCGGGGGAGACGATACGGTGGCCCTGCAGGCCGCTCTATCGACCGGGTGCTTGATACTGGCCAAGGGAGCAAGTTACCAAATTACCGGAAGCCTTACGTGTCCGGCGTACCGCTGCGTCGTGATCGGTAATGGCGCGCGGCTCAACGTCAACTTCGGATCAGATTACGCCCGCCCGGTTTTCCAGAACGACAAGCAAAAGGACGTCAGTCACACTCTCATCGTTCGCGATCTTGTGATCCGCGGAAACTGCATGATCTTTGATTTTCGATACTCTTCCAACAACCCGGGTGCCGGGATGAAGATCAAAGCAAATTGCATTGACTTCAATACTCTCGACGGAAACCAGCGGCAAGGAACAGGATTAATTATATCCGACCAGATCGACTTTCTTGAAATGTCCAATATTGATATAATAAATGTCGATCAAGTATTCCAGATCGGCGGCGGAGCAGAACGTCGCGATAGCACTCAGCTATCGATGCGCCAGTTCTATATACAACAGGTAAATGGGATCGGATCCATTTCGGGTGTCGATAAATTTACCCTGGAGCAGGTAGATGCAATGACCGTGGACTCAGGCATAGCATACCTCCGATCCTGCAAGAACATTCAATGCCGATAGGTACATGTCGAAGGAATAGGTGCCCCCGGGTATTCGGCCGCCGGCGGCGCAATGCCAGCAGCAGCGCAGGGCTATGGTCATTACATCGCAAATCTCATCGAAATTGGCGTGCATTTCGATCAGTGTAAGACCATAGACCACGGCGGGACCGGCGGAACGGGAAAAGGCAGCATATACATCGGTCAAGCGTCGCTACCGAGGCTTCAGAATGTGAAGCTTACCAACTGTACACTTGCGTTGGCAATGATGGGCTCAGCCAATTGGAAGCCAATAGTCAACAGGGGGCGTTTCAAATGGAGCGGGGCCTGGCCATTCACAGCTGAAGTATCACTTCATGCAATCTCCATGCAGTACCAGGATGCCCAGATCGAAGATCCGGTCATTGATCGAACGAGCGCTGGAAATCTGCTGCCAGGCTCCACGCCGCTGAGCCTGACGGACACTGCGATATCAGGAGGCGGATCGCCTCCAACCCTGTCCGAGGTAGCGGACAGCTATAGCACGTTCACCGGCCATTCGGTGACATTCAATGCCGCAGGATACCAGATGGTCAAGGCCGTCAACGTACCACAGGGCTGGAATACCCTGATCTTCGAAGGACGCCGAACCGCTGGGCTGCCGAGGCTGTTCGCTCAGCAGACCGGCGGCAGCTTCTCCACGTTCGTCGATGCCGTACTGATTGATGCCGCCGGCGAAGACGTGACCTGGCGCCTCCCCTTCTGGAACGCAACGCCGAACCAGTCCATTAAGATCGGTTTCCTGTCTTCCGCGACAGGCGATGCACTCAATTGCACGTACATCGGCTTGGCGCGGGGCTTGCATGTTCGCAAACCGGTAACCTCGACCCTTGAAACCTTGGCGTCGCTCCCTCCCCCCAGCAACCTTTGGCTGGGCAGACAAGCCATAGTAAGAGCCAACGGAATAGCCGACAGTATATACACTTGCCTGCGTAATGCTGCCGGTAGTGCCACTTGGGTACCGCTCGGCTAGCTCGGCAAGCAGCGGCATCAGAACGCCCTGTCGTGCACCAAGACCCGCATGGTCAGGAAGATGATCTGCAGATCGCGCATGATCGTCCATCCCTCCAGGTATTCCAGGTCAGCCTGGAGGCGGTTGACGAGGTCGGATTCGTGGTCGGTCGCACCTCGGAAACCGCGCACTTGCGCCAAACCTGACAAGCCGGGCTTCAGCGAATGGCGCTGCCAATACCGCAGATCCACTTCCCAGAACAGCTTGTCGCCGGCCAGCGATCCCGTCGCATGCGGGCGCGGGCCGACAAGGCTCATGTCGCCGAGCAGCACGTTGAACAACTGCGGCAGTTCGTCGATACTGGTGCGCCGGATGAAGCGCCCCACGCGCGTGATCCGCTGGTCGTCCTTCGAAGCCGAAACTGAACCGGTGGCATCACCCAGCGACTGCGTCATCGAACGGAACTTGTACATGTTGAAGAAGCGGTTGCCGCGCCCCATGCGGCGCTGCGTAAAGAATACCGAGCCGCCATCCTGCAGCTTCACTGCCAGAGCAACAACGATCAGAAGCGGTGAGAGCGCAAGGATCGCGCCACCCGCGAACGCGACATCGAACAGGCGCTTGACGGCGCGATCGCGCAAGCCGAGCGGCCCGGCTGACACCATCAGCAGGCCGTGCTTGCCGACAACGCGTGCGCCCTGAGCACCAAGCCGCGCAACCTCGTCGTCAAGCACTTCGCCATCGACGTTAGCGCCCTTGAGCATCATGGCCCATTCCGCACGACGTCCAGCAGGACAGCTCACTATCACGCGATCAATGTTGCGCAGTACGAGACCGATACGATCCAAAGCATTCGGGTCGTTGAGATTGGGCCTCAACCCCATACCGGCAGCTGAAATGCGGATCGCTCCACGCAATTGCACCTGAGGCCCACCATCATCGATGATGAGTTCGTTGATGATGTTGTCGCCGCAACGCCAGCGCACGAAACTGCGCAATTGCAGTCGCATCCACGCGACGACGGCCATCGCCGCCAATGCCCCCCCGTTGAAGCCGGAACGCGAAACATCCGCATCGGGCCGGATCAGGAATTGCACGAAGACCACGACGAACACGGCGATGACGATCGCCACAAGCCCACGAAACACCCCTTTCCATCCGTCCTGCAGCGAGGCGGTGGAATAGGCTCCGTTGTAAAGCGCCAGTGTCAGGAAGATCGGCAGGATCAGTTGAGCATGGACAAGGCTTTCACCAAGCCCCTGCGTACCGGCAAGTATATAGCCGGTCGCCGCAAAAGCGATGAAAATCGATACGATGTCTCCCACGACCAGCGAAAGATAGCACTGCAGGCGCCTCCGCTCGAGCGACGGAGCGACGAGCAGATCATCGATATCGATCCGCTCTTTGGCGAGCGCACCTGTTGCAAACGGAGCATTCATGCTGGCAGCACTCGGGCTTGCGAATTCACGCTGAATGCCTCCCTCATCAGAACCTCAGCGCGCGCAGCATGCACGTCATGCTGCGACGCAATAGGTATATGCCCTTATGTACTGAAGAGGCAACCCGAAAAGCGGAATCGGTCAGGACGTGGTAATTGTCGGTCGTTTCGAATTAGGACGCGCGGATCTTGCGATTGTAAGAAGACCGTCAGCTAATAACAGTTCCGCGTTCTGACTGTTAGCCAGCAAAGTCTGGTGAAGCGCTACCAAGCGCGCGACCAGGCGCTCGAGACGATACCCGCGCCAGACCTGCAACTGGGCCGTCAGTGCGGGCTGATCCTTCCAGAATATCCGCCGCGCGCCGGCTTCGGCCTTGAGGAATCCCGCAACGTCGCGGCCGTCACCCAACCGGGCATTCAGGCCCGCGAGTTGCGCCGTTCTGCGTTCGAAGGCAAGCAGAAGACCGACCGGGTTCATACCCTGCTCTCGCATCCGCCTCAGTTCAGGACCAATAGCGTCACGCTTTCCCCCGAGCACCGCATCAACGAGCGGGCCGAAATCGTCATCCTCCGTCGATGCGCCGATCGCGTCGAGGTCTCCTGCCGCGACCGGCCGAGGAGTTTCGGGCGATGCGTCGAGATAAAGCGCCAGCTTAGTCACTTCCGAACGGGCGAGTCGCGTATCGAGACCTGCACCGCGCGCGATGCGTTCGGCGATCTCGCTGCCCAGCTTGAGGCCTGCAGCGTTTGCCATCGTCCGTACCGATGCGGTCGCCGAAGCCAGGTCCGGCGGATAGAACATCGCAACAAGGCCATCAGGCCGTCCCGCAAGCAGCTTGGCGGTCCGCGATTTGTCCGTGGCGCCGGTCGCGACGATCAGGACCGGGCATCCCTCGACAGCGTTTTCCAGCAGGGTCTGGACGGCATCGTGCGCCTCGTCACCCTGCGCGCGAACCCATATGTGGCGCGCGCCGCCGAACAGGGAAGTGGAACGGGCCTCATCACCGAGACGGACGGGGTCGCGGCGCAGTTCCGAACCCGACATTTCGATCCGTTCGCCGGGTTCGGGAAGCAGGGAGAGAATCTTCGCCGCTGCATCTGAAGCTCCCGACTCGTCAGGCCCGCAGAAGAAGAAAACGCGGGCATCGCGGGCAGCACGCTGGGCAAGGCCCGCGAACTCCTTCTGGGTAGCCTTCACGGCCCTTTACTGGGCAGTTTCACCGCGCAGACGCAGCGCGATGTTGGTGACGATGCGCGTGGCGATATCCTTGGACATGTTCTCCAAGGCCGTCTGCTCGGCGGCGATCGTCGCGTAGTCCGAAGAAACGACATCGATTCCCGCATCGGAGCCTGCAGTCTGGTCGAGCACGACTTCGCCGCTGCCCACCTCCACAAGCTGATAGCGTGCGCGCAACGTACGGCGCTCGCGGCCGACGGTATCGTCGGAGAGCAGCGCGAAGCTTTCCAGCTTGTCGTCGAGACGCACATCCAGCCGATACTTCGGCGCCACGCCCTTTGCACCCGAGACGCCAAGCTCGTCGACCAGCGCGTTACGCACCAGCCAGCCTGCCCTGCCCTGGATCGCCGAGACCTCGACGGCGGCAAGCCCCTGCGCGACGGCGGCATTGCCGCCGCCGGCGTACATCGGCTGCAACCCGCACCCGGCGAGCAGCATGGCGGCGGTGAGGGCGACTAAAGCCTTCACGCGACGAGATTTACCAGTCGGTCGGGCACCACGATCACCTTGCGAATTTCCGCACCATCCAGCGCACGCTGCACCTTCTCGCTGGCAAGGGCAAGCGCCTCGAGGTCTTCCTTCGAAGTGCCCTTGGCGACGGTGAGGGTATCGCGCAGCTTGCCCTTGACCTGAACGGCCACGGTGACCTCGTCATCCACCAGCAGCGCCGGATCGACCTCGGGCCAGGCGGCATCGGCGATCAGGCCCTCTCCGATCGAGGCCCAGGCCTCTTCGGCAAGGTGCGGCATCATCGGCGAAACCAGCAGCAGCAGCGTGCGAATCGCGGCGGAACGGCTGGCGGAGGGCTGGGCCTTCTCGACCGCGCCGGTCAGTTCGTAGATGCGCGCCACGGTCTTGTTGAAGCCGAGCGATTCGATGTCGCGCGCCGCAGCATCCACGGTCTGGTGAACCTTGCGGTCCAGCGCCTTGTCTTCACCCGTGGCCGCCGCATCGTACTGCGCGAACAGACGCCACAAGCGCTGGACGAAGCGGCCGCAGCCTTCGATGCCCGCTTCGGACCACGGCAGGTCGCGCTCGGGCGGGCTGTCGGACAGCATGAACCAGCGGATCGCGTCAGCGCCGTACGTCGCGACGATCTCGTCGGGATCGACGACGTTCTTCTTCGACTTCGACATCTTGATGACGCGGCCGACGATAACAGGGCGGCCAGTCGCTATCTCATATACCTTGCCGTCCCGCCGTTCGATCTCGGCTGGCGATACAAAATACTCTCGGCCAACGGGCTTATCCCAATGCTCATGGGAGCCGCCAATCTGAGTCGTGTTCTCAGGGGCAATGTCGAAGACGCTATACGTCTCATGCGTGACCATGCCCTGCGTGAACAGGCTGCCGAACGGTTCCTTGACCTCGATCTTGCCGATGCGGGCCAGCGCGCGGGTCCAGAAGCGGGCGTAGAGCAAGTGCAGGATCGCATGCTCGATGCCGCCGATGTACTGCTCCACCGGAAGCCACTCGGCAATTTTTGCCGGGTCGAACGGGCGGTCGTCAGGCTGGCTGGCAAAGCGCAGGAAGTACCACGAGCTATCGACGAAAGTGTCGAGCGTGTCGGTCTCGCGGCGGGCCGGGTGGCCGCACTGCGGGCAGTCGACATGCTTCCAGGTCGGGTGGCGCACCAGCGGGTTGCCCGGCGTCTGGAAATCGACGTCCTCGGGCAGCACGACGGGCAAGTGCTTCTTGGGCACCGGCACCACGCCGCAGACCTCGCAGTGGATGAACGGGATCGGCGTGCCCCAGTAGCGCTGGCGCGAAACGCCCCAGTCGCGCAGGCGCCACACCGTCTTGCCCTCGCCCCAGCCTTCGCCTTCAGCGCGGGCGATGACGGCGGCCTTGGCCTCCGCGACGCTCAGGCCGTTCAGGAAGTCGGAGTTCACCAGAACGCCGTCGCCCGCCTCGGACTCGCCGTCGAAGGGCTTGTCAGCCTCCTCGGCGCTCGCCGCGACGACGCGCGCGATCGGAAGCTGGTACTTGGTCGCGAATTCGAAGTCGCGCTGGTCGTGGCCCGGCACGGCCATGACCGCGCCGGTGCCGTAGTCCATCAGCACGAAGTTGGCGATGTAGACCGGCAGCTGTGCGCCCGAGAACGGGTGCTTCGCGGTGATGCCGGTATCGAAGCCCAGCTTCTCGGCCGTTTCAAGCTCTGCGGCGGTGGTGCCGCCCTGCTTGCACAGCGCGATGAAGTCCTGAACTTCGGGTCGCCCTTCGGCCGCGCCTTGCGCGATCGGGTGATCGGCGGCAACGGCAACGAAGCTTGCGCCGAAGATCGTGTCCGGGCGGGTCGAGTAGACCTCCACCTTTCCACCGGTCGAAAGGTCGAAGCTGAACTGCAGGCCCTGTGACTTCCCGATCCAGTTCTCCTGCATCGTACGGACCTTCTCGGGCCACTTGTCGAGGGTGGAGAGGCCGTCGAGCAGTTCGTCGGCGAAGTCGGTGATCTTGAGGAACCACTGGGAGAGCTTGCGCTTCTCGACCAGTGCGCCCGAGCGCCAGCCGCGCCCGTCGATCACCTGCTCGTTCGCCAGCACGGTCTGGTCGACCGGATCCCAGTTCACCGCGGATTCCTTGCGGTAGACCAGGCCGTGTTCGTACAGGTCGAGGAACAGCGCCTGTTCCTGGCCGTAATATTCCGGCTCGCAGGTCGCGATCTCGCGGCTCCAGTCGAGCGCGAAGCCCAGGCGCTTGAGCTGGGCCTTCATGTTGGCGATGTTCTCGCGCGTCCAGCCGCCGGGGTGGACGCCCTTTTCCATCGCCGCGTTCTCGGCCGGCATGCCGAAGGCGTCCCAGCCCATCGGGTGCAGGACTTCGAAGCCCTTCATCCGCTTGTAGCGCGCCAGCACGTCGCCCATCGTGTAGTTGCGGACGTGGCCGATGTGGATGCGGCCCGAGGGATACGGGAACATCTCCAGCACGTAGCTGCGCGGCTTCGTGGAAGTGTCGTCGGCGCGGAAGCTCTGCGCTTCGTCCCACGCAGCCTGCCAGCGCGTGTCCGCCTGTGCGGGATCGAACCGCTCGGTCATCTTTGTCTAAACTCCTGCGGGACCGGCCCGCCAAATGAACGGGGCGGCCGCAAGGGCCGCCCGATAATTCTTAACCGCCGATCGAATCGCGGCGCAGGTCGCGGGCACGGGTGAGGATGATGTCCTCGAGCTTCTGCACCGTCGCGGCCTGTACCGGCGCGGCGACCCAGCCACCGCCCTGCGCCACTTCGCGCACGGCGGTGACGCGCAGCGCATCGGCGCGCAGGTCCTGGTCGAGGATCGCGATCGACACCTTCACGCGCTCGGTCGGAGTCTTGGGATTCACGTACCAGTCGGTGATGATGACGCCGCCGGCGCTGTCCGACTGGAGCAGCGGCATGAACGAAACCGAATCGAGGCTGGCGCGCCACAAGTAGCTGTTCACGCCGATCGTGGTAACCTGCGAAGGCGCGAGCTTGGCCTGCTCCTTCTTCCTGCCACCGCCGCAACCGGCCAGTGCCAGCGCCGCCGCGGCGCAGATGCCCACGGTCGTCAGCGTGCGCACGGTGAAGAGGCCGTTGTCGGTGCTGGCTTTCATGTTCGTTCCCAAATCCGGTGTCAGAGGCTGCAGACGCGGCGCGCGCCGAGCCTGTCGTCAAAACGCCTCTATAACCGCCAGTGGGCCAGCGGCAAGAGCGCCTTTCCGATGCGCCGTCCCAAGCAGGGCTTGGATGAGCGCGTCCTGAACGAGCGCGCTCCTCCTTTGCCCCGCCACTCAGGCCGTGTTAATCTGCGCCGACGATCATGGCACTTCCTTTGCGGCGTTTCCGTGATGGTCGATCGGCAAGTAGCGGACAGGGGCATTCGATGAGTACCGAGCGTGAGGGCGCAACCCGGGGAGGCATGAAGGGAAGCCTGCTTCTGGCAGGCTGCGTTACCCTGCTTGCGCTGCCGAGCGCAGTTCTCGCATTCTCGACGGACTTCAAGAGCAACGCCTCGGCAACTTCCGGGCAGATCGATTCGCTTACTCCGGAAACCACTCAGGAGAACCTGTCGCAGGCGATCGCGATGCGCTCGCTCGCCAAAGGCGACCTGTTCCCTTTTACACCCGCAGGCACGCCCAATCGCTCGGATCGCGCCGTGACTGTCGCGGTGCGCGTCGATCCGGAAGCGGCACAGGCGATTATAGTTCACGGCCGCGCTCCGCTCGCACAGGCCAACCAGGATCCCGCACGCCTGCGTATCGCCCCCACCGCCTTCAACCTTGGCGTCTCGCGCGGGTACCAGAACTTCGCCCAGAATCTGGTGCCGCAGGCCACCAACAGACCGATGGCGGAACTGCCTGACCTCAAGAAATTCAGCCTGTCGCCCGGCCCGACCAAGCACGACGAATCACGCTTCAGCCCCCGCATCTCTCTCGACGAAAAGAAAGCCTCGGGCCGTGCCCCACGTACTTTCGCTGTCGATGGCAGCGAGGTCGATCTCGGCGGCGCCTATCGCGTGACGGAGAATCTCGATGTGACTGCGGGCGTGCGCTACTCGCAGGAACGCGAACGACTGGTCCCGCTGACCGATGGCAAGCAGGACAGCCAGGCCGTTTACGTGGGCACCCAGTTCAAGTTCTGATCCGAGCAATATTGCTTGCAAAATCTGCAATCAATATTGGTGCGTTTAGGTCAATAGTCGGCCTTGCGGCCGTCATAATCCTTCCATAGCCTTGTCGTCGGTGGATGCTCACAACGAAAGGCTAAGCATATGGCGCGCGTTGCAATTGTAACCGGCGGAACCCGGGGTATTGGCGAAGCTGTTTCGCTCGCACTGAAGGAACGCGGTCACACCGTCGTCGCGAATTACGCAGGCAACGAAGAAAAGGCAGCCGCCTTCACGGAGCGCACCGGCATCCCCTCCTACAAGTGGGACGTGGGTGACTTCGAGGCGACGCAGGACAGCTGCGCGCGCATCGCGTCTGAAATCGGTCCGATCGACATCGTGATCAACAACGCAGGGATCACCCGCGACGGCGTGCTCCACAAGATGAGCTTCGACGACTGGAACGACGTCATGCGCGTCAACCTCGGCGGCTGCTTCAACACCGCCAAGGCGACCTTCTCGGGCATGCGCGAGCGTGGCTGGGGCCGCATCGTCAACATCGGTTCGATCAACGGACAGGCCGGCCAGTACGGCCAGGTGAACTATGCCGCTGCAAAGAGCGGTATCCACGGGTTCACCAAGGCGCTGGCGCAGGAAGGTGCCAAGTACGGAGTGACCGTCAATGCGATCGCGCCGGGCTATATCGATACCGACATGGTCGCCGCCGTGCCGCCGCCGGTGCTGGAGAAGATCGTCGCCAAGATTCCGGTGGGTCGCCTCGGCAGCGCCTACGAGATCGCACGTGGCTGTGCCTTCCTGTGCTCGGAGAACGCGGCGTTCGTTACCGGTTCGACGCTGAGCATCAACGGCGGCCAGCATATGTACTGAGGATGGCAGGCGAATAGCCTGGCGGACTCGCATTTGGCGCAACAACAGGCGCAACTTGAACTCATCGCCCGAAAAGCGTAGAGTTAACGCCGCAAACGACACTGGCCTGTGGCCATGTGGATCAAGCCCTCGCCGCTGCAACGGCGGGGGCTTAGTCGTTTCAGGGCGTAGAGCTCAACGTCTGGGGGACACGCTGCAACGCATCCCCCACCCGTCGCCTACTTCCGGCCCTTAACCTCCACCACCTTCAGGATGAGGGTGGCAAAGGCGAACAAGGCCCCAAGGAAGAGGCACAAGTCAGCAAACGACACTGGCTTTTCCTCCAAGGGATCGACGGCAGAAGCGCCGCCGCCGAGCACCCTATAGGAAAAATCCTATGTGTTCCACATTTGTTCTCTTCGGACGTCAGACGAGTTCGGCAAGCGCCGCTGCCTCGAAGCCCTTCAATTCGCCCGCATTTCCATCACGCACCTTGGAGACCCAGTCGGGATCGGTGATGAGCGCGCGGCCAACGGCGATCAGGTCGAACTCATCGCGTTCCATGCGTTCCACGAGTCGATCGAGGCCGACGCTCGACGAGCCCTCGCCACCGAACGCAGCCATGAAATCGCCGGAAAGTCCCACTGACCCGACGCTGATGGTGGTGGCACCGGTGAGCTTCTTGGCCCAGCCGGCGAAGTTCAACCCGTTCTCGCCGTCGATCTCCGGGAACTCGGGCTCCCAGAAACGGCGCTGCGAACAGTGCAGGACGTCCACGCCCGCCTCGACCAGAGGCTGTAGCCAGTCCGCCATGAGGTCCGGAGTCTCGGCAAGGCGCGCGGCATAGTCCTGCTGCTTCCACTGGCTCAAGCGCAGGATCAGGGGATAGCCCGG
Source organism: Novosphingobium sp. fls2-241-R2A-195 (assembly GCF_030209485.1). NCBI lineage: Bacteria > Pseudomonadati > Pseudomonadota > Alphaproteobacteria > Sphingomonadales > Sphingomonadaceae > Novosphingobium > Novosphingobium sp. fls2-241-R2A-195. Next base: position 86,397 of record NZ_JARVRY010000015.1, read on the forward strand.
CCCTACCGCCTCGCGCACCGCCGCCACGACTTCGGCCGCGAAGCGCGAACGCTCGCGAATGGTCGCGCCGCCGTAGCGGTCGGTGCGCAGGTTGCTGCCCGACCAGAAGAACTGGTCGATGAGGTAGCCATGCGCACCGTGCAGTTCGACCACGTCGAAGCCAAGCCGCTTTGCATCGGCCGCAGCACGAGCGAACGCGGCCACGCTGTCGGCGATGGCTTCCTCGCTCATCGCCTTGCCGCGCGGGACATCGGGCGCATCGTAGCCCGACGGGCTCTCGACGGGCGCATCGGGCACCCACTCGGTCATGAAGCTCTTGGTCGCGCCGGTGTGCCACAATTGCGGCCCCATGCGGCCGCCTGCTCCGTGCACCGCATCGATTACCTGCTTCCAGCCGCCCAGGGCAGGCTCACCATGGAAGAAGGGGATCCCCGGATCGTTGCGAGAGGCAGGGCGGTCGATCACCGTGCCTTCGGACAGGATCAGGCCGACACCACCTTCGGCCCGGCGGCGGTAATAAGCGGCCTGCGCCTCGCCGGGGATGCCCTCGGCGGCGAAGGCCCGGGTCATCGGCGCCATGACGATGCGGTTGGGAAGGTCCAGCGAGCCGATGCGGAACGGCTTGAACAGAACGTCGGTGGCACTTGCGGTCATTGCGGAGGAACTCCGGTTTGCTGGGGGAGCCGTTTAGGTATATATTGGATACCTGACGTCAATGAGGCACCTTATGGTGCGCAAGTATATCCAGGGATACCTTGATGCCGGAATGCGAGCATTTCTCCGTCGATTGCCCGAGCCGCCTGCTGTTCGACCAGATCGCCGACAAGTGGTCGATGATGGTGCTGACGGTCCTCGATGCCGGACCGATGCGCTTCAACGGCATCAAGCGCCATCTGGAGGGCGTGACTCAAAAGGCGCTTACCCAGTGCCTGCGGCGGCTGGAGCGCAACGGATTGCTCGAGCGACGGGTCATCGCCGCATCCCCCATCGGGGTGGAGTATGAGATCACTCCGCTGGGCCGCTCGTTGCAGACTCCGTTCAAGGCGCTGTACGGCTGGACGATCGTCAACATGCAAGACGTGGAGAAAGCTCGGGTGGAGTACGACCGGCGCCTTGTCGCCTGACCCAGTCAATTCAGGCTGAACGAAGGGTCGAGCAGCCGTAAATGCGCCTGCGTCATCAGGCTGACCGAATCTCCGATGACCGCAAGCGCATCATCGATGGCAATGCCGCACCCCACGCTCGTCGTGTGTGAAAAGCGCTGAAGCCCGCAGGGAGGCGTGGGTTTTGGTGGATATA
>NZ_JARVRY010000031.1:0-85595 GCF_030209485.1 Novosphingobium sp. fls2-241-R2A-195
CCGAGGACCATGCCGATGAGAATGTAGAGCGTCAGGCGCCTGCCCATTGCGAACCTCGTTGCCGGGTGCCTTCGGCGTGCAGGTTGGGCCGTAGGTGCCGGTGGAAAGTATGCTGCCGAAGGCGGCTGATGCGCCTTCTGAAATTAGAATACAATTTAGCGAGATTTCTGCAAGGGTAAATGATTTTATCCGGCGATAATCCTGAGCTGTATTGCGATGAGTCTAGGGGCGCGGCTATGCTAAGCGCCCATAGGCCCTTTTGCTCTATCGAATCTTATGGCCCTGAATCCTGAGAAAAATTAAAATTTTGGCGCTAAAGCGTGGTTTTTGGCTGCGTCATAATCACCTGGTGCGGCTGAATTCAAAATTTTCGGCGAATGCAAAGAATCTATAGACAGAGATCATTATTGATATAATCTGAATGCAGAAAACGCCGGTGATGACTTTCCGTTCATATGGATGCGCTCGTAGGCGAAAGTCAGCATATCGTGCGTTCGCCTTGAAGCAGCGAGCCAGGCAAGGCGCATGGTGGCGAGGGCGGGTACCTGCCATCATCTTCGGCCGAGGGCTGCAGACAGGCAGGAAATATATTTCGCAAGTCTCCGGCCAAGGGCAGAAGCCGGTGCCGTTCGACAACGCAATTTTGAGGTGGATATTCATGCGCACCAAGATTCTGGCCATGACCTCGCTTGCCGTTGCCGCCGCGATAGCGCCCCCGGCATGGGCGAAGGCGCCGTCTGTCCCGGAGTTGAAAGCCGCTTCGGCTGTCGAGGAGCAGGCGTTCCTACAGACGCTGGAGCACTTGGTGGACATCGACTCCGGCTCGGACAATGCGGCGGGGCTTTCGGTTGCGGCTGACTATCTTTCCGAAAGGCTCAAGGGCCTGGGCTTCCAGGTTTCACGCCTTGCCGCCCCGCCTTCGCCGGGAAGTATTGTGGTGGGCACGCTGAAGGGCAAGGGCCGCCGTTCGTTCCTGTTGATGGCACACTACGACACCGTTTATCCGGCGGGCACCGGTCGGAGCTGGAAGTACAAGGCCGAAGGCAACCGCATCCACGGTCCCGGCGCGCTGGATGCCAAGTCCGGCATCGCGATGATCCTGTCGTCGCTCGCGGTGCTCGGGCGACTGGGGTTCGAGGACTTTTCGACGATAACCGTGCTGTTCAACCCCGATGAGGAAACCGGCTCGGCAGGGTCGCGGGATATCATTGCTCGCCTGGCATCGCAGCATGATTTCACGCTTTCGGCCGAACCCGGAGGAACCCAGCGGCTGCTCGCGACGAGCGGGATTGCGCGGCTGACGATGACTGTCACTGGTACGGCCTCTCATGCCGGAGTGGCACCTGAGCAGGGGCGCAATGCGTTGGTGGAAGCGTCGGATATCATTGCCCGTACGCGCGACTGGTCGCTTCCGGACAAAGGCCTGAAGTTCAACTGGACCCTTTCTCACTCTGGTCAGAAGGCGAATGTGATCCCGGACCAGGCTGAGGCCTCGGCCGATATCCGCTATTTGCAGCGCACCGACGTCGAAGCCCTGCTGTCGCGGCTGAACGACTTCGCTGCCTCCCCTGCGGTTGCGGGAACGCATGTGGCATTCGCAGTGGACTATTCACGGCCACCCTTGTTGCCGACCATGCTTTCGCGCCGGTTCGCCGAACTTGCCCGCAGCGCCGGAGACGAGACCGGTTATCCGATCAAGATCGTGGACCAGCCGTTCGGCGGGGCAAGCGATGCGGCTTATGCGGCATCGTCAGGCAAGTCGGCGGTTGTCGAAAGCTTCGGCCTCGCGGGCCGGGACAACCATGCCATCTACAAGGAATATGCCGAGCGTGATGGTATCGTCCCGGGCATTTACGTGATGAGCCGCAGCATCGTTCAAGCGGGCGCTGACTATAACCCGGCTGCGGCGTCGCGACATGGAAAGGTGGCACGATGACAAGCGTTCAGGCACACATGACGCTGTCGTACGCCGCCGCCATCGCATTGGTTTACCGCGCCGGACGGGATGCAGCAAATTTACGGCATCGTTGCGGGATATTACTTCAGGTTTGAAATTCAACAACGCTGCATCCGCGATGCAGATCGGAACTGACGCACTTCGTCGCGTTCCAGGGCGATTCCGGCAGGTCAATGGCGCTCTCGGACCCAAGAGGCAACGTGAAAGGATATCGCGCCTGCATGAGGGGCGCGATGCGGAAGAAGCGAAAGTCCACGCGCGAGCCCCGCAAAGCGGCCGTGCCGGGAGATGAAATACCAGAAGGTCGCAGTTCAGATCAGGGAGTTTGCTATCGTGAAGAAGACCGAACTATTTATGTCGGGCGCCATGGGCTTGGTTCTGGCCGTCTCCGCTCCTGCATATGCGCAGGATTCGAATACATCGCCCGCCGCGTCTGCGGACGAAGAGGGGCAGGCTGACATAGGCGGCGACATCGTCGTAACGGCGCTGCGCCGCAACGGCACCATCCAGACTACACCGCTCAGCATCGCGGCGCTTTCGGCCGATACGCTGCAGAAGACCGGTGCGACGCAGCTCAACGACTTCTTCCGTCAGGTTCCCAACATGAACGTGACGGCCGGCCAGGGCGGCCAGAATCGCATCACCATCCGTGGCATCAATGCGGCTGGCGAAGCCGTGGTCGGGGTCTACTACGACGAGACGCCGGTGACCGGCCCTTCGGGCACGACCCAGGATTCGGGCGGTTATGCGGCAGACGTGAATCTGTTCGACGTCGAGCGCATCGAAGTGCTGCGCGGTCCGCAAGGTACGCTTTACGGTGCCAGTTCGATGGCAGGCACGATGCGGATCATCTTCAACAAGCCAGATGCCACCAAGTACGACTACGCCGGAGAAATGCAGGCCACCACGACCAAGGGCGGATCGGCAGGCTACTTCGCCAAGGGCATGGTCAACGCCCCGCTGATCGAAGACAAGCTGGCTGTGCGAGTGGTCGGCTTCTACGAAAAGCGTCCCGGCTGGATCGACAATACGCACTACGGCAAAAAGAACGTCAACGATCAGGAAACCTGGGGCGTGCGCGGACTCTTGGCCTTTACGCCGGATGAAGACACCACGATCACCGCCTCGGCGCTATACCAGCACGCAATGGCGGACGACATGCAGGGCTGGTTCGCGCAAGTCGGCCGTTACAAGACGGATTCCGAAGTGCGCCTGCCTTTCGAGACCGATACCCAGCTTTACAACCTGACGGGCCAGCGTTCGCTTGGCTTCGCGACGTTGACGGGTACGGCAAGCTACTACAAGTATGCCTACAATCGCTCCGCCGATTTCACGCCGACCGCACGGGCGAATTCCACCTCTGCGACAAACTGCCGAGCCTATTACGGTGCGGCCTGCGACGCCACCCAAATGGCGAACTGGACCAGCTACGCCCAGTCGTTGTTGCCGGTATTAGCCTATCAGCCTGCGTATGTCCGGTCGCAAGACTACGAAGTGCGCCTGGCTTCGGGTGATGAAATGCCCGACTGGCTGCAGTGGACGGTTGGCGCCTTCTACGAAAAGCGTAACGATCACATCGTGTCGCAGAACGTCCAGGCTGACCCGGAAACCGGCCAGTACTATGATCCCCTGGTGATGCTGCAATCGCGTTTCGTGCAGACCAAGTCGCGGCAGGTGGCCGGCTTCGCTGATGTTTCGGTCAAGCCGGTGTCCAATCTAACGCTGACGGCGGGCCTGCGCTACTACGACTACAAGAAGACCACCGGCGGCCAGATGACTGTGGGCTCCCCCCTGTTCAACAGCACACCCGGCGCCTTCACCTCCGCAACGACTCAGGCAAGCGGCTGGCTCAAGAAGTTCAATGTCAGCTATCAGGCCACGCCGCGCACGCTGGTCTATGCCACTGCATCGCAGGGGTTCCGTCCGGGCGGCGCCAACAACGTTCCAGGCCTGCCAGACAGCCTGGTGCCCTACAAGGCCGATGGCCTGTGGAACTATGAAGCGGGCATAAAGACCGGATGGTTCGGCAATCGCCTGACCTTCAACGCTGCGGTCTACCAGATCGACTGGGACAGCATGCAGACTTCGGCCCGCACGCTCGACAGTCGTTACTCCTTCATCACCAACGCGGGCAAGGCACGCATCCGCGGCGGCGAAGTGGAGATCATTGCGGTTCCCATGACCGGACTCAACCTGAGTGGCGGCGTTGGCTATGCGGATGCCAAGCTGACCGAGGACCAGGCAAATGACGCGGTCCTGATCACAGGGACGACCGGCCGCGACGGGGATCGCATTCCCAATACCCCGAAGTGGACGGTTACCGCTGCGGCAGACTACACTTGGGCATTGAACGATCAGTTGAATGCCCTGGTACGTGCCGATTTCGCCTATACCGGCCAGATGCGTTCGACGTTCCGTACCACGGACCCGTCCTACAACAGCTATGGCGATTTCAGCACTGTCAACTTGCGCGCGGGCGTGGAGAACGAGCGCTGGGGGCTGTACCTGTTCTGCCAGAACGTGGGCGACACTCTGGGCAAGACATCGGTGATGACGCAAGGTGGCCTGACCGGCCTGATCTACGGCATCGCACCACGCACCATCGGTGTGAATTTCCGCATCCAGGGCTGATTGCTGCGGCGGCATATCGACGCAATTGAAAAGCTTGCCGCTGTTGCTCAGCGGCAGGTTTTTCAACAACTGTGACTACATGATTTGATTTGTACCCCGGCTTCTAATCGATACGTTCTCACTCACAGCCTCATGCATACACGTGTGCTTGGCATTGTGCGCTACGGGAGCGGTTTGAACTGATGCGGTGGATGCCCGTTTCATCCGATATCTGCTAATCAGGAGATCGTACTCGCGGCCAGAGGCAAGTCACAGAGACTCGCCTTCGGACTGTAAGGCGCCGCGGCTACGCGAACGGCAGGTTTTGGGAGAGGCTCTTGTTCAGAGGAGCGGCGGGAATGGGCGCATTGCGCCTGAGCTGCTTACGTCAGCAGCGGCCCGCCGTCCTGCCCGATTGCAGAATGGCCGGTCTTGGCTGACAAATGTGGTTTATCTGCCATGCCGCGAATGGCGGCCGATATCGTGGTCAGTCTGCCAGTGCACCCGCATGTTCCCCGTCTACGCTATCGTCGAATTGACCTTTCGGACGTTTGTAATGAGTCCTTCGACGGCGGCAGGCCGAAATAGCGGGAATACTCCCGGCTGAACTGGGTCGGGCTTTCGTAGCCGACGCCGAATGCAACCGAGGTCGCATTGCCTTCTCCGGCGATCAGCAGCGACCGGGCGTGAAGCAGGCGGATCCGCTTCTGATACTGGAGCGGGCTGAGCGCCGTGACCGCCTTGAAGTGCCGGTGAAACGCGGAAACGCTGAGCGCCGCCATCGCGGCCAGGGTCTCGACCCTTAGCGGCCTGGTGAAATTCTCACGTATCCACTGGATGGCGATGCTGACGCGTGAGAGTGCGGTGCCGGGCGCGGCGATGTCGCGCAACATCCAGCCATGCGGCCCCTGGAGGACGCGGTAGAGGATTTCGCGCTCGTAGGCGGGAGCCAGCGCGGCGATATCGGCGGGGCGCTCCATCAGGCGCAGCATGCGCACCCAGGCGTCGAGCAGTTCCTCCGTCACCGGCGCGATCGAGAAACCGGGGCTGTAGATATCCCCTCCGGCAGGTTTGGGCAGGTCGGCCAGCAGGTTTGCAACGATCGTCGGCTCCAGCGTGAGGCTCACTGCCAGATAGGGCTCGCCGGTCTCGGCCGGGTGGACAGAGCCCACGGCGGGCAGGTCGATCGACATCACGAAATAAGTGGCCGGATCGTAGCGCAGCGTGCGGTCTCCGACCGTCATCGTCTTCGATCCGGTGAGAATGAGGTTGATCATCGGATCGTAGACCGCTGCAAGCTGATGTTCGGGAATTTCGCCCTGCACCATCGCGACCCGGGGTATGCCTGTGTCGGTGCGCCGGTTTTCGGCATGCGCGGCCAGGCGGCGCAGTTCGGTGAGGTTCGCGTTCATGCGGATGACCATCTCACGCACAGTTCACCCGGCCAAGTCAAAAGCAGAAATAGGCATGGATCGAAGAGGATCCGGTGAGCGCCGTCCGGCCCATCGGCGTAGTTCAAGGCTCGACAACATCGCGAGGAACTACCCAATGAAAATCGTCATCATCACCGGTGGGAGCCGGGGCATCGGTGCCAGCGCCGCCCGTCTTTGCGCCAGGGACGGCATGGGGGTCATCCTCACTTACAACAGCAATCCCGCCTGTGCCGAAGCCGTCGTCGCCGGGATCGAGGCGGATGGCGGCGAGGCGGCCGCACTGAAGCTCGACGTCGCTGACACCTCCACGTTTCCCGCCTTCCGCGATGCCGTCGGCGCCGCGCTGAAGACCCATTGGGGCCGCGAGGATTTCGACGGCCTCGTCAACAACGCGGGTTACGGCGTCTTCAATCCGATCGCGACGGTCACGGAAGCGGAGTTCGACGGCCTGTTCGCCGTGCACCTCAAGGGACCGTTCTTCCTGACGCAGACGCTGTTGCCGCTCATGGCCGATGGCGGGCATATCGTGAATGTCGCCAGTGCCACAACCCGCGTCGCGACCGCCGGTGTCGCCCCTTACGCCAGCTTCAAGGGCGGGCTCGAAGTGCTTACCCGCTACATGGCGAAGGAGTTCGGGCATCGCGGCATCCGTGCCAATTCGATCGCACCGGGCGCGATCCGCACCGATCTGGGCGGCGGTCTCGATGACGAATTCGAGGCCATGCTGGCCGGGCAGACCGCGCTCGGCCGGGTCGGCGAACCGGACGACGTCGGCGGCGCCATCGCGGGGCTGTTTTCCGATCACAATCGTTGGGTCAATGCGCAGTCGATCGAAATCGCCGGCGGCTACATCATCTGAACGGGAGAGCCATATGCTCGATCACGTCTTCCTGTCGGTCAGCGATCTCGATCGCGCGATCGCCTTCTACACCGCCGCACTGACGCCGCTGGGGATCACGCAGCGGGTCGATTACGATGGAAAGGACGGCCCTCCCGGGCATCCGGACCTCAAGGGGTTTGGCAAGGACAACCGGATGGCTTTCTGGCTGCGGCCGGGCACCGTCGAGGGCGGTGCCGCGCACGTCGGCTTCATCGCCGGTTCGCGGGCGGAGGTGGATGCGGCCTATGCCGCCGCCATCGCGGCGGGCGGGACCGACAACGGACCGCCCGGCCCCCGGCTCCATTACGATCCACGCTATTACGCCGCGAACGTGCTTGATCCGGACGGATACAGCCTCGAATTCACCTACAAGAACTGGCAGCACTGACATGACGAAACTGATCATCTATGGCGCGGCCGGGTACACCGGGCGCATGGTCTGCGCTAACGCGAAGGCGCACGGGCTGGACTTCGTCATCGCCGGAAGAGTGAAGGACGAAAGCAGGCTCGGCCTGCTCGCCGCGGAACTGGGGGTGGAGTACCGGTTGTTCGCGGCCAATGATCGCGCCGCTGTCCACGCGGCAATGGACGGCATCGGCGTGCTGGTGAACTGCGCCGGGCCTTTCATGCACACGGCCGAACCGCTGATGCGTGCATGCCTGGCGAGCGGAGTCCACTATCTCGACATCGCGGCCGAGATGGACAGCTACCGGCTTGCCGAGACGCTGGATGCTGAAGCCAGGGCGGCGGGCGTCATGCTGCTGCCCGGCAGCGGCGGCAGCGTGGCAATGCTCGGATCGCTGGCCGGACACGCGGCGAAGCGAGTGGCCGCTCCCATCAAGGTCAGCATCGCGCTGCATGTCACCGGCGGCTTCTCGCGCGGGTCGGCGGTCAGCGCCAGCGAGAACGTGACGGCGCAGACGCTCCGCCGCGTCGACGGCGCGCTGGTCGGCCGCAATGCGGATGAGGTCCGCGCCTTCGATTTCGGCAAGGGCCCGGCCATGGCCTTCCCGGTGACGCTGCCCGATCTCATCACGATCTGGCACGCGACGGGCATCCCGAACATCGAGACGTTCGTTCACGTGTCGGAGGGCGCCTTCCCCGAGGGCGATCTGGCGCAGATGCCGGATGGCCCCACGCTGGAACAGCGCGAAGCCCATCGCTATCAGGCGGCAGTGGAAGTGACGGGAGAGGACGGCACCGTGGTTCGCTCGCTGCTCGATACCGTAAACGGCTATACCTTCACGACGATCGCGGCGGCGGAAGCGGCGCGGCGGGTCGCGGGCGGCGAAGCCCGGCCGGGCTTCCAGACCCCGGCCACGCTGTTCGGCAACGGCTTTGCCGGGACGATCGCCGATACCCGGATCGTCGATCAGTGATGCGACAGGAGGAACTGACTATGGACGACAAGCACCGCTGCGGCTGGGCGGGATCGAACCCGCTCATGCAGCAGTACCACGATACCGAATGGGGCGTGCCGGAACGCGATTCCCGCATGCTCTGGGAGACGCTGATGCTGGAAGGCTTCCAGGCGGGACTTTCCTGGGAGATCATCCTGCGCAAGCGTGAGGCGTTCCGGGCAGCCTTCGCCGGGTTCGATCCGCAGACAGTCGCCCGGTTCGACGAGCAGGATATCGAACGCCTCATGGGCGATCCCGGCATCGTCCGCGCCCGGGCCAAGATCGAGGCGACGATCCGGGGCGCGCAAATCTACAACGACATGCAGGATCGCGGCGAGGATTTCGCAGCTTATTGCTGGTCCTTCACTGCGGGCAAGCCGATCGAAGGCAAGGTCACCGACGCGCAGACCGCGCTGTCGGCGACCATCTCGAACGATCTGAAGGCCCGAGGCTTCAAGTTCGTCGGACCGACGATCGTCTACGCCTGGATGCAGGCCGTCGGCATCACCAACGACCATGTCCCGGCCTGCTTCCGCAAGGCGCAGATTTCAGGCCGGGACCAGCCCTGACACTTCAGACGCCGCGCGCCCCGCCGGTGGCCCTGATCGACTCGCCGCTGATCCAGTGGGCATCGTCCGATGCCAGGAACAATACGGTCGGCGCGATGTCCTCCGGCTCGCCGAAGCGCCCCAGCGGCGTCTCGGCGAGCAGCCTTTCGCCCAGTGCGCCGGCGAAATTGCCTTGGGTCGCGCGGGTGTTGGTATAGCCCGGCATGACGGCGTTCACGCGGATGCCGCGCGGGCCCAGTTCGCGCGCCAGCGCATAAGTCATGGTGTCGACCGCGCCTTTGGTCGCGGCATAGATGCTGGTGCCGGGAGACGGATGCGTGCTGAGGATCGAGCTGATGTTGACGATGCTGCCACCATCCTCGCCGAAATGCCTGACCGCCTCGCGGATAGCCAGGAAATAGCCGAGCACGTTCACGTTGAACTGCTTGTGAAACGCGTCTTCGGTCAGGCTCTCCGCCGTCTCGAACTGTGCGACTCCGGCATTGTTGACGAGGATATCCAGCTTGCCGTGCCGCGCGATGACGTCCTTGAAGAGGCGCACGACGTCCGCCTCGCTGGACATGTCGGCCTGCATGGCCGTGGCGGTTCCGCCCTTGGCTTCGATCGAGGCCGCCACCGCTTCGGCCTCGTCCCTGCTGGCGGCGTAATTCACGATCACCGCCGCCCCCTCGGCGGCCAGGGCGCGTGCAATGCCCGCGCCGATGCCGCTCGACGCGCCCGTGACGAGCGCGACTTTTCCATTCAGCTTCATGAGAATCTTTCTTTTTGGCGAAAGTCGCCTGGTATTCAGATGTCGGAGAGCACTGCGGGATCGCCGGAGCGCCAGATGTTATCGATCGTGACGCGCTGAATAACCCACGCATCATCGTTTCGGACCAGTTCGACATCGTAGCGGTTCTTCATGAGATAGTGCCGCGAAGGGTCGGCCGCGGGCACATGCTGTGCCTCTACCAGTGCATCCAGCCGAGCCCGGTCGCCATCGACGGTGACGCGCGGGTTGCTGATCGAATGCGTGGTGGCGAGCGACTTGAGCGATCCGGACAGGGCGGCGACGATATTCTCCCGCCCCTGCAGCACCGGATATTCGAAACCGGCCTTGGCGGCCGCGGGTCTGAAATCGGACACAGCATCCACCGCGAAGGCCGATGCGAGCAAGTCGTCATCCTTGAGGTCGATTCCAGCCGCAAAGCGGTACAGGGTTTCCGCTGCTGCGAGTTTGTCCGCAGTATAGGTGGGTTGGTCGATTTTCAACATGATGCTGTCCTAATCTGGCTGGCGTCGTCTTGGCGCCACCAACCGGATCTATGGTCGGCAAACCCTCGGATGTAGACCGTGGCCAGACATAGTAACCATTCCTTGTAAGAATGATCAGGTCATCCGAAGCGCAGGCTCGCTGGCGAAGGTCGCCGCCAGAAAGTCGATGAAGACGCGCACGCGATACGGCATTTTGCGTCCGCTCAAGGTTACCAGGTGGATCGGGTCCGCATCGGTCGTGTAGCCTTCAAGAAGCCTGACGATCTTGCCGGCTTCCATATCCGCCTGGAACAGCGCGCCTGGTCCGTGCAGAATGCCCAGACCTGCGAGAACTGCGGCCCGCAGATCCTCGCCTTCGTTCGATCGGAACGCACTCGTCGGCGTTATCGCAACCGTTCCCTCCTTGCTGCTGAACCGCCATTCGACGACCCGCCCTCCGGTCTGAGCAGCAATGAGATTATGCTGTGCCAGGTCCTGTGGTCTCACCGGAATCCCATGCGTGGCGAGATAGCCGGGAGATGCAACGGTAACCATCTGCATCTCGCCGATCTTGCGGGCGATCAGGCCTGACGAACCAAGCTCACCGACGCGCAGCGCGACATCCACCCCGTCCTTGACCAGGTCGGCAAAAGCTTGCCCGGCCGTGAACTCAATCTCGATCTCCGGAAACTGTGCGAAAAACGCAGGAAGACGGGGTACTATATACATCCGCCCAAGTGCCGGAGGGGTCGCAATGCGCACAAGGCCATTTGGGATTGTTGATCCGCCCCGGATGCGCGCCTCTGTTTCCTCAAGGTCACTCATCAGGCGCAGCGCAGAATGATAGAGGTCCAGGCCTGCTGCGGTCGGGCGGAGTCCGCGAGATGTGCGTTCCAGCAACCGCGTTCCCAGATACGCCTCGAGCGAGGCAATCTGCTTGCTGACGGATGGCTGCCCCAAGCGGAGTTCGTGCGCGGCACGCGTAAAGCTGCCCAGCTCGATTACGCGGGTCAGCAGTCGCAACGTCGATAATCGATCCACATCGTCATTCCGTGTTGGAATGGCAGCATGGTCGCGAATTGGCTTCTGTACAATCCAATAAAGAGATTATTCGCTGTATTGAAGGTAAGCACGAAGCCATGACGTGCGATGGCAGCCCGTCGCATGGCATCTCGGCAAATATATTCCGGCGCCACCCGAGGCGTCAGCCTGGAGGCCAGCGTCGGCGAGGTAATCAATTAGCCGCTGCAGACGCAGCGATGCCGCAGCCTGCACTATCGGAAACCTGATGCATCATGGACAGCAGCCGGGAATGCCCCGGCCCCATGTGGTAGCGCGATAACCCTGTGAGATTGAAAGCGACACTTATCGATTTACATATAGTTATCATGCGAACTATATGTATGGGCGTTGATATCAACGTGTTAAGAGAGCCCGCATGCCGTCTGCCGATCGCCTGTTCCAGCCTGCGACCCTTGGTGCTCTGCACCTGCCCAATCGCCTCATAATGGCGCCGTTGACGCGCGCGCGCGCGACCGAAAGCAATATCCCCACTGCGTTGATGGCGCGCTACTACGCGCAGCGCGCGGACGCCGGACTGATCGTCAGCGAGGCGACTGCGGTCGATCCGCTCGGCATGGGTTGGTATCGCGTCCCCGGCATATGGAGTGACGAGATGGTGGCAGGCTGGAAGGCGGTGACGGATGCCGTTCACGCGGCAGGTGGCAGGATCGTGTCCCAGCTCTGGCACATGGGACGGTTGGTGCTGCCGGACTACATCGGCGGGCAGGCACCGGTCGGCCCTTCGCCGATCGCGGGGGAGGGGATGACCTTCGCGCCTCGCCCCGACGGCGATACCGGGCTGTTCCTGCCGATGAAACCTTATGCGATCCCGCGCGAGATGACGCAGGCGGATATCGACGGTGTCGTCGCCGCCTATCGTCGCGGTGCGCGCAACGCCATGCGCGCGGGCTTCGACGGGGTCGAGGTGCACGGCGCCAACGGCTATATCATCGATCAGTTCTTGCAGTCGAAATCGAACTTGCGCACCGACGGCTACGGCGGCGGCGTGGATAACCGGCTGCGCTTCCTGCGCGAAGTGCTCGCCGCCGTCGCCGGGGAGATCGAGCCGGGACGGATCGGCCTGCGTATCAGTCCCACGAGTGAACGCAAGGGGATGGGAGACGCCGATCCGGCCGCGCTCGCGCGCGGGATCGGCAGAGCGGCGCGCGAGGCCGGGCTGGCCTATATCCACCTCATCGAGCCGATTGCTTCAGGCTTCATGGAGGCGCCCGAAAAGCCGGTCATCGAGGATCTGCGCGAGGCCTTCGGCGGCAGCGTGATCCAGAACGGCAGCTTCGATGCCGAAACCGCCGCGCGCTTCATTGCCGAGGGCAAGGCCGATGCGATCTCGTTCGGGCGCCCTTACATTGCCAATCCGGATCTGGTGACGCGCTTCCGGCAGGGGCTTCCGCTCGCCGAGGCGAACTTCGACTATGCCTATGTCGGCGAGGAGAAGGGCTACACCGACTATCCGGCTTTTGCCGGATAGTCAGGACGCGGACCGCACCCATGAGGCGGCGGGGCGGTCCGTCTGCGCGGCGTAAGCGGGGTTGCGGCAGTCTTCCAGGATATCGAGCCGGGCCGGATCGGGCGCCCAGCCCAGTTCCTCGCGTGCGCGCGGGCTGCGCTGGCGGCTGCATGAACACAGCACGATCCCGCCTAGCCCCTTGCCCCAGATTTCGCAGGCTTCCTCCACCGTGACGCTGCGGGTGGGGACGCCCAGATTCCGGGCGATCTCGGCAGCCATCACGCCGTAGCTGACCTCGCCCGCCACCGCGAAGTAGAGAGCGCCTGCGCGGCCCTTCTCGATGCACAGACGATAGAGCTGTGCCAGATCCTCGACATGGACGTTGGAATAGACGTTGAGGCCTCGGCCGACATGGCACACCGCGCCGGTCTCGCGCGCGGAATGGTAGAACTGCGCGATGATTTGGCAGCCGCCGTTGCCCCAGATGAGTGGCGGGCGCACCACCATCGCGCGAACCCCGCGCGCGGCGGCGTCGCGCACGATCTGTTCGGCGGCGAGGCGCGGGGCGATCTGGCGGCGGGGGACGAAAGGCTCGTCCTCGGCGAAGCTGCGCTCGTCCCAGTCGCCGCCTGTGGGGATCGACATGACGCTGGTGCCGCTGGTGAACACGAAGCAACGGTCGGTGCCTTCCAGCGCATCAAGCATGGCGGAGACGAGGCGGTATTCCTCGTCCAGCATCAGCTGCGCAGCCATGATGACGGCATCGAAATCGTCCACCACTGCGGGAACGGTGGCGATATCGGTCAGGTCGCCGCGTACGGCTTGTGCCCCATCCTCGGCGACGGTGCGTGCTCCGACTTCGCCTCGCACGAAGCCGGAAACCGCGTGGCCGCCGGAGACGAGGTTGCGCACCAGATGGCGACCGAGATAGCCGGTGGCGCCGAGGACAAGGATTTTCATCTCAGTCGAACAGCGTCGCCAGATCGAGTTTGGCGAACTCTTCGGGCGTCAGGCGCTCGCAGGCCTTGAACAGCCGGGTGCGCAGCATCTGCGTGGTGCCGTCGGGAAAGTGGTTCTCCAGCAGCCGGTCGTTGCCCTTGCCGCCGATCAGCGTGGTCAGCAGCGTGGCGCCCTTGTCCTTGGTGATGGGCTGGTGGGTTTCCTCGCCGATCTCGAAGGCGATGTCGCCTGCCTCGAAACGGTAGTCGTCGTAGAACCACTCGCCCTCCAGCGTATAGGCGGTGGCGGCGCAGTGGTGGCCGTGGACGGGCGTGGTCACCCACGGACCCATGCGGTAGTTCATGACGACGATGTTCCACTCCTCGTCCACCTGCAGCACCCGCCATTCTGAATTGGGAATGGGGCCGTAGGGCAGCCAGGGAATGTCGTCGCTGCGGATGTGCTCGGTCATCTGCCGGGCCTTGTTTACCGCCTGATTCAGAGTCTGGGTCATTGTCATGGGAACCTCTCCTCCCGTTGTCAGAAGCTGAAACCGATGCTGGCGCCGTACGTGCGCGGCGCGCCGACCGAGCCGGCGATCCCGAACGCCGATGTCGGCAGGTCGAGATAGTACTTCGCCTTGGCAAGATTCTCCACGAAGGCGCGCAGCTTGAGCCCGCCCGGGCGCTGTACCAGCGAGGCGCTGGCGGTGACCATGTGGAACGAATCCTGACGGCTGAGGCCCAGCGGTCCGCCCGCGCCCGCGAGGAAATCGTAGCTGCCGGTATAGCGATCGGCCACGGTGAGGATCGCGTCATAATCGTCGCTCAGCGGAATCGTGTAGTCCACCGCTGCGGAGAACGACCATTCGGGCGCGCGCGGCAGGCGCGAGCCGGAGAGGTCGGCGACGCCGTTGACCATGCCGGGGCCTCCGGTCGGCGTCGGGCAGCCCGGGTATCCGGGTGAGGCATAGGCCTTGGGGCAGAAGATCGCCGCCGATGTGTAGCTCTTGAACTTCGCGTCCAGCCAGGTTGCGCCGCCGCTGATGGTGAGGCCGGTGACCGGCTCGGCTGAAGCGGTCAGTTCGAGGCCGTAGACCCGCGCATTCGCCGCATTCTCCGCGCGCACGCCGCCGCTCGCGGCATCGACGAAGCTGACCTGGATATCCTTGTAATCGTAATAGAACCCGGCAGCGGCCAGTTTCAGGCGGCGGTCGAACAGCGCGGTCTTGGCGCCGACTTCATAGCTCGTCAGCTTTTCCGACTGCAGCGGCACCAGCGGGTTGAGGGCAGGGGTGTTGTAGCCCCCGCTCTTGGCACCCCGGCTGAAGCTGGCGTAGACGGTGCCGTCGGGCAATTCGTAGGACAGCACCGCGCGCGGGGTGAAGTCCTTGAACACGTCCTTCTGGCGGAACTGCGCGGTGGCGCCTGGCGCGAGGACGGCGGTGGGGTCGTTGGTGACCCGCAGCTTCTTCTCGTCGATGTTGTAGCGCCCGCCGAGCGTCAGCTTCAGCTTGGGCGTGATCGCATAGTAGAACTCACCATAAGGTGAGATCGAGCGCAGATCGACGCGGGAATGGTTGATCCCGCCTTGAAAGCTGCCGAAGGCATCGCCGAAGAACTGGCCGAGCAGAGTGTCGCGGTCGATCTCTCCGCTGACGCCGAGCAGGAAATTGAACGGGCCGTCGAAGTCGGTGCGCACGAAGCTGTCGTGCGTAAAGGTCCAGCCATATTCCTCGGCGCGGGTGCGGAACAGGTCTCCGGCGGCGAAGTCCTGATCGACGAAGACCTTGTAGGAGAAGTCGCGGTAGCCGGTCACGCTGACTACCGAAAAGCCCTCGCCCTCGTAACGCAAATTGAGTGTGCCGGCCGTGTAGGAGATCAGCGTGTCGCGCGAACGGGTCTGGTCCACTTCGTAGAAGCCGCCAGGCGCAGGCAGGTTCTCGCCATAGACGGCGCAGGCGAGGCATTCGGGCGCGCCGGTCAGGCGCCGCCGGGCGATCGGATCGCTGACCTGCCGCGAATATTCGACCGCCAGCACCGCCGAGAACGGCCCTGCCGGATTGTATCCCAGCTTGCCGCGCACTGTGGCATTGCGATAGCCGCCCAGCCTGTCGCCGTTGGCGACGTTGGTGACGTAGCCGTCGCTATAGGCATACTTGCCCGCTACGCGCACCGCGAAGTCCTGCGAGAGCGGCACGTTGACGACGCCTTCGGCGGTCACGCTGTCGAACCGCGCGTACTCGACCGAGGCGGAGCCTTCGTAGCGGTCGGTCGGGTCTTTGGTGGTGACGAGGATCACGCCGCCGGTCGCGTTGCGGCCGTAGAGCGATCCCTGCGGCCCGTTCAGCACCTCGACCCCGGCCATGTCGACCACGTCGAGCGCGGCGCCGACCTGCCGCTGGAGATAGACACCGTCCTGATAGGTGCCGATACTCGATTCCAGCCCGGCGTAGGCGGAATTGGTGCCGATGCCGCGAATATACACCTGCGCCGATCCGCCGCTGGTGTCGTAGACGACCGAGGGCATGCGGATCTGCGTATCGCGCACGCTCTGGATATTGAGCCGTTCCAGCGTCTCGCCGCTGAGCGAGACGGCGGCGACGGGCGCGCGATCGAGATTGGTGCCGATCTTGCCGGCGGTGACGATGATTTCCTCATCGGTCGCCGCGCTGTCCTCCTGCGCGGACGCGGCGGTCGCGTGCGCTGCCAGCGCGATCGCAAGAGCCGTGATGCTGTACCGCATTGTTTTCTCTCTCCCCGTTCGGCCTGTCGTTGCAGGCCTTTCCTGTTCGTCAGTTAAGTGGTGTCTCCACCATCTCGGGCGGCCGCGCGGGCAGCGTTACCAGCACGCGGCCGTTCTCAACCCGCAGCGGGAACGTGCGCACCGCGCCGTAGGCGGCGCCGGCGCAGCGTCCGCTGGCGATGTCGAAGCGGGCGCCGTGCAGTGGGCAGAGCACCTGCCGCCCCCGCAGCCGCCCGGGCGAGAGGCGCGCGGCGGCGTGGGGGCAGCGGTCGTTGAGGGCGTGCCACCCCTCGGCCGTGCGCACGAGGAGGACGGACCAGCGCCCCGCGCGCACCCCGGTCATCTCGCCGGGCGCGAGCGCGTCGGCGGCGAGCAGGTCGTGCTCCTCGGTGCGTTCGTCCAAGGCGGTGGCTGCCGTCATCGCACGCCCTTCGCTCTTAGGCCTTCCGGACCGGCAGCGGCAGGAAGCCGCGCGTCTCGGCCATGACCTTCTGGTAGGCCGGGCGCCCGCCCATGTGCTTGTCCTGGAACGCCTTGCCCAGCACGCCGGTCAGCATCACCGTGTTGAACAGCGGGCCCGCGACGGTCCACCAGATCGACGGATTGCCTGCAACAGCGGTGAGCCAGATGCCCCACCATACGGTCGTGTTGCCGAAGTAGTTGGGATGGCGCGTGTGGGTCCATACGCCGGTTCGCAAGTAGCGGCCCTTGTTGTTGGCGTCCGCCTTGAACGCCTGCAACTGGCCGTCGCCCACCGTCTCGAAATAATAGCCGACGCCGAAGACGATCATGCCCAGGATGCCCAGCGCCCCGATCGGCGCGTCCGAACGGTTGCCGATGATCCCCCAGACCGACGGGATGCCGATCACCGCGATGACGATCGCCTGCGGCTCCATTACCACGAAGAAGCTCTTCCACCAGTAGCCGGGCGAAAGCTTGTCCTTGAATCCGAAATAGCGCGCGTCGCCGCCGCCTTCCTTCGCATAGCCGAACCAGCGCTTCGACAGATACCAGCCGAGGCGGCAGCCGTGCAGCCCCGCCATCAGCAACACGACTGCGGCGGTGGGCGAAGACGTCTTCGTCAGCAGGTAGGCAAGCCCCGCGGCGGTCGCGTAACCGAAGCCGTACCAGCCATCCATCATCGAGTGCGTGGGCTGAAAAAGTCCGATGACCCAGATCAGCGTGACGACCGCGAAGGTCCACGCCGTGCAGGTCCAGAAAATGCCCCAGTCGCTGCCGAGATCGAATCCCAGGCCGGCGATAAATACTTCCATATCCCCTCGCTCCACGCTTATAGTGTGCTAGCAATCCATTATTGGTCGCACGTACTAGGCTGCTGGTCAATGCCCTTAAATTCAGCAGAAGTGTAGCTTTGAAAGCTGCACAAAGGGGCTGGACAGACATGGATCGCTTGCCCTAGATCGATTCGATAAGGTGCGCTGGCGAACCAAATGTCGGCGCCGGGGATTTCGCGAGCGGGAGAGCGATGCGGTGACGGCTTTGTACGATATCGTGGTGGTGGGCGGCGGCTCCAATTCGCTGACGGCGGCGGCCTACATGGCCAAGGCCGGCAAGAGCGTGCTGGTGCTGGAAAAGAACGATCACGTCGGCGGCGGCGCGGTGTCCACCGAAGTCGCGCCCGGCTTCATCCACGATCCCCACGCCACCGGGTTGATGACCTGCTTCAGCAGCCCGGCGCTGCGCAACGACGAACTGGGGCTCTATTCCAAGTTCGGGCTGGAATTCATCGAGTGGGAGGCGGCGTTCACGACGCTGTTCGACGATGGCTCGATCCTCGTCTCCAGCAAGGACATCGACGCCACCGCAGCCTCGATCGCCCAATTCTCCGAAAAGGACGCCGAGGCGTACCGCGAGCTGGGCCGCCGCTGCGTCACACTGGCGCCGCTGCTCAGCATGGGTATGGCCAACCCGCCGATGCCGTTCAATCGCTTCATGGGCCTGCTCGAAGGCAATCCGCTGGGCGACGAAGTGGTGCGCAGCCTCTACATCAGCGCCTACGACATCATCTGCAGCTACTTCGAATCGGTCGAGGTGCGCCTCCATCACCTCAAGTGGATCGGCGAGGCGATGGAGAACCCGGAGGCCAACGGCACCGGCATCCTCGTCTTCAACCTCTTCGCGCTGGTCCACGCCAACGGCGCCTTCGCGGTGAAGGGCGGCACGCAGCAGCTCTCGAACAAGCTGGCGCAGGCGGTCGAGCACTTCGGCGGCACCGTGCGCACCAATGCGCATGTGACGCGCGTGATCGTCTCGGGCGGCCGGGCAAGCGGGGTGGAGCTGGCCGATGGAGAGGTCATCTCGGCAAGGGAGGCGGTGCTGGCATCGATCCACCCGCATCTGCTCGGCGATCTGGTGCCCGAGGTCGATCCGGTGATCGCCAAGGCCGCGCGCGAGGTGCGCCTGTCCAACCATGGCGCCGTCAACCAGCAGATCTCGCTTTCGGTCGAGCCCGAATATATCGGCGGCAACGACCCGATCCTCAAGAAGTCGATGGTCGTCGAATACATGCCGCGCGGCGATTTCGAGGCGATGCGCAAGATCTACGATGGCTACAAGTACGGCGAAGTGCCCTACGGCCACTTCAACCCGCTGACGATCATCAACAGCTACATCGACAAGACCCGCGTTCCCAAGCCGGAGAACTGCGCGCTCTACCTCTACCACTTCGCGCCGATGGAGTTGAAGGACGGCGGCCTGGCGGCGTGGGAGGACTTGCGCGACGAATATGGCGAGCATGTCTGGACCTCGTTCAAAAAGTACACGACCAACCTCAAGGACAGCCACATCCTCGGCCGTCTGATCGAGACGCCGCTGGACCACCACCGCCATTCCGCCAGCATGCAGAACGGCGACATCTTCGGCATCGGCACGGCGGGCGGGCAGATCCTCGGCCGCCGTCCGACGCCCGCGCTCGCCAACTACGGCGTGCCGGGTATCGACGGCCTCTACCTCACCGGGCCGTTCATGCACCCGGGCGGCACGGTGACGCTGGGCGGGCGGCCCACGGCGATGGTCATGTGTAAGGACATGGGCATCGATCTGAACGCCGTGTTCCATCTCTGACCCATCTTGCGAAGGACATTGCCATGAAGCTCTATACGACCGACAATTCCGAACTGATGGAGATCACCCGCATCACCAGTGAAGGCGGCAACCTGATCGTGTCCGGCACGATCATGGGCGCCGTGCCGGTCAAGGCCGTGCTGCGGCCCGAGGATATGCGCGCGGCCTTCCGCACCATGTCGGTGCCGACGATGGCCAAGGCCGCGGTCATGCCGGTGCGTGGCACGTCGGTTCCCGCGCTGATCGGCGGCGGGCTGCTGGGGCTGTTCGCGCTGTTCCGGCTCTTCCGCAAATGACCGCAGAAGGCTTGCCGCGCCAGCAGGGCAACGCCATCCGCTGCGTGCTGGGCATGCTGGGGTCGGACGTCCACACCAAGGGCATCCGCACGGTGGCGAGCATGCTGCGCAGCGCCGGAATTGAGGTCGTCTTCGCCGGCGAGCACCTGACCATCGACCAGATGGTCGAAAGCGTGCGCGAGGCCGAGCCGGAATTCGTCGGCCTCAGTTTCTCCACCGCCGGCTACCTCGTTTACATGAAGCTGTTCACCGATGCGATGAAGGCGGCGGGCCTTGGCCATGTCAGCGTGATGGTCGGCGGCCTCGTCCACCCCGACGACGAGGCCGCCCTGCGCGACATGGGCGTCAGCGGCCTGTTCGGGCCGGGCACCACGATGCAGGACATCGTGTCTTGGCTGAACCGCGTGTCGGCGGAAAAGACCTTCCAGCAATAGGTTGCTCGCCGCGCAAGGTGACACCGGGTTTACACGGTTTACACGGTCCAGAGGGGAAACGGTGTAACCTTGGGCCGGGACAGTGCGATTTTGGCGGAAAACCGTGATTTTTCTTGCGCGGCATGTGTAACCTTGCGGTGCGGATGTGTCACCTTGTGCGCGGGAAATGTCACCTTGCATTTCGTGCATTTGCCCGCGGTATAGGCGGGATGCGCAGGGTGAAGCGGGGTGGGGCATACGGCAAATGTACCCGCATCGACAGCCTGTAGGAAAATCCTAGACGCGCACGTTTTGTGGCCGTTCTTTTGCTGATCGACGGTAGTTTGGTGTTCGGCGGCTTTCGCCACTTATCAGACCTTCCGGCGTCGCAATAAAATATCGGAAAGCGCGGGGACCGCTAAGAGGACACCGAAGATTCCAATTGCTGCGATGCCACTGACAGCAATCTCGGTGTCAGCGGCGGACAGGTCGCGCGTGAACGGCATCACTGTCCCAGCAAATGCAGCGCCAAGTGAAACCATGATGGCAATTCCACCTAAGACCACGAGTTTGGCAGACGCGATCTTACCCTGAACAAGATATGCGATGAGCGCCAATGGCAGTGTCGCGATGCAAAGGCTCTTTTCCATGCCTTGAACATACATACTGCCTGCCCGGAATCCACCTCCTTGCTGGCAAAAGCTACCTATCGGCATCCGCCCCGTTGCGGACCTTCAGCACATTGCGACTAGTTCCCGAATGCCCCACTCTCTGCGCATGCTGATTCTTATCAAACGGCTAGTGATTTCGTTGCTCGGAGCGGGGGCAGCAGCGGTCGCGGCATACCAGATCGTGTTTCGCCTTGCGTGGTGGCAAGTGGAAACGTCGGGTCCCATGTCCGATGGTCAAGCTGGCATGGGACCTTTCTTTGGCGCAGCATACGTCGCTCTGACCGTGGCATTAGGTAGTTTTGCGCTGCTATTCTGGCGAAGTAGGAGGTGGTGTTAGCGTCCGCTTCCCACCCAAATCCGCCGTCACCCTTAACTTGTTTCAGGGGCCATCAAGCCAATAGCTCGGTTTCGTGATGAGCGAACCGAGATAGCAGTTTGCGACACAAAATGCCGGCACCAACTGCCCGATGGATGCTGAAACAAGTTCAGGATGACGAGGCGCCCTTGGGGCAGGTCCGCTCCCTACCTTTAACGCACCTAGCGCTATCGTCGTCCCGGACGTGATCCGGGACCGCTGGGTACTCTTGCGATGTAACGCCGCGTTCCGGGATCGCGCGGCCTTGCCGGCGATCCCGGCCTGCGCCGGGATGACGGTCGGGCAACATCCGCTCCGCCTGCTCCCTCAAGTCAGCGCGAACGGACACTCCAGCGTCCGGTAGGCATCATAGGCCTGCCCCATGCCCATGCGCACCACGCCCCAGGTCTCGCCGATCGAGGCGGAGGCGAGGAAGGCGTCGATCATGCCCGGCTGCATGTTTCGCCCGGCGCGCACGTCGTCGTAGAGGCGCTGTAAGGTGGCCTGCACCGCCGCCTGATCGCGGTCGCGCTTCATCGCCTTGAAGCGGGCGATATGGTCTTGCGTATTCGCCGGGTTGAAGGCGAAGCGCGGCGGGGTCTTGCTGTCGGCCGACTGGAAGCAGTTCTTGCCGACCTGCAACCGCTCGCCTGCTTCCAGCTCCTCTTCGAAGCGCAGGTTCGCCGCGTCCATCCAGCCTTCGATGAAGCCGTTCTCCACCGCGTTGAGCAGGCCCATGTCCTCGACTTGCGCGAGCAGGGCCTTGGCGTCGGTCTCGATCCGATCGGTCAGGGCCTCGACGTAGTAGCTGCCGCCCAGAGGATCGGCGACGCGCGCCGCGCCGACTTCGTGCGCGAGGATCTGCTGGGTGCGCGTGGCGATCTCGCGCGCTTCCTCGGTGGGGATGCAGATCGGCTCGTCGTAGGTGCAGGCCTCCAGGCTCTGCACGCCGCCGCACAGCGCAGCGAAGCTCTGCAGCGCGGCGCGGGTGATGTTGTTGATCGGCTGCTGGAAGACGAGGCTCTTGCCCGAAGTGTGGCACGCCATGCGCAGCCGCATCGAGCGGGCGTCCTTCGCGCCGAAGCGCTCGTGCATTGTCGTCGCCCACATCCGGCGCAGGGCACGGAACTTGCCGACTTCCTCGAAGAAATCGATGTCGGACGTGGAGACCCAGGCGATGCTGGGCGCCACCTGATCGACGTGGAGGCCGCGCGCGATCAGGTCTTCCATGGTCTTGTTGACGATCGCCATGCCGAAGGCGATCTCCGCCGCCGGGGTCGCGCCGCGTTCGCGAAGGTCATAGGCCTGCGGCATGCCCAGTGCCCAGCGCGGGCTGTTGAGCACGCAGAATTCCACGCAGTCCACCGTGGCGCGGTGGGCCAGGTCGGTCGGCACGACATGCGTGCCCCAGCCCGAAAGTGTCTGCTGCAGGTGGTCGGGCATGTGCGAGCCCTGTATCTGATCGAGCGGAATGTCGCGCCGCTTGGCCATCGCGGCGGTCAGCGTATAGGCGAACAGCGTGGCGTGCCAGGCGACGTCGGTGCGGGTCACGTCGATGTCGGCCATCAGCCGCTCCATGTCGGGGAGCGAGGGGACCGAGCAGCCCTCCAGTCCGACCTCCATGCCGAACGCCGGGTGGTCGGGGTCGATGCCCTGCTGGGTCGGCACGTCGAACACGATGTTGATGCCGGTGGAGCCGCCCGCCAGCGACTGGTGGATGCCCGCCAGCGTATCCTCGGGCGATCCGTAGCCGACGATGTTGCGCAAGGTCCACATGCGGCTGCGGTACATCTGCGGGTAGCTGCCACGCGTGAAGGGGTACTGCCCCGGATCGGCCTGCTTCGCGCGGTAATCCGCATCGCCGCCGCCGGCCGGGCCGTAGAAGGCGGGCGTCTCGATCCCGCTCCACGTCGCCGTGCGTGACAGCTTGACCTCCTGCGGGTCGAGCGGGGCGGGCGCGGTTGTCCGGGGATCGGTCGGGGCGTTCATCGCGAATCTCTCCACATTGCGTTCTTGCCGTAGCTCTGCACGAAACAGGCGAAGGTCGTGCGCCTGCAAGCGCACAATCCCGCCGTTCCCTGATTTGTACGTGCCTACTAGAAAGGTTGACGTACCCGATCGTGAGGGTCTATTCAATCAGTAAGCAGGCGAACCATATAGCCGATATGAACGACCCTTTGGAGAGGCAAGAATGAACTTCCAGAGCACCCCCCGATATTCCCATGAAACCGGCTTCGTGCGCTACCCCGATGCGGCGCCGGGCGATCCGGGCGCCAAGGCCCCGTTCATCGACCACGGCGGCAGCGTGCTGAGCGCCGAGCGCTATTACTCGCGCGACGAGGCGGAGCGGGAATGGGAGCACATGTGGACGCGCACCTGGCAGTTCGCGGGGCTGACGCACGATCTTGCCGAAGTGGGCGACTACTTCATGATCGACATCGGCCGCGAGTCGGTGATCGTCGTGCGCGACGGGCCGGGCGACGAGGGCGTGAACGCCTACTTCAACGTCTGCCCGCACCGCGGCAACCGCATCGTCAGCCAGCGCTTCGGCAGCCTTGGCGAGAAGGGCTGCTTCGAATGCGACTTCCACGGCTGGAAGTTCGACCGCACCGGCAAGAACGTCGAGATCAAGGACGAGATGCTGTTCCGACGCGAGACGATCGCGCACCGCCCCGGCCTCAAGCGGATGCGCTGCGGGGTGTGGAACACGCTGGTGTTCATCAGCATGGCGGACGAGGGCATCAGCCTTCGCGATCACCTCAACGTCATGATCGAGCACATGGAGGTCTTCCCGCTCGACAAGTTCCGCGTGATCGGCGACTTCGAGACGACCTGGGACGCCAACTGGAAGACCGCGCTCGACGCCTTCATCGAGTTCTACCATGCGGATGAGGTCCACCCTGAGGTCATCCCGTTCTCGGCCACGCACGAGACGCAGTACGACCTTTACGACCATGGCCTCAGCCGCATGATCGTGCCTTACGGCTTCGTTTCCGGGCGGCACGAGGACCAGGACACGGTCAACCCGTTCCTGCAGATGTACGTCCAGTTCTTCGGCGGCAACCCCGACGACTACACCGACATCAAGGGCTACGAATACTGGAAGGCGCTGGCCGACACCAAGCGCAAATGGGCGGCGCGCCACGGCTACACCGACTTCTTCGACCAGCTCGACGACCGGCGGGTGACGGACGACTGGAACTACTTCGTGTTCCCCAACATCACCATCAACTACTTCGCCGAGGCGCTGCTGATCCAGATATTCCGCCCGCATCCCACCGACCCGGAAAAGAGCTTCTACCGCGCGATCTCGCTGAACCTGCCGGTGCCCGGCACGCAGGAATGCGTGGTGGATATTGCCTCGATCGGGCCGGAGGCGACCTCCACCCCCGGCTGGGACGGCTCCGAGCGGCCCGACGTGCGCGAACCGCAGACGCTGGAGGAATTCGGCGCGGTGCTGGCGCAGGACGCTCTGCGCGTGCCGCTGGTGCAGAAGGGCATCCGCAGCAAGGCCTTCGGCGGCATCCTGCTGGGCGATTCCGAGATCCGCATCCGGCACTACCATGCCGAGATCGACAAATATCTCGGTCGCCGGTAACTTGGGCGGCCAATCAGGACCAAGGGGCGCGGGGGCGCAGGCTCCCGCCCCGCTGAAGAAGGTGCGAAGAATGGCGTCCACGAACGGTCAGCGCAAGTTGGCTGCTGACCGCGAAGCGGGCGTCAGGCCCTCGACGCGCAACCTGATCCTGACGGCGAGCCGCGACCTGTTCAACCTCGAAGGGTTCGACGGCACCTCGATCGCCATGATCTGCGAGCGCATCGACATCATGTCGGGCAATCTCACGTACTACTTCCCCAAGAAGCGCGATATCGTCATCGCGCTCAAGGACAGTTTCGACCGTGAGATCAGCCAGATGCAGGGCCAGTTTCTGGCCGAACTGCTCAGCGGCACCCGCATGCCCTCGGCCACGGAGACGCACCGGCTGCTGCGCTCGATGCTCAACCTGATCTGGGACTACCGGTTCTTCTTCACCTCGATGATGGCGCTGCACCGGCTCGATCCGGAGATCGTCGATGCCTTCCGCCGGGTGGAGCAGCAGGCGCGCATGGGGCTGGCGCAACTGGTCCAGCGCGGCGTCAACGAACAGGTGGTGCGGCCCTTGCGCTACCCCAACTCGCCCTCTGCGCTGGCGGACAACATCTGGTATCTGATGTGGGGCTGCATGTTCTTCCAGAAGGCGCGCGACAAGGATCTGGAACCGGCACGCGCGGGCGTCATCAACACCTGCCTGCTGCAACTGGGCGCGCTGTTCGAGCCGTTGGTGGACGCCGAATTCCTCGCCGAATACTGCCGCGAGGTTTCGGCGGGGAGTTAGGCTGGCCTTGTGCCTTGCGCCTAATCGTCATTGCGAGCGTAGCGAAGCAATCCAGGGCCGCGAAAACCGCCCTGGATTGCTTCGCTACGCTCGCAATGACGAGAGTGGAATGTCTGGCCGGTCGCCATCACGCCACGGCAAACATCGCCAGCAGCACCGCCCCGACCACCACCACCCACAGGTTGTAGGCGATCCGCAGCGGCAGCACGGCGCTTTCCAGTTCCATGAAGCGCATGCCGATCAGCCACGCCTTGGCCATCGCGATCAGGATCACCGCCGATCCGGCGACTGCGGGAGAGAGTCGCTCGGGATCGATCCACGCGACGTAGGAGAGCAGCGTGGCGACCACCAGGATCAGCCAGGTGGCGACGGGGCTATGGAGTTTCGCGGTCATGGCTCTCATCGATGCAGGTAGAAGATGGCGAACAGGATCACCCACAGCACGTCGACCATGTGCCAGAAGATGGCGCAGCATTCGACGAGCCGCAGGTTCTCGGGCGAGATGTCGGGATCGATCGCCCGGCGCATGAAGAACAGCGCGAGCAGCCCCAGCAGCACATGACCCAGATGCATGCCGGTCAGCACGAAGTAGAGCATGAAGAACATGTTGGTGTCGGGCAGCAGACCCTCGCCGCCTTTCTGCGCATATTCGAGCAGCTTGAAGCCCACGAACATCGCGCCCAGCGCCATTGCCAGCGTGATCCAGCCGCGTCCGCCACGCCGTTCGCGCGCGGCGTTCAGGCCCAGCACCACGCACAGCGAACTGGTCAGCAGCGCGAAAGTGTTGGTGAGCCCGAGCGCCTGATTGAGACTGGCCTGCGAGGCATGGAAGACCTCCGGCCCGTCCATGCGGTAGTAGGCCACGGTGCCGAACAGCAGCGCGAAGACGAACATGTCGCCCATGACCAGAATCCACACGCCCGGTTCTCCGGGGATGTGTGGCGCAGGCGTGTTGGTAACCGGCTGGTGCGGTTGCACTTCGGGGCGTCCTCCATTGTCGATCGCTTGTGCGATTCCGT
Source organism: Novosphingobium sp. fls2-241-R2A-195 (assembly GCF_030209485.1). Taxonomy (NCBI): domain Bacteria; kingdom Pseudomonadati; phylum Pseudomonadota; class Alphaproteobacteria; order Sphingomonadales; family Sphingomonadaceae; genus Novosphingobium; species Novosphingobium sp. fls2-241-R2A-195. Next base: position 26,511 of record NZ_JARVRY010000031.1, read on the forward strand.
ATATATCGTAATCGAGCATACCGAATTGACGATCGCAAGATATTTATGGTTTTTGCGATAATCCCGAACAATTCCACGGATTGTGGCTGCTGGTGTTGCAATCTCATTTCAAGAAAACAGTTTGCAGGCGTACTAGAATCATGCAAGGAGAAGGCAAGGCATGAGCCGCGGCGCGCCGCAGGGCGCCGGGAGGAGGGATAATGAGTCTGCTGGAAGGAAAAGTCGCGATCGTCACCGGCGCAGGGCGCGGTTTGGGGCGCGCACACGCGCTCAAGCTGGCCGAGCACGGCGCGAAAGTGGTCGTCAACGATCTCGGATCGAGCGCTGCGGGCGAAGGCGCCGACCAGACCCCGGCGCAGGAAGTCGTCTCCGCGATCGAGGCGATGGGCGGGCAGGCGGTCGTCAACACGTCCGACGTGTCCAGCTGGGACGATGCCAAGGCGATGATCGACCAGGCGGTGGGCACGTTCGGAAGGCTCGACATCCTCGTCAACAACGCAGGAATCCTGCGCGACCGCATGCTGGTCAACATGAGCGAGTCCGATTGGGATTCGGTGGTCAAGGTCCACCTCAAGGGCACTTTCGCCCCCCTGCACCACGCCGCCAACTACTGGCGCGCGCTGTCCAAGGCGGGCGAGGCGGTCGACGCGCGGATCGTCAACACCACGTCGCATTCCGCGCTGTTCGCCAACATGGGGCAGGCCAACTATGCCGCCGCCAAGGGCGGTATCGCCACGCTGACGCAGCTTGCCGCGCGTGAGTTGCAGCGCTTCGGCGTCACCGTCAACGCGATCGCCCCGCGCGCCGAGACGCGCATGACCGCCGGCCTGCGCGAACTGACCGAGGAACAGAAGCAGCGCCGCGACCCCGAATGGATCGCCGCGCTCGTCACCTGGCTGTGCAGCCCGGAGGCGAAGGCGGTTTCCGGCCGCGTGTTCGAGGCCTGGGGCTTCGGCTACTCGGTGATCGAGAGCTGGCAGCACGGGCCGCAGATGCAGGCGAGCAAGGACCCGACCACCATCGGCGCAGGCGTGCTGGAAATCGCCGCGCTCGCCAAGGCCAACGCCGGGATCGACCGCGAAACCTGGCTCAACCCCTGACCGGAAGGTATCATCCATGGCGACTGAGATCGTGCTGCCCAAGCTGGGCTTTTCGATGAACGAGGGCGTCCTGTCCGAATGGCTGGTGGCGGACGGCGGGCAGGTGACTGCCGGCAGTGCGCTGTTCGCCTTGGAAAGCGACAAGTCGACGCAGGAAGTGGAGGCGGAAGTCTCGGGCACGCTGCGCATCATCGCGCAGCCGGGCGAGACGTATCCCGTCGGCACCGTGCTTGGCGAGATTTCCTGAAAAGAAGGCACGTCGCGGCTGGGCGAACCTTACCGGTCGCGCTTATGCTGGCGTAAGACAATGACCGGGCCGGACCGCATGGCGCCCGGCCCGGAGAGTTTGTCATGAGTTTCGCAAGGACCGATACGCAGCGCATGCTGGCCGACATGGCGGGCCGCCTGCTGGCGCAGCGCAACGAATTCGAGGCACGACGCCACCGGCTGGCCGCCGCCGTGCCCGAGCGTATGGCTTTGTGGCCCGATCTGGCCGAGCAGGGCATCCTCGGCGCCGCCTTCCCGGAGGAACTGGGCGGTTTCGGCGGCACCATGCGCGATCTCGCCACGGTGATGGAAGCGGCCGGAAGGCACCTGCTGGTCGAGCCGCTGGCCTCCGGCGCCGTCGCGGGCTGGCTGCTGGCGCAGGCGGGCGAGCCGGTCGAACCTCTGATCGGCGGTGAGCGGGTCGTGGTCCTCGCCCATGACGAAGGGCTGGACAGCTTCGCGCCGCGCCGGGTTACGGCGCAGGCCGATGGCGCGCACTGGCAACTCAGCGGCACCAAGCGGGCCGTGCGGCACGCCGATCTGGCCGACGCGTGGATCGTCACGGCGGAAATCGCCGGCGCGCTTGCCTGCCTGCTGGTGGAAGCCGACGCGCCGTCCACGCGCCGCGAGCCGACGCGCCTGATCGACGGTTCCTCGGCCGCGACCCTGCATTTCGACCGGACCCCGGCGCGCCGCCTCGCCATCGACGCGGCGACCATCGAGCAGGCTCTGGCGCGCCACGCCTGCGCGCTGGCGGCGGAGAGCGTCGCCATCCTCGGTGCGCTGTGCGAACGCACCGCCGCTTACCTCAAAACCCGCAAGCAGTTCGGCGTGCCGCTCGCCAGTTTCCAGGCGTTGCAACACCGGCTGGCCGAGATGATGATCGCCACCGGAAGCGCCCGCGCCCTGACCGAGCGGGCCATCGCCGCGCTCGATGCCATGGGCGATACGGGCGGTGCAGGCGCGCTCGCCAGCGCGGCGAAGGCGCTGGCGGACGACGCGGGGCGGCTGGTCGGGCACGAGGCGGTGCAAATGCACGGCGGCATGGGCGTGTCCGACGAACTCGACGTCAGCCACTATATGCGCCGTCTCGCCGCGATCCGGGCGACGCAAGGTTCGGCAGCGGTACATCGTGCCCATTTCGCAGGCGCGGCCGACCTCGATCCGGCGGCGGAGGACGACGGCGAACTCGCCGTGTTCCGCGCCGAAGTGGCCGCCTTTGTGCGCGACAAGTTGCCCGAGGACATCCGCCTCAAGGGCGAGAAGGGCCTCGAGTTCGGCAAGGACGATTTCGTGCGCTGGCAGAAGCTGCTGCGCGCCGAGGGCTGGTTCGCCGGAGCCTGGCCGGAAGATGCGGGCGGGCAGGGCTGGGATCTTAACCGCCAGCTCGCCTTCGTGCAGGAAGCCGGGCGCAGCGGCGCGCCGCTCATCATCCCTTACGGCGTCAACATGGTCGGCCCGGTGATCCAGACGTTCGGCAACGCGGCGCAGCAAGCCCGTCACCTGCCCGGCATCCTGTCGAGCGACGTGTGGTGGTGCCAGGGTTATTCCGAGCCGAACGCCGGGTCCGACCTCGCCTCGCTCAAGACGACGGCAGTGCGCGAGGGCGACCACTACGTCGTCAACGGCACCAAGATGTGGACCACCGAGGCCCACTGGGCCGACTGGATGCACTGCCTCGTGCGCACCGACCGCGAGGTGAAGCCGCAGGCGGGCATCTCGTTCCTGCTGATCGACATGACCACGCCCGGCATCGAGGTGCGCCCGATCGTCACCATCGACGGGCAGCACCACACCAACCAGGTCTTCTTCGACGATGTGCGGGTGCCGGTGGAGAACCTTGTCGGCCATGAAGGGCAGGGCTGGACGATCGCCAAGTTCCTCCTCGCCAACGAGCGCGTCGCCATCGCCGATACCGGACCGAAGCTGAAGCTGCTCGGCGTGATCAAGGCGATGTTCGCGCAATTGCGCGGGGCCGAGGGGGATACGGCGCAAGTCGCGCTGATCGCCGACCGGCTGGCCGATGCCGAAATCCAGCTGACGGCGCTCTGCGCGCTGGAGCGGGACTATGTGCGCGGCTGGCAGCAGGGCGGCAGCCGCGACGGGCCGGAAGCCTCGATCCTCAAAGTGCGCGGCACCGAGATCCTGCAACTGCTCTCCGAACTGGCGCTCGCCATCGAGGGGCCACTGGGCGCGGTGCACGATCCGGCCGACCTCCACCTTGCCCCGGGCGCCGAACTCTCGGCCGCGCAGCAGGCGAGCGCGATGGCGCACCATTACCTCTACGGCCGGTGCTGGTCGATCTTCGGCGGCACCAACGAGATCCAGCGCGGCCTCATCGCGCGCGCCATGCTGGGGTAAGTCGACTACCACCCTCATTCGTCATTGCTTCGCTTCGCTCACAATGACGAATGAGGGTGGCACATGAAAAAGGGGCGGAAAGAACCAGCCGGTTCCTCCGCCCCTTGAGGTTTGCGGCCCGAGGGCCGCGCTGGGAGACTTACTCCGCCGGCACCATCCTTGCCGTCGATGCCGTCCGGCCTGCCGACCGCGCCACCGGCACGCCCGCCACCTTGAGCGCCGCCCAGATCGTCACGATCGAGCCCAGCGCCGCCGTCGCCGCGGCAAGATAGAGCACCGGCTGCGACACTGCGGGAACGGCATGGCGCGCCGAGAGGTACAGGTATCCGCTGCCGAAAGAGTTGGCGGCAAAGGCCCAGGGCACCGGGAACAGCAGCAGCAGGTTTTGCCAGCCCTGCAGGTGGGGCTTGAGCTTATAGATGATGATCGCCCCCAGCGTCGGCGGCACGCCGTTCACGATGGCGACGAAGATCGGGTAGTTGAGAATGTAGAAAGGCTGGTTGCTCTGGTAGTTATACAGCCCCACCACGTTGATGTAGAACTGCTCGGCCAGCCCCGCCAGCAGCACTTCCACCGCGAACATCGCCATCATCGCCTTGATGCTCGACCCGCTTTCCAGCCGGTGCCAGTACCACATCGTGTTGGCGCCGTAGTAGGCGATGTAGATCACCGGCAGCCACAGCGGCACATGGATGCCGTACGTGGTGAAAGCCTTGAGTTGCCCCTGCTCGAAGAACCACAGGCCATAGAGATGGTCGTAGAGCGGCTCCTGCAGGCAGGTGATGAGGCCGCCCACGACCACGATCATCGGCCACCAGATGCCGTGCTTCATGCAATAGCGCACCACCAGCGACACCGAAACGAATGCGACGACGGCGGTGAACGCCAGCGCATACATCTCGTTCGGCTGGGGAACGAGCTGGTCGATCGCCAGGCTTTGTACCGGAGCCATGACAGGTCCTCTCCTGTTGTGTTGATATGGTTCGCATTAGTACCATATCCGTCATAAGTCAACAGCGGTTTACATGTGGTTCTGCCGGGGCTAGGCCATGCGCATGGCCCTTGCTTCTTCCCGCTCACGCAATGCTTCCGCCACGCGGGACGATATCCTCGCCGCTGCGCGCCGCCGTTTCGCGGCCGAAAGCTACGAGGCCGTGGGCATGCGCGATGTCGCGCGCGAGGCGGGGGTGAACGTGGCGCTGGTCAGCCGCTACTTCGGATCGAAGGAGGAACTGTTCCGCAAAGTGCTGCTGGAACGGCGCGACGAGCCGTGGTTCGGCGGCGCCACCAGCCGCGCCGAACTGGCGGCATGGCTGGGCGACCTCGCCTTCGCCGGGCAGGAAGATGAACAGCGCGCCGATCTGGAGCGGCTCTACATCATCCTGCGCTCGGCCTCCTCGCCCGCCACGGCGCGGATCATCGGCGAGGCTTTCGTGGAGGACGTCTTCGCCCCGCTCGCCGCGCAACTGGGGGAGGACGGCCCGCAGATCCGCGCCGGTCTGGCGCTGATCCTGGTGATCGGCGCGACGGTTCTGAACGGCATCCTCAGCGTCGAGACGATCGGCGAGGACTTGCGCGAGGAAGGCCGCCGCCGCCTGAACGCGCTGATCGCACAGGCGCTGGCGGTGGAGTAGCCGTCAGTCGGGAACGGCGAACGGCGCCTCGCGCAGCGCGATGAAGGTCGCGCTGGCCTCGGCGCAGAGAGTTCCGCCATCGTGGAGCGTGCCGCTGACGAAGGCCTTGCGCCCCTCGATCCGGTCCAGCCAGGTGCGATAGCGAAGGGGGCGATTGAGGTACGCAGGCGCACGGTAGCGGATCGTCAACTCGCCGGTCATGCGGATCGCGCCGCGCTGGACGACGCCGAGCAGTTCGTCGAACGTGGCGGCGATGAAGCCGCCGTGGAGCAGTCCGGGCCCGCCTTCATGCGCCGCGCCGTAGACCGCGACGGCCTCCGCCTCCGTCTCGGCCAGATTCAGGTCGAGCGACGGGGCGAGGGCATGGTTGGGCGTGGTGAAAGGGCCGAGTTCGCTGAGTTTGCCCAGCCCCATCAGCGGCCCGTCGAGCAGGCGGCTGCCGCGTTCCGAGGATTGCGAGGCGAGCAATGCGCGCGCCTTCTCGATCAGTTCGGCGGCGCGGTCGAGCGTGGCGTCGTCGGCGCTGGTGGCGGCCATCGCATGTATCAGCGCACGCAGCTTGCCAGCCAGCGCGACGCGGCGGCCGATGCCGAGGCGCTGCGCCCGCATCTCCGCAGGATCGCTTCCGAGCAGGCCGGACGGCGCCATCATCGCACTTCCAGCGAGCAGCGGTCGAGTACCACTTCCTCGCGCTCCTGCGCCACGGCGCGGAAGCGGATGACGCCCGGTTCCTCGAAGAAATCGACGCGGATCGTCTCGCCCGGCATCACCGGTTTGGAAAAGCGCGTGAACAGCGCGGCGAGGCGCGTCGGGTCGTGGTCGCAATACGTTGCGATCGCGGCGCGGCAGGCGATGCCGTTGGTGCACAGGCCATGCAGGATCGGCACTGCGAAGCCCGCCTTGGCGGCGATGGCGGGGTCGGCATGGAGCGGGTTCCAGTCGCCCGAAAGCCGGTAGATCAGCGCCTGCCGGGGCAGGGTGGGGATGGCGATCGAGCGATCCGGCGCGCGGTCCGGCAGCGGAGTGGCGGGTGCGGGCGGCTCGCCGAAGCCGCCTTCGCCGCCATTGCCGCGCAGGAACAGGCTGGAGCGCACCGTGGCGATGTGCGTGCCGGTGGCGACGTCGAACAGTTCCTTGTCCTGATGCAGCAGCGCGCCGCGCCCCTCGCCCTTGTCCTCGACGGCGCGCACCCGGTATTCGCCGCGCAGCGCCCCGGTCGGCGGCAGGGGGGTGTGCATGCGCAGTTCCTGCTCGGCATGGAGAATCTTCACCCAGTCGATGCCGAATTCGGGGCGCTGTGCCCAGAAGCCGGGGTGGCACAGCAGGTTGACGTAGGACGGCACGATCCTGAGGTCGCCCTCATAGACGAACGGCAGTTCGGCGGTGTCGAGCGGATCGGCGCCGTAGCCCAGCCCCAGCGCATAGAGTATCGTTTCGCGCTTGCCATAGTCCTGCACGATGGGCTCGATGCGCATCGTGCGGATCCTGTCGATATCCATGTATGCTCCCCCGGATGGATGAACCCGTAGATTCGGGCTTGTTGATAAGCAAGCGTATCAATATGAGGCGGGATAGGAAAGCCCGGACAAGGAAGAGGTGACGAGGATGCTGGATCAGGGCAGCTATCAGGCGCTGGAATTCGAACGCGACGGCCGCGTGCTGACCATTCGCATCAACCTGCCGGAAAAGGCCAATGCGGTGACGCACCGGCTTCATCTGGAAATGGCGCGGGTGTTCGACGAGGTGGCCGATGACCCGGATAGCGACATCATAGTTCTGACCGGCGCGGGCTCCGTGTTCTGCGCCGGTGGCGACATGAACTGGTTGGCTAGCGAACTGGAAGAGGGGCTGGCGCCCTTCGTTGTGGAGGCGCGCACGATGAAGCGCATCGTCTCCTCGCTGCTCGATTGCCCCAAGCCGGTGATCGCCAAGGTCAACGGCGACGCCATGGGCTTCGGCGCGACGATCGCGCTGCTGTGCGACGTGGTCTTCGCGGCCGAGGGTGCGCGGTTCGCCGATCCGCACGTCAAGGTGGGGCTGGTCGCGGGCGACGGCGGCGCGCTGATCTGGCCCGCGCTGATCGGTTACGGCAAGGCCCGGCACTACCTGCTGACGGGCGAGGCGGTGGAGGCGAGCGAAGCCGAGCGGCTGGGCCTGATCGCCTTCGCGGTCCCCGGTGCCGAACTGGACGCGGCGGTCGCGGCCTATGCCACCCGCATGGCGCGGGGTGCGCAGACGGCGATCCGCTACACCAAGATGGCCGCGAACATCGGGTTGCGTGACAAGCTGACCTCGACTCTTGAGGCCAGCGTCGCCTTCGAGGGCCTGTCCCGCCACACCGACGATTATCGCGAGGGCGTGACGGCCTTCGTGGAGAAGCGGCGACCGAATTTTACGGGGCGATAGTCCTCTTCGTCATTGCGAGCGCAGCGAAGCAATCCAAGGCGGCTCAAGACTGCCCTGGATTGCTTCGCTGCGCTCGCAATGACGGATGGTTGTGGGGGCTAGAGATCGTCCTCCGACGCCTTGAGGAAGTTGATGTTTTCCTCGGTCTTGCCATTGAGGACGTGCTCGTAGTGGATGTCCTTCAGGTTCATCTTGACCTTGAACAGCACCTTTTCGGCGATCTTGGATTCCTCGGCGGTGAGGCCCTTCATCACGCGCTTGTTCGCCTTGCTGGCGACGGTGATCATCAGCCCGATCGTCTCGTAGCCCTTTTCCGTGATGAAGACGCGGCGGGCGCGGGCGTCGTTCTCGTCGGGGCGGCGTTCGATGTGGCCGCTGTTTTCCAGGCGTTCGAGCAGGCCGCCGGTGGTGACCTTGCCGATTTCCAGAAGCCGGGCGAGGTCCACCTGCATCATGCCCGAATTGCCGCTGCGCGACAGCGCGCTGAGCAGCGACCACTGCGAACGGGTGATGCCGTAGGGCTTCATGATATCGTCCATGACGATCCTGCGTAGGCGCGAGACGTCGTGGATCAGATAGCCGAACGTGAACTGCTTGGCGGAAGGACGGCGCGGCGGAGCGCCCGCTTCGGTGACGGGAGCTTCGACAATAGCCTCGGCGACGGCGGTATCACTTTTCTTGCTGGGCATGGCCTTCCAATCACAAACGGTTCGGGCGTCCTGCTTCCGATGCCGATGACCGGAAGCGTGCGCAAGCTTACAAAAGCCTGACTTGTGTTCATGCCCGATGATGACGCATCTGTCACGAACCTTCAGGGCCATCTAGTACCATTGACAGGCATGGTTATGCAAAGATAGTACGTAGGCAAACCAAAAGTGACGCCGGGACAGGAGGGGTGCCATGACGGATATTCTGGGAGTGCAGGCCGTCCGTTCCTGCACCGGCTTCACCGTCCGGCTGGAGGCGGGGGTGCTGTACCTCACGTTCAACCGGCCGGACATCGGCAACGCCATCGCCAGCGGCGCGATTCCCGAGCTTGGCGCGATATTTACTGCGGCTGCCGAGGCGCCGGACGTGCGCGTCCTGCTGATGCGGGCGGAAGGCGCGGCGTTCTGCGTCGGCGGCGACGTGAAGGGCTTCGCGCAGACGATCGACCAGAGCGCCGAAGACCGCTACGCCGACTATCACGCGCGCATGGACCGGGCGCGGGTCCAGATGGAAGCCTATATCGCCCTGCCGATGCCGATCGTGGTGGCGTGCCAGGGCGCGGTGGCCGGGGCGGCGGTGGCCTATGTCTGCGGCGCTGACATAGCGCTGGCGGAGCCGGGCGCGCGTTTCGTGTTCCCGCATCAGAGGCTCGGCCTGCCGCCGGATGGCGGGCTCTCGTATCTGCTGCCGCGCGCGGTGGGGGTACGCAAAGCGATCGAACTGGCACTGACCGCCGCTTCTATCGACGCAGCCGAGGCCATGCGCATCGGCATTGTCAGCCGGATCGTCGAGACGGACGCGCTGCAGGACGAGGCGCTCAAGGTGGCGCGTCGTCTGGCTGATGCGCCACGCGGTTCGGTGCGCCGGGCCCTGAGACTTTTGAAGCAGTCTCTGGAAAGTACGCCAACGGATCAATTGTCCGCCGAACGCGATGCCGTCGCCGAATCGGTGGCCGATGCCGATTTCGAGGAAGGCGTGCGCGCCTTCATAGAAAAACGGCGACCTTCCTTCCCTTCCACGCGCTGAAGCGGCCTTTCGCTGACTTTGCCAAGCCTCTTGAAAAGTCCGTCTGAAATAGGTACGCATGCTAACTAATAGAAGATCAGGAGGGATGTTTGGAAATCCGCCTTTCCGAGGAACAGGAAGCCATTCGCGATGCGGTCCGCCGCGTCTGCGACGACTTCGACGATGAATACTGGTCGAAGAAGGAAGAACTGAAGGCGTTCCCGTTCGAGTTCCACAAGGCCATGGCTGATGCCGGCTGGCTGGGCATCACGATGCCCGAAGAGCTGGGCGGGGCGAACCTGGGCGTCACCGAAGCGGCGATCATGATGCACGAGGTCGCGGCGAGCGCGGGCGGCTATTCGGCGGCCTCGACGATCCACCTCAACATCTTCGGCCCGCACTCGGTGGTGGTGAACGGCACCCCCGAGCAGAAGGAGCGCATGCTGCGCCCGCTGATCGCCGGCACCGACCGCGCCTGCTTCGGCGTGACCGAACCCGATGCCGGGCTCGACACAACCAGCATCAAGACGTTCGCCACCAAAGTGGACGGCGGCTACCGCGTGACCGGGCGCAAGGTGTGGACCTCGTCCGGGCAGGTGGCGAACAAGATCCTGCTGCTCACCCGCACCACGCCCAAGGAGGACTGCAAGCGTCCGACCGACGGCATGACGCTGTTCTACACCGACCTCGACCACGACCAGATCGAAGTGCGCCGCATCCCCAAGATGGGCCGCAACGCGGTGGATTCCAACGCGACCTTCATCGACGACTACTTCGTGCCCGAGGCGGACCGCATCGGCGAGGAGGGGAAGGGCTTCCACTATATCCTCCACAGCCTCAACCCCGAGCGCGTGCTGGTGGGGATCGAGGCGGTCGGCCTTGGCCGCGGGGCGCTGGCGCGGGCGGCGCGCTATGCCGGGGAGCGCAAGGTGTTCGGGCGGCTGATCGGCCAGAACCAGGGCATCCAGCACCCGCTCGCGGAGAACTGGATCTATCTGGAGAGCGCCTACTGGATGATAATGCGCGCCGCCTATCTCTACGACAACGGCATGTCGTGTGGGGCGGAGGCGAACGCGGGCAAGTTCCTGGGCGGGCGCGCGGCCTTCGATGCCTGCACCCGCGCGGTGATGACGCACGGCGGCATGGGTTACTCCACCGAATATCAGGTCGAGCGGCTGTTCCGCGAATCCATCCTGATGCGCATCGCCCCAATCACCGAGCAGCTGATCCTCAGCTTCATCGCCGAGCGAGAGCTTGGCCTTCCCAAGTCCTACTGAGAGAACCATGACCGACTTCGGCATCACCGCATATGGCGCTTACGTCCCGCGCCTCAGGATCGAGAGGGCGCATATCGCTGCGGCCCACAAGTGGGCGGCGCCGGGATTGCGCTCCGCCGCCAAGGGCAGCCGCGCCTTCGCGAGCTGGGACGAGGACACGATCACCATGGCCGTGGAGGCCGTGCGCGATGCGCTGGGCGGCGGCGGGGCGCAGGGCGTCGAGGCGATCCGGCTGGCTTCCACCAACCTGCCTTATGCGGACCTGCAGAATGCCGCGATCGTGGCGGGGGCCATCGGCGCGGCGGGCTCGGTCGCCTGTTCGGACGTAGCGGGATCGCAGCGGGCCGGGACTTCGGCGCTGTTGCAGGCGCTGAAGGGCGGCGAGCGAGCGCTGGTCGTCGGCGCCGACAACCCGCGCGGCAAGCCTGCCAGCACGCAGGAGTTGAGCTTTGGTGCCGGTGCGGCGGCCTTCGTGCTGGGCACCGAGGGCGTGGTGGCGCGGCTGATCGGCTCAGCCACGTCGAGCGCGGTGTTCGTCGATCACTTCCGTTCGGCGGATGCCCCGGCCGATTATGGCTGGGAGGAGCGCTGGGTGCGCGATGAGGGCTACGCGAAGATCGTGCCGCCCGCCGTCAAGGCAGCGCTGGAGGATGCAGGGCTGGGCATCGGCGACATCCAGCACTTCGTCATGCCCTCCTACCTCAAGGGCGCGGCGGCGGCGGTGGCCAAGGCGATTGGCTTTGGAGGCACCGTGGTCGACGGCTTGGACGATGGCGTGGGCTATGCGGGCGCGGCGCATGCGCTGCTGATGCTCGCCGCCGCGCTGGAAACGGCGCAACCGGGGGACCGCTTGCTGGTGGTGGGCTTCGGGCAGGGCGCGGACGTGCTGGTGTTGCAGGCGACCGATGCGATCCTCACCCGCCGCCCGGCGCGCGGAGTTTCGGGCTCGCTCGCCGATGGGCTGGCGACCGACAGCTACCTGCGGATGCTCAGCTTCCAGGGCGGGATCGAGATGGAATGGGGCATGCGCTCGGAAAAGAGCGCCAAGACCGCGTTGACCGAGCAATACCGTTCCGCCGGGCAGCTTGAGGGCTTCCATGCGGGCGAATGCGGATCGTGCGGCGCGGTGCAGTTCCCGCAGTTGCAATACTGCGTTTCGTGCCATGCGCCTGCCGAGAATTTCGCGCAGGTTTCCTTGCGCGATGCCCCGGCCAAGGTGCTCACCTCCACCGCCGACTGGCTGTCCTACCACCCGGCGCCGCCGCTCAATGTCGGCTTCGTGCAGTTCGAGAACGGCGCGCGGCTGCTGATGGAGATGGTCGATGCGGGCGCAGCCGCGCTGGAGGCGGGGACGCCGCTGCGCATGGTCTACCGCATCAAGGAGAAGGACCGCCAGCGCGGCTACAACCGCTATTTCTGGAAGGCGACGCCGATCGGCGCGGGGAACAACTGACATGGCAACGGGCATCAAGGACAAGGTCGCCATTCTCGGCATGGGCTGCTCCAAATTCGGCGAGCGGTGGGACGCGGGTTCCCCGGAACTGATGGCGGAAGCCTTCGAGGAAGCGCTCGCCGACGCCGGGATCGAGCGCGGCCAGATCGAGGCGGCGTGGTTCGGCTGCTGGGGCGACGGGATCAACGTGGGCAATTCCTCGATTCCCGCCGCGATGGCGCTGCGGCTGGAGGGCATCCCGGTCAGCCGCGTGGAGAACATGTGCGCCACCGGCACCGAAGCGCTGCGCGGCGCGGTCTATGCGGTGGCGAGCGGCGCGGTGGACATCGCGCTGGCGATCGGCGCGGAAAAGCTCAAGGACACCGGCTTTGGCGGGCTGCCGCCGCCGTTCAAGGGCACCTTCAACGACATGTGGATGCCGATGGGCTCCGCGCCCGCCGGTTTCGCGCAGCTCGCGCCGTACTATCGTACCAAGTACGGCACCTCGAAGGAGGATCTGAAGCGCGCGATCAGCCATGTCTCGTGGAAGAGCCACCAGAACGGTGTCCACAGCCCCAAGGCGCACTTCCGCAAGGCGGTCTCGATGGAAACCATCATGAACGCGCCGATGATCTCGGACCCGCTGGGCCTGTTCGACTGCTCGGGCGTGTCGGACGGCGCGGCCTGCGCGATCGTGACGACGCCTCAGATCGCCCGCGCGCTGGGCAAGAAGGATCTGGTCACGGTCAAGGCGCTGCAGCTTTCCACCAGCTCGGGGCGCGAAACGCAGACGAGCGAGTGGGACGGCAGCTATGTCGCCACCACCCGCAATGCCGCCGCACGCGCCTATGCCGAAGCCGGGGTGAGCGATCCCGCAGCCCAGATTTCGCTCAGCGAAGTGCATGACTGCTTTTCGATCACTGAACTGGTGACGATGGAGGACCTTGGCTTCTCCGAAGATGGCCGCGCGGTGTTCGACATCCTCGACGGCAAGTTCGACCGCGACGGGGCGATTCCGTGCCAGATCGACGGCGGGCTCAAGTGCTTCGGCCATCCGATCGGCGCTTCGGGCCTGCGCATGGCTTACGAGGTTTATCAGCAACTGCTCGGGCGCGCGGGGGAGCGGCAGTTGTCCGCGCCGTCGCTCGGCCTCACGCACAACCTTGGCGGCGTGCCCTATCAGGGCATTGCGGCGATCTCGATCCTGGGGCTGCACTGATGGCGGGGCTGTGGTTCGATGAGCTGACGGTCGGGCAGAGGTTCGACCACGCAATCCGGCGCACGGTGACGGAGACGGACAACCTGCTGTTCTCCACGATGACGCACAACCCGGCGCAGCTTCACCTCGATGCCGAATATATGAAGGGCACGCCTTACGGCCGCCCGCTGATGAATTCGGCCTTCACGCTGGGACTGATGGTGGGGATTTCGGTGGGGGATACCACGCTGGGCACCGCCGTCGCCAATCTCGGCTGGGACGAGGTGCGGTTCCCTGCGCCGCTGTTCGCGGGGGATACCGTGCGGGTCGAGAGCGAGGTGATCGAGCTGCGGGAATCGCAATCGCGGCCCGGTCAGGGCGTCGTCACTTTCCTGCACCGCGCCTTTAACCAGAAAGACGAACTGGTCGCCTCGTGCCGGCGGTCGGGTCTGCAATTGAAGAGGCCGGCATGACCGCGCTGCGCTCGTTCCTGTTCATCCCCGGCGACAGCGAGAAGAAGCTGGGCAAGGTCGATGGCTGCGGCGCCGATGCGGTGATCCTCGACCTGGAGGACGCCGTGGCCCCCGCCGCCAAGCCGCTGGCGCGGCGGATGGTGGCCGATTTCCTCAAGGCGCGTCCGCGTGAAGAGCGCGCTGTGCAATTGTGGGTGCGGGTCAATCCCTTCGACACCGGCCTGACCGAGGCGGACGTCGCCGCGATCATCGCCGGTGCGCCGGACGGAATCATGCAGCCCAAGATCGACGGTCCGGCCTGCGTCGCGCGCCTCTCCGCACTGCTGGACGAGGCGGAGCGGGCGCACGGCATCGCGCCGGGATCGACGCGCATTCTGCCCGTGGCCACCGAAACCCCGATCGCACCGTTCCGGCTGGGCGACTTCGCGGGCGCGGGGCTTACCCGCCTTGCCGGGCTGACCTGGGGGGCGGAGGACTTGTCCGCCGCGATGGGGGCAAGCACCAACCTCGGCCCGGACGGCGCATGGGCGTTCACTTATCGCATGGTCCGCTCGCTCACGCTGATGGCGGCGCATGCGGCGGGGGTGCCGGCCTACGAGACGCTCTACGTCGATTTCCGTGATGACGCGGGCCTGCGCGCCTCCTGCCGTGAAGCCCGCGCCGAGGGCTGGGCCGGGCGCATCGCCATCCATCCGGCGCAAGTGCCGGGTATCAACGCAAGTTTCGCTCCGAGCGCCGAGGAACTCGCTTTCGCCCGCCGGGTGATCGACGCTTTTGCCGCGCAGCCCGATGCTGGCACGGTCGGGATCGACGGGCGGATGTACGACATTCCCCACCTCAAGGCCGCGCGCCGTACACTGGATTTAGCGCAATGACCGCGATCGCCCACTACAGCGGCAGCTTCGTCGAGCGCGACATCTTCGAGCCCGAGCACGATGCCTATCGCGACAGCGTGCGCCGTTTCGTCGAGACCGAACTCCAGCCCCACCACGCGCAGTGGGAGAAGGACGGCATCGTCCCGCGCTCGGCCTGGCTCAAGGCGGGCGAGGTCGGCATGCTGTGCCCCTCCGTGCCCGAGGAATACGGCGGCATCGGCGCGGACTTCCTCTACAGCGTGGTGATGATCGAGGAGATCACCCGCGCCAACGTCACCGGGCCGGGCTTCATGGTCCATTCCGAGATGGTCGCGCCCTATATCCTTGCCTGGGGCACCGAGGAACTGAAACGCGAATGGCTGCCGCGCATGGTCACCGGTGAGGTGATCGGCGCGCTCGGCATGACCGAGCCGGGCGCGGGCAGCGACGCCAAGGAGATGCGCACCCGCGCGGACCGCGACGGCGAAGGCTACCGCATCAACGGCCAGAAGACCTACATCTCCAACGGTTCGCAATGCGACATCGTCGTGCTTGCCTGCAAGACCGACCCTGCCGCCGGGGCCAAGGGCGTCAGCCTAATCGCGGTCGCGGCCGACCAGCCCGGCTTCGAGCGCGGGCGGCGGCTGGAGAAGATCGGCCTGAAGGCACAGGACACCGCCGAGCTGTTCTTCAACGATGCCCGCGCGCCGCTCTCGCATCTGCTGGGCAGCGAAGGCGCGGGGTTCGGCATGCTGATGACCAAGCTGGCGCAGGAACGCTTGTCGATCGGCATCAAGGGCCTCGCCGCCAGCGAAGCGGCGCTGCGCTGGACGGTGGACTACGTGCAGCAGCGCCGCCTGTTCGGGCAGGCGCTGGGCGACATGCAGAACACCCGGTTCACGCTCGCGCAGCTCTGTGCCGAAGTCAGCCAGGGGCGTGTGCTGGTCGACTGGGGTATCCGCCGCTTCATGGACGGGCGCCTGACCGCGACCGACGCATCCAAGATCAAGCTGCTTACCACCGAACTCAACGGCCGGGTCGTGGACCAGTGCCTGCAGTTCTTCGGCGGCTATGGCTACATGACCGAATACCCGATTTCGCAGGCCTACGTCGACGCCCGTATCTCGCGCATCGCGGGCGGCGCGAACGAGGTCATGCGCCAGCTCATCGCCCGCGACCTGTTCCGCGCGCACTGACATAAGAGGAGAGGTTCATGGCAAACTACCCCAGGCCCGATGCCGCCACGCTGGTGGAGATATACCGCAAGGCATCGTTGATCCGGCACAACGACCAGCGCGTCATCAAGGCGATGATGACCGGCAAGCTGATGACGCCGTACTATTCAGTGGCGGGGCAGGAGATCATCCCCGCCGCGCTGTCGGTGAACCTGACGGCGGACGACAAGATCTCCACCATCTATCGCGGCACCCACGACATGCTGGCCAAGGGCTTCCCGCTCGAACCGCTGTGGGCGGAACTGGCGGGCCGCGTCACCGGCAGTTGCAAGGGTAAGGGCGGGACGATGCACCTGACTCACCCGGAGACGGGCTGCATGGTGACGACCGGCGTGGTCGGCTCCTCGATGCCGATTGCGGTGGGCCTTGGCTGGGCGGCGCGGCTGGCGGGCCGGGGCGGCGTCGCGGTCGCCAACTTCGGTGACGGCGCGGCCAACATCGGCGCGTTCCACGAATCGCTCAACCTTGCGGCGCTGTGGAAGCTGCCGGTGATCTTCGTGTGTCAGAACAACCGCTACGCCGAGCATACCGCCTTCGCCAACTCGACGGCGGTGGAGAAGCTCTCCACCCGCGCGGCGGGCTACGGCATGGCAGGCGTCACGGTGAACGGCAACGACGCCGAGGAGATGTACGCCGCCGCCCGCGTGGCGGTGGAACGCGCCCGCGCAGGCGAGGGGCCGACGCTGATCGAGGCGATGACCTTCCGCTTCAACGGCCACCTCATCGGCGATGCCGCCGCCTATATCCCCAAGGACGAACTGGAAGCCGCCAAGGCCGCCGATCCGGTGCCGCTGCTGCGCCGCAAGGTCATCGACAGCGGCGCCGCGACCGAGGCCGAACTCGACGCCATCGACGAGGCCCACAAGGCCGCCATCGAGGCCGCCGTGGAGGCCGCCTTCGCCGCCGACTTCCCCGACCTTGCCGAACTCAAGCGCGATGTCTTCGCGAACGAACTGGCCTGAGAGAACAGCTCCATGGAAACCCTGAACCTCAACACCATCCAGGCCGTCAACCTCGCGCTGCATGACGCGATGAAGGCCGACGACACCCTGCTGGTCATCGGCGAGGATGTCGGCGACCGCGAGGAAGGCGGCGTCGTCGGCGCCACCAGGGGCCTGTCGACCGCCTACGGGACAGAGCGGGTGCGCTCCACCCCGATCTCGGAGCAGGCGATCATCGGTTCGGCCATTGGCGCTGCGATCTGCGGGCACAAGGTCGTGGCCGAGATCATGCTGATGAACTTCACCACGGTGGCGATGGACATGATCGTCAACCACGCGGCCAAGCTGCGCTTCATGTCGGGCGGGCAGACGCACGTGCCGATCGTGATCCGCATGATGACCGGCGCGGGCTTTTCCAACGGCGGCCAGCACAGCGATTACCTGGAAGCCTGGTTCGCGCACACGGCGGGGATCAAGGTGGTCGCGCCCTCCAGCCCGAACGAGGCCTATGGCCTGCTGCGCGCGGCGATCGAGGACCCGGACCCGGTGATCTTCATCGAGAACCTGCCGACCTACTTCACCCCCGCTGCGGTGACGCCCGAGGTCATCCCGCTCGGCAAGGCGAAGGTGGTGCGCGAGGGCGGCGACGTCACCCTCGTCAGCTACGCGGCGATGATGGGCCCGGTGAACGCGGCGGCCGAGGAACTGGCGGCTGGCGGCGTATCGTGCGAGGTGATCGACTTGCGCACCATCGCCCCGTGGGACCGTGAGACGGTGGTGGCTTCCGCCGCGAAGACCGGGCGCCTGCTGGTGGTCCACGAGGCCGTGCGCGCCTTCGGCGTCGGCGCCGAGATCGCGGCGGAAGTGAACGAGGAACTGTTCGGCAAGCTCAAGGCCCCGGTGCGGCGGCTGGGCGGGGCCTATTGCCCAGTGCCTTATTCCAAGCCGCTCGAAAACGCCTTCCCGCCCTCGCATGAACAGATCGTCGCGACGGTCAGGGCGATGGTCTGACCCGAGCGGCGTAACAAAGAACTCTCCGTCTGCCGCCGTGGCCGAAAGCCACGGCGGCTTTTTTCTCCTCTACCGTCATTGCGAGCGTAGCGAAGCAATCCAGGGCGGTTTGCACCTCCCTGGATTGCTTCGCTGCGCTCGCAATGACGAGGTGAGGTATCTCAAAACCGTGCCCGCACACCTACCAGCGGGCCGTCGGCGCCGAGGTCGATCGCGAACGGCACCGGCCCCGGCGAGGCGAAGTCCTGCTTCATATGCCGATACCCGGCGAAGACCTGCACCCAGGGCCGCAGCGCGTAGGACACGTCCGCCCGCACATCCAGCGAGTGCCGATCGCCCGAGCGCCGCCCGGCCAGCACTTTGCCCTGCACGCTCACCCGCCGCAGCGGCCGGGCGGCGAGTTGCAGGCCGATCGCGGGCTCCATCCACTCGCCCCGCACGGCGATAGCGGCCGGAACCTGCCCGAAGTGCACCTTGAGGTAGTTGTAGCGTAAGCCCGCGATGGGCGTCACGTCCACGTCGGGCGTCACGGCGAAGCGGTAGCCGCCGGTCAGTTCCGCCGCCACCGCCCGCACCGCCACGTCCTGTCCCAGCGTGGGCGCGAAGGCGTCGCGCTGGAAATCGACGCCGATCATCTCGACGGCGGCAAAGGCGGGGCCTTTCTCCAGCGACACCCGCCCCATCGCGCCCATCTTCAGGCCGGAGGCAAGGTCGACGGGCTTCAGGTCGATGGGCAGCACCAGCGGCCCCAGCGATACGGAACCGTCGATCGAGGGCGCCCACAGATAGGGCTCGATGCCGATGGTGACGGGCTCCTCGGCCTGAGCGGGCGC
Organism: Novosphingobium sp. fls2-241-R2A-195; assembly: GCF_030209485.1. Classification (NCBI taxonomy): domain Bacteria; kingdom Pseudomonadati; phylum Pseudomonadota; class Alphaproteobacteria; order Sphingomonadales; family Sphingomonadaceae; genus Novosphingobium; species Novosphingobium sp. fls2-241-R2A-195. The sequence continues at coordinate 45,246 of NZ_JARVRY010000031.1, forward strand.
GCAGATGAAGGCGGCGGGCAGGACGCAGGCCCACCGCCATGAACGGTCAGGCATGGACGGGCGCGATCCCGGACGAGCGCCCGGCCGCTGGCACGGTGACGCACAGCTTGAGCGATATGAGATAGGCGAAGCTCAGCGACAGGCCCAGCGTCACCACCGTCGCCAGTTGCGTCACCCACACGCCCTGCCCGGAATTGAGCGCCAGCCACACCGGCCAGCCCGCCGCGATCTCGGCAGAGGCAGTGCCCGCAGGCACCAGGATCAGCGCGAAGAGGGCGCGCGGGCCGCGCAGCACGTCGTCGAGCAGGTGCAGGATCGCGCCGACGAAGATCGGCATCAGCGTGTTGGTCATCGCCATCCACACCGGGAAGCCCAGCAGCTTGAACGGCTGCTCTCCGTAATAGGTATAGATATGGCCGATCTGCAGCGCGGGCACTTCCAGCAGCAGGTTGGCGAACCAGCCGAAGAAATACAGCTTCCACAACTGCCCCCGGCTCATCCCTTCGCGAAAACGGCTATAGGCCCAGTAGCCCATGCCGCCGATGAACCACGGATAGGCGAAGACCATCCACAGCGGCACCGAGCGGTTGAACAGCCGGTACATCGGCGTGGTGTCCACCTCCGCCCACCAGACCAGCACGGCGACGTCGTAGATGCACTCCTGGAAGGAGGCGATTCCCGCGCCCGCCAGCACCAGCAGCGGCAGCCAGCGCCCGGTGCGCTGCATGTCGCGCCAGCCATAGGCCAGCGCGGCGATGAAGATGCCGATACTGAGCGCGAGGATATACGGATAGAAGGGCGACATCGCCATGTTGACCGGCGGATCGGGCATCTGGTTCGGCAAGTTCACGGCACGTCTCCCTTCTGGTTGTTGTCGTTGTTGTTAGAGCGTGATGGGCCTTTTCCCCCTCGTCATTGCGAGCGGAGCGAAGCAATCCAGGGCGGTTTGCGCTGCCCTGGATTGCTTCGCTTCGCTCGCAATGACGAGGTGAGTGGGTTAGTCGTGATCATGTCAGAACCCCACTTTGTCGCCGCCCTTGAGGCCGAGGATTTCGCGGGCTTCGGCAGGCGTGGCGATCTCGCCGCCGAGGCCCTCGATGATCTGGCGCACCTTGGTGACCTGCTGCGCGTTGCTGGTCGCAAGCTGGCCCTTGCCGATCCACAGCGAGTCCTCCAGCCCCACGCGCACGTGGCCGCCCATGCTGGCCGCCATCGCCGCCACCGGCATCTGGCTCGCGCCTGCCGCCAGCACCGACCAGCGGTAGTTATCGCCGAACAGGCGGTCGGCGGTGCGTTTCATATGCATCACGTCCTCGGGATGCGCGCCAATGCCGCCGAGCAGGCCGAAGCAGGTCTGGATGAACAGCGGGCCTTCGACCAAGCCCTCCTTCCAGAAGTAGTGCAGGTTGTAGAGGTGCGCCGTGTCGTAGCACTCGAACTCATAGCGGGTGCCGGTCTTGTTCAGCGTTTCCAGCGCATAGCGGATGTCCTTGAAGCTGTTGCGGAACACCAGATCATGGCTGGCCTCCAGCATTTCGGGCTCCCAGGCGTGCTTCCACTCCCGGTCCTTTTTGAGCATCGGGAACAGCCCGAAGTTCATGCTCCCCATGTTGAGGCTGGCCACTTCGGGTTGCCACGTCTCGGCGGGTTTCACGCGGTACTCGACGGGCATGTAGGGCGAGGCGCCGGTGGTGATGTTCACTACCACGTCGCTCGCCTGCTTGATGACCTTGAGGAACGGCGCGAAGTCTTCCGGTTCATGCACCGGCTTGCCGGTTTCAGGATCGCGCGCGTGCAGGTGAACGATCGCGGCGCCTGCCTCTGCCGCCTCAAGCGCGCTCCGGGCGATCTCCTCAGCCGTCACCGGCAGATGCGGCGACATCGACGGCGTGTGGATCGAGCCCGTCACGGCGCAGCTGATGATGGTCTTCATGCGAATATCTCCGAAGGGTTCAGGCGGCCGCGCGCGGACGGGCGGGCAGTGCCTCCAGCGCCTGCGCGAGCCGCACGGCGGCTTCCTCGCCGCTAACGAGGGCGCCGTTGCAGCCGGGAATGCGGTCGAGGTCGGAGGCGAACTGCACCCGCGCCGACCGGTCCAGCCTTTGCGTGTAATCCGCGATCAGGCGGAAGCGACCCTTGTCGAGATTGGGCACCGATTCCGGCCAGCGCACCACGTTGAATTGCTCCATCCGCCCCGGCGCGATGCCATAGTAGGCGCGCGCGCGTTCCGCCGCGTAATCCAGCACGTCCTCGTCGCTGAGGTTGGCGCTGCGTTCGAGGTAGTCGTGGCTGAGCAGCACGGTGTACAGGCTCTTGCCCTCGGGCGCGCGGCAGGGGGCCTTGTTGTGGTCGGCGATGACGGCGACGGTGTCCGCGTCCTCATAAGGTGTGGGCAGGTAATAGGTGGCCGGATCGCTCGGCCGCGTGTCGTAGCCGATCGCGATGTTGCCCAGCTTGCGATAGCGCACCGTCGAATAGAGCGCGCGGGTGTTAGCATCCATCTGCGGGTACATCGCCAGCGCAGGTTCGGCCGTGGTGGCGATCACCGCGCCGTCGAACGTCTCGGTGCGGCCCCGGCTGGTCACTTCGACGCCGCGTCCAGTATCCGCCACGTTCTCGACCGGCGCGCTGAGACGCAAGTCCACATGGCGGCCGAGCGCGACGGGCAGCGCCATCACGCCTTCGTTCAGGTTATAGACCGAAGGCGCCAGCATGTTGCGGATCGTCCAGAACAGCAGCGCGATCGAGGTGTTGTCGTCATCCGCCGCCCATGTCCCGCTGACGAGCGGGCGGCCGACATAGTTGTGCAGTTCCGCATTGAGCGCGCGCTTGCAGTATTCGCCCACCGTTTCGACGTCGATCTCGGCCAGCTTCGTATAGTCCGAATAGCCAAGGCTGGCCCGGTTGCGGAAGGTGTCGAGGCCGAGGCGCAGCGCCTTCAGCTTGCTCGGCCACGACAGGATCGAGGTGGAGAGCGCTGTCGATACCGGGCGGTTGTAGTCGAAGTGGTGGCGCTTGCCGCCCCGCATGGTGGCGCCGATGGCGGGGATGTCTGACATCTGCGGCGTCAGGCCCAGTTCGTCGATCAGGCGGATCGCCTCGCGATAGGTGCCGAGGTATGCGGACATGCCGGCGTCCATCAGGAAGTCGCCCTTGCGCAGCGACCACATGCGCCCGCCCACGCGGTCCCGAGTCTCGAACACGGTGGCGGCCCAGCCGCGCTGTTGCAGGCGATAGGCGGCGGTCATGCCCGCGATGCCGCCGCCGATGACGGCGACCGAACCTCTGGTGGTCATTTCGAAAGCTCCTGCGGGATGCGGTTGGTGGCGCTGTCGCGGCGGGCGAAGGGCACGCCGGGGCCGGGGCAGTCGTAGGCGGTGCTGGGGCCGCACATCCCGGCGGTGAGCCAGGGTTTCTCGGCCTCGCTGATGGTGAAGGGGCCGCCGTGCAGCGCCCAGAACATGTAGGGCAGGTTGTAGGTGACGAGGATGCCGGTCTGGAGGAACCCCACCAGCGCCAGCCACCGTGCGAGGGTGCGGCGCTTGCCGGGCGGGGCGATCATGTCGACGTGGCGGTCGGCCACCGTCTCGCCGCGCGCGTCGCGAAAGTGCAGGAGGCTGGCGGCGAACGTGTAGGTCCCCGCCCAGGCGACCATCTCATACAGCGGGAACTGGTGCGCGGTCCCTGCGAACAGCGTCAGCGCCGGGATCGTGCTGGGATAGACGAACATGCCGGTGCGCAGGATGAAGCTCTCGATTACCAGGTCGAAGACGCAGAAGCCCGCAAAGCCGATGGCGATGATCTGCAGCGGCGAGAAGCGCGGACGATTGCGGCCCGGGCGCGGGCGGTTGATCCGGTCCATGATCTTCGCGCCTGCATAGGCGGGGAGGCCATAGATCCAGAAGTAGCCCAGCCCCGCGAAGGCCAGCGGCAGCGGCGTCAGGTGGGCGGTGGGGTTGGAGACGGGCAGGGTGCCCATCCAGCTGCCCATGTTGAAGAACAGGTCGTTGTAAAGCAGCTGCGGGCGGACCCAGCTATGCCACGGCTCCTGCACCACCATCGTGAAGCAGGCGAGGAAGTAGAGCCCCTCGAAGCTAAAGCGCCGGTCGCGCACCAGCGGGCCGAGGATGAAGCGCCACAGGATCCATGCGGTCAGCGCCAGCATCGCCACTTCCAGCCCACGCAGGAACAGCACGTAGCTGGCCGGGGCGGATGAATGCCCGAAGGTGTTGGGGCGAAAGTCCGGCCCTGTCACCCAGGCGATCATGCAATAGGCGAACAAGGCGACCCAGAACGCGCCGACGCCGATCCAGACTTTCGTGGCGGTGGCGTGGAGGGGGCGCTCTGTTTGCGTAACGTGCGCCTGCGGGGACATGCGGTTCATGCGGCCCTCATCGGTGTCAGCGGATGTATCGCGCCGGGGCGCGGTGCCACGGAGACCGAGCGCGCGACCATGGCGACGATGGAGCAGGCGATCACCACGCTGGCGATCCCGCCCAGTTGCGTCAGCACAGGGCCGAGGCCGCTGTTGATGACGTACCACGCAGGCCACCCGGCGGCGGCGTTGGCCCCGGCGCTGGCGCAGACCATGACCGGCACGATCAGCAGCAGCTGCCAGCCTTCAACCCGCCGCGTCACTTGCGTCACGGCATAAGCCGAAGTCAGCGAAATCAGCGCGTTGACCGCCGCCCACCACAGCGGAAAGCGCCCGATCAGCAGCGGCTGGTCGCCGTAATAGGTGTAGATGCCGGTGCCCAGCACCACGGACTCGAGCACGAAGTCGGCGAGCACTTCGCACAAGTAGATCGTCCAGATCGTTCGTGCCGAGACGCCGCGCTGCATCATCTGCCACAGCACCGCGCTGCCGACGCCGAAGTACACGAAGTAGGTCAGGCACACCCACAAGGGGATCGCGCGGCCCCAGCCGTGCAGGAACATGCGCGAGCTTTCCGCGAACCAGACGCCGGCGGTGGTGTCCACCAGCGGCTCCATCAGCATCATGCATCCGCCGCCGATGAACATCAGCAGGACCACCGGGCTGCGTGTGCGCGCAAGACTGAACAGCGCATAGCCGAGCGCGCACAGGAACAGGGCGCCCATCACGAAAACGACGATGCCGTCGACATGCGGATCGCCCGTCAGATCGGTTGGCGGGTAGGGTATCAGGGAATGCTGCATCTTGCCTCTCCCAAGGCTGGTGCAATTAGTACGTTTGTACTAAACACCAATTAGACGCTAGCGTACTACCTGTCAATCGTCTCGTCGCACCAGCAGGGTGCCGCGCAGCCGCGAAAGGATTTCCCCATTGATACCGCTTGCCGCGAAGTAGCCTTCCACCGAACCCGCTTCCTGCCGCACGGCGAAGAGGGCGGCCCGCAGATAGTCCGGGGCGACGCCGATGAGCGCATCGACCAGCCCGGGATCGGCGGCCGCGCGGCGCGACAGCATCGTGCGCGCGACGTGGTCGCGCAGTGCGTCCATGCCCGGCGCGCCTTGCGTGCGCAGGTAGTCCGCCAGGATCGCCTCGTCATCGACGCCCAGCAGCGCCAGCAGCAGGGCGACGAGCGTGCCGGTGCGGTCCTTGCCCGCCGTGCAGTGGACCAGCACGCGGCCCTCTCCCGAGGCAATCCGGCGCACCGCTTCGGCGAACAGCGGGCGATACCAGCGGTCGAACGGCAGGGCTGCGTAGAAGCCGACGTAGGCGCGGCGGATGTCGGCGATGCTGGCGTCGGCGGCGCGCATGATCTGGAAATGCGGCGCGTCCCGGTTCGCCGCGCCGTCATGGGCGATGAGTCGCGCCAGCCGGTCTTCGGGCCAGGGGGACAGCTCCTTGCGCCGCTCCTCGGCGTAGCGCAGGTCCACCACCACGTCGAAATCCATGTCGATCATGAAGCGCGCGTCCACATCGTCCAGCCAGCCGAGATGGCCGCTGCGGAACAGCCGGTCGCTGCGTACGCGCATGCCGTCGGCAGCCTCCAGGCCGCCGAAGTCCCGGAAGTTTATAAGGCCGTACGTGGTTTCCATCGGGTGTCTCCTGAAACTGTCTTCGCGGCGAGGGCACGGCGATGACCCGGCCCGCCGTCCTGTTCGATCATGCCGACGGTATCGGCGTGCTCACGCTCGACCGGCCGGAACGCCGCAATGCGCTGGACCTCGAACTCATCGCGTCCCTGACACGAACGCTGGCCGAAGTCTCGGCGCTCGAGAGCGTGCGCGTGCTGATTCTTGCCGCAAAAGGACGACATTTCAGTGTCGGCGGCGACCTGCAGGCCTTCGCGGCGCTGTGCGACGAGCCGCCCGCACGGCGGCGCGCGGCGATGGCGGAACTGCTCGAAGCGGCGGAGCGGATGCTGACCGCGCTGGTGGAAATGCCGATCCCGGTGATCGCCGCGTGCCGGGGCACCATCGCGGGCGGCGCCGTGGGGCTGGCACTGGCGGCGGACCTCGTGGTGGCAGAGGACAGCGCGACTTTCCGCTTTGCGCAGCGCGATATCGGCGTGCCGCCCGACGGCGGCGTCAGCTGGCTGCTCCCGCGCGTGGTGGGGCATCGGCAGGCGGCCCGGCTGCTGCTCGGCGCGGCGAACGTGGCCGGGGATGAGGTGCTGGCCCTTGGCCTCGTCACCCACCGGGCGGAGGCGGGCGAGGCGGAAACCCGAGCGCTGGCGCGCGATCTGGCGCAGGCTCCGCCGTTTGCGGTGCGGCAGGCCAAGGCGCTGCTGGCACGCACCGCGACGACGGGTTTCGCCGCGCAACTGGGAGCGGAGCGGGACGGCGTGCTCACGGCTGTCGAAGGCGAGGAATTCGTGGCGCGAATACGGGCGTTCGCGGCCAGCGCAGACCACGGGGCACCCACCTAACTCGTCATTGCGAACGGGGAGAGTTTTCGTGGCCACGTCACTCTCCGATAACCCGTCACCCTGAACTTGTTTCAGGGTCCATTGCTCCGCACGCGCGGTGGTCAGCGGTCGCAAACAGGTCCGGCGGTTTATCATCCGACGCTCAGGCCCCCACTGCCCGATGGACCCTGAAACAAGTTCAGGGTGACGGCCGGGGAAGCGAAGCTCACAGCGCTCCCCTACGAAGCCCCGTGCTCCTCCTGCAGCACGAACTTCTGCACCTTCCCCGAGGCATTGGTCGGCAGGGCATCGCGCACCTGCCAGAAGCGCGGCACGCGGTGGCGGGAGATGCGTGTGCGCAGCCACTCGGTCAGCGCCTCGGTATCGATGGTGCGCCCGGCGCGCGGCACCAGCGCGGCGGCGACCTGTTCGCCCCAGCGCTCGTCCGGGACGCCGTAGACCGCCGCCTGCCCGACATCCTCGTGCGCGACCAGCACGTCCTCGATCTCGCGCGGGTAGATGTTCTCGCCGCCGCGGATGATCATGTCGCTCTTGCGGCCTGTGACGGCGACGTAGCCATCACCGCGCAGCAGGCCGATGTCGCCGGTGTGGAGCCAGCCGCCCTCGCGCAGGGTTTCGGCGGTCTTTTCGGGCATCTCGAAATAGCCGCTCATGGTGGAGCGGGAGCGGATGCAGATCTCGCCCACCTCGCCCGGCGCCAGCACGCGGCCGTCCTCCGGATCGACGATGCGCACTTCCGAGTGATCGAGCGGGCCGCCGACGCTGCCCGCCACCTGCTCCTCGCTGTCGCCGCGCCGGGTGGAGAACATCGCGCCGCTCGCCTCGGTCTGGCCCATCAGACTGGCGATCTCCGCCCCCATCGCGGCGCGCACGCGGCGGATGAGGTCGGGCGCGACGGCGCTGCCGCCCGCGACGATCAGTTCCAGCGCGGAGAAGTCGGTATCGGCCAGCGCGGCGCTTTCCAGGATCGCCACCAGCATCGTCGGCACCGCCATGGTGATGTGGACGCGGTAGCGGGCGATGGCGTCGAGCACCGCCTCGGGCTGGAACTGCGCCTGCAGGACTTGCGTGCCCGCGCAGGACAGGCACCCCAGCGTCATCGTCACGCTGCCGCCGACGTGGAACATCGGCAGCAGGTTCAGCCAGACCGCACCGTCCGGCACGGCGAGGTGCTGCGCGGTCAGCGCCGCGTTGTTGACGATCGCGCGGTGCGGCAGGATCGCCGCCTTCGGCTTGCCCGAGGAGCCGGAGGTGAACAGGATCAGCGCGGGCTGGTCGGGCGAGATTTCGGGCAGGGGGGCGTCGGCGGTCTCGCCCAGGAAGGCATCCCACTCATCGAAGTAGATCGCCGTTTCCAGCGCGGGCAGGCCGGGACGCAGGGGTTCGAGCACTGCCTGGTTGTCCATGCCGCGATAGACGCGGTCGAGGAACAGCCCGCGCGCGCGGCTCTTCGACAGGGTATATTCCAGCTCGACCGAGCGGTTGCCCGGGTTGATGGTGACGAGCGTGATCCCCGCCAGCGCCGCGCCCAGTTGCAGCAGCACGATCCGCGCACTGCCGCCCGCCCATGTCGCCACCCGGTCGCCGGGAGAGAATCGCGCCCGCAGCGCGGCGGCGACATGGCGCGCGTCCTCGTGCAGCGCCGCGTAAGTCCAGCGCTGCTCGGCCGCATCCGCGCCCGCCGGGACGATCAGCGCGAGGCGGTCGGGAAAGGCGACAGCGCGATCGCGCAGCAGGTCGCCCACGGTGCAGTCGGGCAGCATGGCGGCGGTGCCTCCGCTTGCGTGGGCGGTCGTGGAGGCAGGCTTGTGCGATGTGGTGGTGGTCACGGTTCCTCCCGGAGCATTGGCGTCGCACTTCGAAAAAAGGTTCGCATGCGAACTTGACTGAGCGTGTTTATCCTCTGTATCGTTCCATCTGCAACATGAAATACGCGAATAGATCGTAAGGTTCATTACGATAATCGCATATGGGAGACATCGGATGCCGGTGAGGAAACCCTATCGCGTGGGCATCGCGGGGCCGGGCGGGCTTGGGCTCTGCGCGATCCGCGAGGTGCTGCGCCTTCCCGAACTCGAACTTGCCGCCGTGCTGGCCTATTCGCCGCACAAGGATGGGGTGGACGCGGGCGAGCTCGCGGGCGTCGGCCCGACGGGCGTGATCGCCACCACCGACCTCGACACGTTTCTGGCCGCCGATATCGAATGCGTGCTGCACTGCGGCCGCGATTTCGGAGACTGGCGCACCGACGACGAGATCCTGCGCATGCTGAAGCGCGGTGTGAACGTCGTCACCATGCTGCCCTACCACTTCCTGCGCTCGCGCGGGGACGAGGTGGAAGCGCGGTTCCGCGCGGCGGCGGAGCGGGGCGGGGCAACTCTCCATGGCTCGGGCATCACTCCCGGTTTCTTCAACGAGCGGTTCGCCCTCGCGGCGACGGGCCTCGTCAACGACGTCACGCATATCCGCTTCGCCGAATTCTTCAATATCGCGCCGGTCGAGGGCGGCGGCGACATGCTACGCATGTTCGGTTTCGGCAGCCCCAAGGCGGATGTCGAGGGCAGCGACTTCGCCGCGCAGATGGCCGAGGCGTACTTGCGCCAGCCTATCCTGTTCTACGCCGACCGCCTCGGCATCCCGGTCGATCGGATCGAGCGCACCGCGCGTCTTGCCGAAACGCCCGTCCCGCTGTCCGAGCCAGTGATGGCGGTGGAGGCGGGCACGGTCGGCCTCGTTTCCTATGCGTGGACGGGATATTCGGGCGGCAAGCCGTTCTACACCACCGAAGTCTACTGGTATCTGGGCGAATCGATGCGGCCCCAGGAGTGCCCGGTCAACGACTTCTGGCTGATCGAGATCGAGGGCCGCCCCTCGCTGCGCATCACCGTGGCGGGGCAGGCGTCCTATCGGGACGACGTCTACGTCAAGCCCGAGGAGCCGACGCCGCCGGGGTATATCATGACGGTGGTGGCGATGCTGCAGGCGGTGCCCGGCGTGATCGCTGCGGCGCCCGGACTGCTCCAGCCCGCTCTGCCGCAGTTTCACTGGAAGCCCGACATGCGCGATGCTGCACCGGTGGAGGGGCGTTGATGCGCAGCATCCTCGTCACCGGCGCGGGCAGCGGCATCGGGCAGGCGCTGGTCGAGCGCTGCCTGAGCCAGGGCGACCGGGTGATCGCCGCCGTACGCTCCGACGCCGATCTCGCCGCACTGGGCGCGGGGCCGAACCTGCACGGCGTGCGGATCGACGTGTCGGACACCGCCTCGGTCGAGGCCGGCTTCGCCGATGCCGATCGCTGGCTGGCGGGGCAGCCGCTGGATGTCGTGGTGAACTGCGCGGCGGTCTGTCCGCTGGGCGCGGTGGAGGTGCAGTCCGAACAGGTCGTGCTCGATACGCTGAACGTCAACACGGTGGGTTCGGTGCGGATGCTGCGTGCCGCATTGCCGCGCCTGCGCGGGCATGGCGGGCGCATCGCCCTCGTCACTTCGCTGTGGGGCAAAGTATCGGGGCCGATGCTGAGCGCCTACTGCGCCTCCAAGTTCGCCATCGAGGCGGTGGTCGATGCCGCCCGGCGCGAGACGGCGGGGCAGGACGCGCGCATCATCCTGATCGAGCCGGGCGTCGTGCGCACCCGCATGGTCGAGGGGCAGGTGGCCGAAGCCGAGCGCGCCACCCAGGCGCTGACCGGCGAGGACGCGCGGCTCTATCAGGACCTCTACCGGAAATACCACGCCATGATCCACAAGAACGGCGGCGGCGGTGTCTCCGCCGAGGAATGCGCGCGGCAGATCGACGCGGCGGTCTCCGCCGCCAACCCGCGCACCCGCTACAAGGTGGGCGCGGACGCCAAGGCGGTCACCGCGCTGGCGCGCCTGTTCCCCGACCGCGCGCTGGACCGCGCCTTCGCGATGCTGCTCAAGTAGCGCAAAAAACGAATAGCAAGCATACCGGATTCGGCGATCGTCCTGATGCTTCAGGATAATTCCATGTGCGCGGTTCTGCTGACTATTGCGGGGATTACCACCGGACATTCCGGAAATCAGCTGATCGCGCCGAACACGAAATCTCTTGACAGATAGTATGCCAGCATATCATTTATCCGTCTGACCGGACGGAGATTCCGGCATCAAGGACAAGGAGAGCAGGGCACCAGACCCTGTCCGTACACAGGCCGGCGCGGATGCGCGGCCTTCAGAGGAGGATGACATGAAGCGCCATTTCCCAATTCTGCTGAGCGGAGCAGCGGGTCTCGCCATCGCGGCGGCTCCTGCGCAGGCCCAGACCACGCCGTCCGATGCGGACAGTGCCACCACTAAGGCCGCCACCGCCTCGACCCCGCCGGAAACGCGCGGCATCCAGGACATCATCGTCACCGCGCAGCGCCGTTCCGAGCGCCTGCAGGACGTGCCGATCTCGGTCAACGTGGTGGGCGGCGATACGTTGAGGACCTCGGGCGTCTCGCTCTCGGCGGACCTGCCGACTCTGGTTCCGGCGCTGAACTTCTCGCACGTCGCGGGCGCGGGCACCGCGTTCCTGCGCGGCATCGGCTCCAACGCCGCCAACCCGAACGACGAACCTTCGGTGGCGACGTATGTGGACGGCGTCTACATCGCCTCGCCTTATGCCAACATCATGAACCTCAACAACCTTGAGCGGGTCGAGGTTCTGAAGGGCCCGCAGGGCACGCTGTTCGGCCGCAATGCCACCGGCGGCGTTATTCAGCTTGTCACCCGCACGCCCAGCTTCGCGCCGACGCTGGAAGCCGACGTGGGCTATGCCAACTACGATACGATCTCCGGCTCGGTCTATGCCTCGGGTGGGCTGGGCGACGTGGTGGCGATGGATGTCGCCGCGATGTACTCCAACCAGCGCAACGGCTGGGGCCGCAACCTCACCGTCGATGCGGATACCTTCCTCAGCAAGAGCAAGTCGATCCGCTCGAAGATCCTCATCAGCCCGTCGGACGCGTTCAGCCTGACGCTGGCGGGGGACTATTCGACGATCAAGGCGAACTTCGCCGATTACCGCCTGCCCAAGGGCGCGATCGGCGCGGACGGCGTGGAATCGCCCGCCAACGGCTACGACACGCGCGGCGCGATCACCAGCTTCGGTGATCCCTTCGTGCCGGTCATCAAGAACCGGCAGTACGGATTTTCCGCCAAGGCCAACGGCGACATGGGCTTCGCCGATCTGGTGACGACGTTCGCCTATCGCCATCAGGACGGCTACTATTACGCCGAGGCCGACGCTACGCCGCTGACGCTCGTGGAAGCGAAGCTGCCCACGTATCAGGCCAACGTATCGGGTGAATTGCAGCTGGTGTCGAAGAAGGGCTCGAAGCTCGACTGGACCCTGGGCGGCTATTATTACAGCAACAAGGCCGGGTACAAGGACCTCATCTTCATCGTGCCCTCGGTGCCGGTGCCGATCTCGGCGACGACGCTGCAGAGCACGGAATCGATCTCCGGCTACGTGCAGGCGACGTATGAAATTCTGCCGCGCCTGCGCATCACCGGCGGCGCGCGCTATACCGACGAACGCCAGAGCATGCGCGGCGATGTCGGCCTCGTCGGCGTGCTGCCCAACTTCGGGGTCAGTTCCGACAAGCGCGGGTACAAGGAATGGACCTGGCGCGCGGCGATCGACTACGGATTCACCGACGATATCCACGCCTATGCCAGCTTCAACCGCGGCGTGAAGGGCGGCGGCTTCGACGTGCTGTCGATCTTCAACGCGCTGGGCGGCGCGCCTGTCACCAGCTTCGATCCCGAGTTCCTGAATGCCTATGAAGTCGGCATCAAGAGCAAGCTGCTGGGCAACACGCTGCGCCTGAACGTGGCGGGCTTCTACTACGACTACACCAATATCCAGGTGCAGGTAATTCCGGCGGGCGCCACTAGCGCGGGCGTGGTGCAGACCACCAATGCGGCGGCGGCGACGATCAAGGGGATCGAGACCGACTTCGAATGGCGGCCCTTCGGCGGCTTCGCGCTGTCGGGCGGCGCGGCCTATATCCACGGGCGCTACGACGATTTCCAGAACACGGTGTCCTACGGCAATTCGGCGGGCGTGGTCGTCGCGCCCTATGATGCCAGCGGCAACCCCACCGTGCGCACGCCCAAGTTCACCGGCAACCTGACCGCCAGCTACGATTTCGAGGGCAGCTTCGGCAAGGTCACCCCTTCGGTGACCGCCAGCTACAACAGCGGCTTCTCGTTTGGTTCGGACAATTTGCTGCGCAACAACGGCTACACGCTGCTCAATGCCTCGCTGCAGTGGCGCTCCGAAGACGACCGCTTCGGGGTGCGCGTGTGGGGCCGCAACCTGCTCGACAAGTACTATCTGGCGCAGGGCGTGCCTTCGGCGCTGGGGGCGCTGACGACACCTGCCGCGCCGCTGACCTATGGCATCACGCTGAGCACCAAATTCGGCGGTTAAGGGGCGACTGAAGGGTTGGGGCCGGGCGTGTTGCAGGCGCGTCCCGGCCGCATTCCACGACTGGAACACCGAGGAGAGAACGGATGACCGACCAGCCATTCTATCTGGCCAACAACGCGGCGCTGCGACAGGCCGTGCCCGAAGACGATCTGCTGCACCCCGCCGTCAACGCCGGGGTATCGGGGGATACGCTCACCGAGACGCAGTATTTCGGCTTCAACGTGCCGGAGGAAAACATCCACGGCCTCACCTACATGTGGCACCATCCCAACCTGAATGTGGTGACCGGCGGGCTGATGGTCTGGCGCGGCATCAAGCCGGTGAGCATGGCGGCGGAGCTGTTCGACTTCCGCGCCTACATGAATGACGGTGTGCTGGCGAACGACCTTCACGACTACCGGCTGGACAACGGTTTCGGCGTGAAGATCCTGGAGCCCAACAAGCGCTTCCACCTGACGTACGACGACGCGGCGCGCGGCAACGGCATCGACCTGATCTCCGAAGGCGTCACCCCGATCGCACTGTTCGGCGATGGCAAGCACTTCGAACAGGGCATGCGCGTGCGCGGCACCCTGCGCCTGCGCGGCAAGGAGTACGCGGTCGACTGCCACAACGTGCGCGATCGCAGCTGGGGCAAGCTGCGCCCCGAAGCGATCATGCCGATGCCGCCAGTCGCCTGGATGACCGGCTGCTTCGGCGACGACTTCATCTTCAACTGCAACATGATGGACCACGTCGGCAGCAACCCGCAGCTGACCGCCCCGTTCGAGATCCCGACCGACAAGGCGCTCAACGGCGGCTGGGTCTGGAAGGACGGCAAGCAGCTGCTGGTCACTTCGGCGCGCAAGCAGGTGCGGCGCGACGACGGCAATTTCAGACCGCAGACGATCGTGCTGGAAATGACGCTGGAGGACGGATCGCAGATCACCGCCAACGGCCGCACGATCGCCAGCTGCCCTTACGCGACATGGCCGAACATGCTCGCCCACATCTCGCTGATCCGTTGGGAGGTCGACGGACGCATCGGCCATGGCGACGAGCAGTGCGTGATCTGGAACGATTTCGCCCATGCGGTGCACAGTCAGGAAGCACTGGTCGACGGATGACGGATCTGCGCTCTGCCCGGTTGCTCGACACGGCGGTCGCGACGCTGCGGGAGGAAATCCTGCCGCTGCTGGGCGATCCCGTGTCGCGGATCAAGCTCGATCATGTGACGCGCCTGTTGTGGGACGTTTCCGCCCGGCTTTCGGCGCGTGAGGCGGGCTTGCGTACCCTTGTGGGCACGTTGAGTGCCGTTGTGTGCCTGCCCCCGCCACCCGCCGATGCGGACCTCGAAACCCTCGAAAGGCTGCGGGGCGAGGCAGAGGCGAAAGTGGCGGAAAAGCTGCCAGAATGGCTGTCCGGGGCCGATGGCGAGGGGGGTGAGGCGCTGGCGAAACTGGTCGCGGCAGAGCGCGATTTCTACATCTCGCAAGACCCCGACGTCGCCAACGGCAGCGCCGTAGTCTACCGCGGCGGGCGCATCGAAAGCGAGCGTGTGAACGCGGCTGGGGCCGGTTTTCCGGACCTCGATGCAGAGGGGTTGACCGGCTATCTGCGCACCCGTTTCGGCCGCGAGGAGGTGACCGCGACGGGCCTGAAGCGCATCCCCGGCGGCTTCTCTAAGGAGACGATCTTCTTCACGCTGGAGGATGCCGTGAGCGGCGAAAGCGACCCTTTGGTGATCCGCAAGGACCTGCCCGTGCCGCTGATCGAGAAGACCGTGGTGCGCGAATTTCCGCTGCTCAAGCACTTGCACGCGCAGGGTTTTCCTGTGGCCGAGCCGTTGTGGCTGGAAGACGACGCGGCCCGTTTCGGCGGCGCCTTCCTCGTCTCGCGCCGGGTCGCGGGAACCAGCGACGTCGCCACCTGGAGCAGCGACCCCGAGCGCGCCCGCGCCGCCTGCAACGAACTGGCCCGCCTTCTGGCAAGGCTCCACACTTACGACCCGGTGGCGCTGGGCGCCGACCCGGCGGTGGCGGCGCTTTCGGCGGGCGAACAGATGGTGCGCGAGGTCGATCTGTGGATCGACCTGTTCCACCGCAAGCGCGCCGAAGCTTTCCCCCTGCAGGAACTCCCGCTCGTCTGGCTGCGCGCCAATGTCCCGCCCGTCCTGTTCGATCGCCCGGCCCGCGTGGTCCACGGCGACGTCGGCTTCCACAACCTGATGTTCGACGAAAACGGGCAGGTGACGGCGCTTCTGGACTGGGAATTCTCGACCCTCGGCGACCCGACGCAGGACTTGTGCTTCGTGCGCCAGTTCGTCGAGCCGATCGTTGGCTGGGACGCTTTCCTCGCCGCCTATATCGCGGCTGGCGGCGCGGCTCCGTGCGAAGAAGCCTCGTTTTTCTATGACTTATGGACGCGCACCCGCAACGCGGTGGGCTGCGTCGATGCCCAGACGCTGTTCGACCGGCATATGCCCCATGAGATGCGCTTCGCCCTCGCAGGCCACATCTTCGCGCCCTACATGTTCGTCGACCAATGCGAGGTGCTGCTGAGCCATCTCGTCCAGCCGGTGCCCGCGTGATGCTGCGCGGCAAGTCCCCGGCGCGGCTGGTGCCGACCACCGACCGCACCTTGCGCGGTATCCTTCAGGCGCTGGCCGAGATCGACCCCGGCGAGCGCACCGACATCGCGCATGTGCTGGGCATGGCGCAGATGGTGCTGGGCAATCTCGTCACCCGCGAAAGCGCCGAAACGCTTGCGGTTCTGGGGGTGCTGGAAGCTGATATTGATGCCCTCGTCGCCCGCTGCGGCGGAGGCATAGCGCCCGCCTCGCCGCTCACCGGATATGACGCGATGGTCGCGCGGCTGACCGCCAGCATGGCCCGCCTCACGACCGTGCTTCATGACGGCGCTGCCGCCGATCCGGGCGTCCTGCAGCAGGCCGAGGCGCTGGAAGCGCGCTTCTATGCCGCGCTCGTGCCCGCCGCCGCCGGCGCGGCATCGGACATACCGCCGCTGACGGCCGAACGGTTCGAAGCCTATCTCCACGCCCGCTTTCCCCGCGATTACGAACGCGTCTCGCGCTTCACCCGCCTCGTCGGCGGGTTCCAGAAGGAGACGATCCTCGTCGACGCCATCCGCAGCGACGGCGAGGAAGTCGCCATGGTCATCCGCGCGGAAAAGAGCGATCGTTTCGTGAAGTTCACCGCCAGCGCGATCACCGACGAATTCTCCGTGGTGCGCCTGATGTGGAAGCGCGGCGTCCCCGTTGCCGAACCGCTCTGGCTGGAGGCGGACGAGGAGCGTCTGGGCCGCCGCTTCATGGTTTCGCGCCGCGCGACGGGACGCAATACCGGCAGCGCCTACGGGGATTCGCAAAGGTTCCCGGAGGCGCTGGTGCGCTCCTACCTCGATACGCTGGCACGCATTCACAACCAGCCCATCGACGACCGGCTTGCCGCCACCGCGCTCGGCCAGTGGACCGGTCATGCCACGCTGGCGGAGAACACCCGCGCCGAGATCGCCGCCTGGCGCCACCAGATCTGGCTGAACCCCGCGCCCGCCTCGCCCAGCTTCGCGCGGCTGTTCGACTGGCTGGAAGCCAATGTTCCCGAGGACGAAGAGCCGGTGCGCGTGCTGCACAACGATTTCGGCCCGCACAACATCCTCGTCGAAGGCGACACGGTAAGTGCCGTGCTCGACTGGGAAATCGCCCGCCTCGGCGACCCCGCCGAAGACCTGTCCTTCTTCGTCCAGTGCGCCGGCTCCGCGATCGACCGTGAGGATGCCGTGGCTCTCTACGAGGAGCTGTCCGGCAACCGCATCAGCCGCTTCCGCATGGCCTATTTCGACGTGCTGAGCGTCGGCAAAGTGCTCGTTTCCACGCTGTCGGCTGCCGCCATGTACCAGGAAACCGAACCGGCGCTGATCGACTGGATGCAGATGCCGCTGCGCGGCCACGGCGCCTACCAGGCGCTCACCGAGACCCGGATCGCGGCGGCCGAGGCCGTGCGCGGCACTTGAACGGAGAAATCCCTTGCTGACCCCCTACGACGAATACCCCGTCCACCAGGCCCCCCAGCCGTTCAGCTACATTCCCTCGACCGACTACAGCTGGGACGAGGGCTACTGGTTCGCCGTGTTCAATCCCGAGGAGAAGGTGTTCCTCGGCATCGGTGCGCGGGTGAATCCGAACACCGACATGTTCGGCGGCTATGCGATGATAAACGTCGACGGCATCCAGCGCACGGTGCGCTTCAGCCGGACCTGGCGCAGCAATTTCGAACTGGACCTCGGCCCGCTGCATATCCGCTTTCCCGAGCCGATGAAGAAGATCGCGCTGACGCTCGACGACAACGAATCCGGCATCGCCTTCGACCTCCTGTGGGAAGGCACCTCCGCCGCCTATCAGGAGGACCGCCAGACCGTCGTCCATCGCGGGCGGCGCACCACCGACCAGACGCGCTATTCGCAGGCCGGGCGGGTGCACGGTTCGCTGTCGCTGGGTGATCGGTCCTGGGCACTCGATCCCGAGAAGTGGGTCGGCGGGCGCGATCACAGCTGGGGGCTCTACGTCGAGCGCGCGCCGCTGGCGCCGCCTGCCCACCTGCTGCCGCCCCGGCTGGCGCCCAAGGGCAAGCCGCGCGCGCTGCGGGTCTGGACCTGCTTCCGCACCGGCCCGGTCAGCGGCTTCTTCCATATCCATGAGGATGCCGACGGCGAGCAGGGCCAGCTTGACGATCCTTTCGGCGCGCCGTTCGGCGGTGTGTTCAACGTGCCGGACCGCGACGAGGTGCTGCATCTCGCCAGTGGCAGCCACCGCATCACTTACCGCGAGGGAACCCGTATCGCCACGCATGCCGTGCTGGACCTGACAGACGAGGAGGGCGGGGCCTGGCAACTGGAACTCACCCCGGTGGCGATGCCGTGGATGCCCGCCACGCTCGGCTATACGCCGGGAAGCTGGAAGGACGGCGGCACGTTCCACACTTATCACGGCTCGGAAGAGCTTGCGACCGAGTGGGACGAGTTCGACTTTCGCGAACAGCCGGTGGCGCACATGCCCTACAACCTTGCCGATCCGAATGCGCCGGACAATTTCGGGCTGGGCTTCAACTTCGCCAAGCCGATCATCGGCATCGAGTACCTGACCCGCGCGGTGCTGCGCGCACCGGACGGCACGGCACACGAAGGCGGCGCGCATTTCGAACACTACGTCAACGGCGCCTATCGCCCTTACGGCTTCGAGTGATTGACCATCCGGTTACAGCGCCATATCGTACGCTAGCAAACATAATAATGGAGAGAAGGACATGAGCGAGGCCGCGCGCACGCAGGACGTGCTGGATGCCGTCATCGCCACCGGGCAATCGTCCCGCCAGAGCATCGATTCCGCCACCATTGAGCGCTTCATCGCGGCGCAGCCGGACGTCGCGGGCGGCGTCAGGGTGTCGAACGTGCGCGGCAATTCCAAGGTCGGCGCGTCGAGCGGGATTATCGTCTTCACCGCCAACTGGGACAGCGGCGCTGCGCTGGTCGAGCGCGATCTGGTGCTGCGCTATTCGCCCGCGAGCGAGAACCGCATCTTCTATCGCTACGATCTGGCGCGGCAGTTCCGGGTGCAGCGCGCGTTGCAGGGCAGCGGACTGCCGGTGCCCGATGGGCTGTGGCTGGATGCCGGCGGCGGCCATCTCGGCGTGCCCGGCTTCATCATGGAGATGAACCCGGGTGAGGCGCCCAATCCTTCCGCCTTCGCGGTCGGACCGATGGCGGAGGCCTCCGCGCAGGACAGGGCGCTCATGGTGGACCAGATCCTTGGTTCGCTGGTGACTGTCCACAAGCTCGACTATGCGGCGCGCGGGCTGGGCGACTTCGCGATGGATGCGGCCGGGACGACGCCGATGGAGAAGTGCGTCAACTGGTACTGGGACACCTGGGACTGGATCCAGCTGCCTGAGCATGCCCGCATGATCCCGGTACGACGCTGGCTGCTGGAAAACGCGCCGGTCGGCGGAGAGACGCTGACGCACGGCGATTCCACGCTGCACAACTACATGTTCGTGGGCAACCGCCTGACCAGCATGCTCGACTGGGAGATGTCGTGCATTGGGCGGCCCGAAAGCGATCTTGCGCTGCAGACGCTGGGCAACGAACTGTTCGCTGCGCCGGTCGAGAGCGGTTTGCCGCAACCGCCTTCGCAGGCGCAGTGGCTGGAGCGCTACGAGCAACTGGGCGGGCGCAAGCCGGACGACCTCGATTATTACCGTCGCCTGTGCGCGTACATGATCGTCATCGCCATCTGCTCGCTCCAGCGCGCGATGCCCGAGGACGTGCGCGCCGCGCAGCGCGGTTTCATCGAGCGGCTCTGGGCGGTGATGGAAGGCTGAGGCTGCCCCGGCGGCGTCATCCGGGCGCTGCTGGCCAAGGCAGGCGATAGCCGCATTCGACCAGCCCGTAGCCGATCACGCCGTCGCTGCGGGTGAACTGCGCGATGTGTTCGGCCAGGACGTAGTTGTCCGCGGGCAGGAACGTGCGGAAGATCGGGCGGGCCTGGTAGCTCCAGTTCCGCCCCGCTTCGTCGACCATGTTCCACTGCGTTACGCGCACGGTCATGGCGTCCTCCGCGAATTCGAACGTGTCCCGGGTGGAGGCCATGCGAGTCCAGCCGGTGCCGTCGTGGACCATGCTCATATAGGAATCGCGCCCGCCCGCGATGCCGTGAATGCCGATCACGGCGGTGCCGTCCGTGAAGATCGGCCAAGCGACGCGGTAGTGTTCCATGCGGCCCCATTCGCGCTCTCCGGCGGCGATATCGCGTCCGCCAGTGCCGTCGAAGGCGAACCGCTCGCCGCGCACGACCATCTCTCCGGTGACGCGGCAACTGCCTTCCAGATGGGCATGGGCGAGGCTGGTCGCGAAGCTGCCGGTATCGCCGCCCGCACTGCCAAAGGCGATCGCATCCATCAGCGGATGGATGGCCTCCCAGGTGAGGTCGAAGGCGAACTCGGGGCTGTCGAACGACAGCCGGGCACTTTGCAGCGGCACGATCGAGCGCAAGTGCATGCCGCCCAGCGTGACGCCTTCGCGCAGCCGCTCGGGCGGGCAGGGCAGGTCGCTGTTGAAGCGCTGGAACAGGGGCGAGCCGTCCTGGAATGCGATCATCCAGCTATTGGCGCTGCCCGCGCCTTCCAGGAAGCCGAGCCGCGCGATCAGGCCCATCCGCGTCTGCGGGTCAAAGGCGTTGAAGTAGAAGCTCTGGTTCCATTTCGTCCGGCCCTCGGCGGGCAGGTAGCCTTCGAGCTTTTCGGCGGTTTCGGTCATCGGCATCCTCGGCTGTCGGTGTCTAGTATGTTCGTCCAAATAGCAGCTTGACCACCTGACATCTAGTGCGCTAACTCACTTTATCGAGCGGCCGGGGCCAAAGCGTCAGGCCGTCGTTTCATCGGGAGAAACGAGGATGATGAGCATCGGCGCGCGGCGCAGGATCCAGAGGTTCTGTGCCTGGGGCGGCTTCTGGTACGTGGGCGTGCTGCTGCTGGGCTGGGCGGGGTTCGCCGGGTTCCTGCCGCCGCACCTGCCGTCCGCCGGAGCGGACGAGATCGCCGCCATCTACCAGGGATCGGTCACCCATATCCGGGTGGGTATGGTGTTCCTGATGATCGGCGCGATGCTCTGCATCCCCTTCACCTCGATCCTTGCGCAGTATGTCGCGCGGATCGAAGGCAAGCCCGGCATCCTGACCTACGCGGTGGTCATGGGGGGCGTGTGCAACGTCGTGCTGACCTTCTACCCGGCGATCTTCTGGCTGGTGGCGGCGTATCGCCCCGATCGCTCGCCCGAGATCATCTACGTGCTCAACGACTGGGCCTGGATCCAGCTCATCGGCGGCGCCACGATCTTCTGGCCGCTGCAACTGGGCATGGCGATCGCGGCCCTGTGCGACCGCAGCGCCGATCCGGTGTTCCCGCGCTGGTCAGGCTGGACCGCGCTGTGGATGTTCTTCCTGTTGCTGCCCGACCAGTTGCTGTTCTTCTTCAAGACCGGGCCTTTCGCCTGGAACGGCCTGTTCGGCATCTGGATTCCGCTGGGCTCGTTCGGCGGCTGGTTCCTTCTGGCCTCGGTGCTGATGGTGCGGGCGATGAAGCGCGGCGTCTACCCCGACGCCGATCCCGAGCCGGTCGCGAACTGAGGCCGGGGGATGAAGGCCGTCGTCGTCGGAGCCGGTCTTGCAGGACTGGCCGCAGCATATCGGCTTCAGAAGGCCGGGTGGGAGGTCGTCGTGCTGGAGGCGGCGGCGGAAATCGGCGGGCGTACCCGTACGTTCCGCAAGGACGGCTACCTCCTCGAACGCGGGGCGACGCAGTTGTCGACCGGATACCGGGCTTATCTGAAACTAGCCGACGAGATCGGCCTTGGCGGCCAGATCGCCGAATGCGCCAATACCGTGATGCTGATGCGGGGCGGACAGTTATACGAGATCGACGGGACAAGGCCGATTGCGGCGTTGTTCTCGAAGGCGCTGTCGTTTCGTTCCAAGCTGCGGATGATCCGGGGCATTCGCGATTACCTCCGGTATCGTCCCAAGGACGTGCTGGATGTCAGCGAAGCCTGGCGGGCCGATACGGAGACCGCCGAGGCCTACTGCGAACGCCGTCTCAATCGCGAGATATTCGACGTCCTCGTCGACCCTTTGATCCGTACATATACGATTAACCGGGGCGCGAACGTGTCGGCGCTCGAATGGTTTTCCGGCCTCGCCAATCTGGCGGGACAGCGCATGCTGGCGCTACGCGGCGGCATCGGCAGTTTTCCGGCGGCGCTTGCTGCGATGCTTGACGTCCGGTTATCGACGCCGGTGTCGCAGGTCCGGCGCGACCGGGGCGGGGTGCTGGTGACGCTGGAGGATGGAGAGACCATATCAGCCGATGGCTGCGTGATCGCCACGCCGTTGCCGCAGGCGGCTGCCATGGCGCCCGAACTGGCGGAGGCGGTGGGGCCGCTCGATGCGTGCTTGAAATACAATCGCGCCGTCAATGTTTATCTCGGCTATCGCCGCCGTACCCTGACCGACGCGCTGGGGGTTATGGTGCCGACCGCGGAACACCCGCATATCGGTCTCGTCTGGTTTGACCACAATAAGCTCTCTGAAACAGCACCTGACGGGCATTCGCTCATCACTTGCTACTTCGAGGAAGGCGGCCTCAACGACCTGCAGGGATGCGATGACGCTGTTTTCGGTAAGATGGCCGACGATTTCGTGACGCGCCTGTTTCCCGAACTCGCCGGCCAACTCGACATGGTGGAGGTGGTCCGTTGGAGGGCTGCGATTCCAAATCCTGCACCGGGCATTTACACGCAGATCAATCGTATGAAGTACCTGCTTTCCCCCTCCGATGCTATACAGTTAGCGGGTGATTACTTTACGTGTACAGGACAGAATAGTGCGATCCACTGGGGAGAAGTGGCAGCGGCTAATTTGATTGGCAATATTCCGGCATAAGGGTGAGTTTCCGTAGGGCGACGCGAAACTGCCGTTCGTCGATATGGTAGAGAGCAGGCTGGCAAATCGACTGGAGCCGCGGTCGTGCTTGATCACGAAGGCAATCTACGCTTTCGAAAACTTCGTTATCATTATCGTTTATTCGGTAAGTATCCTTGTAAATTCGAATATATCTTGAATTACATGATTAAATGATGGACCGTAATTTCGGTAATGGATCGAAATGGTGAGCGTTGTACTCATATATGGTGGAATGATGTGGCGCTTGAAGCTGGCGGTGATCACGCCACCGCTGGTAAATTTCGGAATCAGCTCAATTTTCCTGTCATTCTTTGCTTCTTCGGAGTCGGGTCATTGTCATAAGTTTAGAATTCATTAGGCTGGGACTGCACGTCAACCTACCGGTCGTTCATTCCGCGAAGCCGCTGCTGCTGCAGTTTTGCCGACGGCGGGGCGTCACGGTACATTGCACCGTTCAAGGCAAATGCGAGGGCTTCGCCCGCTCCAATGGCAGCGAGCGATCAGCGCGGCACCTCGACGACTTTGCCTTCCCGCACTGCGTAAGTGCGTACGAACAGCGGGGCATCGACCGTGCCGCCCGGCAGGTGTACTATCGAACGTGCGCCTATTCCGGTGACCGTCACACGATCGGCGGCAAGTGTGCCGGATGCCGCAGGTGCCGGATTGAAGTCCACTGTGGACTTCAATCCGGCACCATTCACCAGCCAAGCGCCGCCATCCGGCGCCGTGGCGTAGATCCGCCCGCTGCCGTCCGTCTCGATTGCAAGCGCTGCGCTCTCGTCCACGCCAAGTCCGATCATTGGTTCAGTGCGCGCCGCCTGCGCTTTGGCGACGAAGGCGAAGAGGCGGCCCAACCGGTCGCGTTCCTTGAAATGCGTGTCGGTGACGATGCCCTTGAGCGTCGCCAGATGCAGGAAGTCGCCCTCGATCGTGTTGGCCGGCCCGAACGGATCTGCCAGAGCTTCGACGCTCGTCAGGCTGCCACCGTCCATCGCCCCGTAAAGCTTCTCCCCGAGCATCGCCAGGCCCGCGCTTGTACCGCCGAGCGGCTTGCCGGCAGCGACGTGGGCGTCGAGCGCTGCGGCGACCGGAGTGCCGCGCCAGAAGCGCACGTAGCGGGACTGATCGCCGCCGGCGATGAAGATGCCGTCTGCCTTGTGCAGCGCGGCGATCACTTTCGGATCATAGGCGGCCTTGCGATTCCTGAACACGAATGTCTCGGCTGAGCGAATACCGCCGATTTCGCGGTAGAACTCCTCGCCGATCTCCGGACCGAACGACGCGCGCAGGATCACGATGTGGCCCTGGCCGGCATGGACGAAGAACCACTTCATCGCATCGATGTTGCGGTCTCCCCCGCCCATCAGCAGCAGGCCGCCGGAATGAGGCGCTGTCGTCGGCGTGTCCAGGTCGCCCACAGCGTAGTGCTCGTAGCCCGTCCGCGCGATGGCAGAGGATGCGGGCATCAGTCCGGCAAGGCCGAGGGTAGCGACGAGAACGGGAGCTGCGGAGAATTTCATGCATCGTCCTCCGAATACGTCGCCAAGTCTTTCGGAAGACGGGTTGCGACATTTTGCGCACACCAGTCTGCAATGTGAAGTAATATAATGTCAAATTGATTGAGGCGGCGTCCGTGTTGTGGTTTCGTGACAACGTCGGGAGCATGGGCGGGCAGGGGGCAAGCCCGCTTTCGACCGGGGGACACTATGGGTTCTGGTGCGTTTGCAGGTTCCGGTTTATATGGCCGCCGCGGGGTGTGGGCTTTTGGATGCAGCATTCTTGCTCTGTGCGTGCAGCCGGGTAGCGGCGCCATGGCGCAGGAGGCGACGCAGGATGCCTCCCGGGATGCCGTGCAGGAGGATGCGATCGTCGTAACCGGCTCGCGCATCCCTCGCGTGGCGAGCGAGGGGCCTGCGCCTGTAACCGTCATCAATTCGGAATCGATCCGCGCGAACGGCTACGCCAGCGTTCCCGACATCCTGCGCGCGGTCACGCAGAACGGCGGCGAGACGCAAAGCCAGCAGTCCTTCAGCGGCGCGAGCTTCACGCCCGGCGCGCAGCAGGTCGATCTGCGCGGGCTCGGTCCGAACCATACCCTCGTGCTCGTTAACGGGCGGCGCATCGCGGACTTCCCGCTGCCGTTCCAGGGCCGCAGTAACTTCACCGACATCTCGAACATCCCGGTCAGCATGATCGAGCAGGTGGAAGTGCTGAGCGGCAGCGCCTCGGCCATTTACGGATCGGATGCGATCGCCGGTGTCATCAACTTCAAGCTGAAGGACAAGATCGACGGCACCACCATCGACTACCGCCACGGCCGCACCGAGCACGGCGGCGGCATGTCCCATCGCCTCTCGGTGACGAGCGGCTGGTCGACCGACCGATTCCATATCATCGGAGGCGCGGAGTACCTGCTGCAGCGGCCGATCTGGGGCTATCAGCGCAAGTTGCAGGATAGCACCGCGGACAACCCCACGACTGTTACGCCGCTCGCGCGCCGCACGTTCCTGCGCTATGATCCCGATGCCGACGAATACGTCGATCCCGGTGCGGCGACGTGCGCGGGACTTGGTGGTCTCAACGGCGGCTCGACTTATTACGCCTCGCGTCCGCGCTACGGTGCATACGATCCCGATCTCGACGACTACGGCCCCGGCTACTTCTGTGGAAGCAACACCTCGATCGGCTACGGCACCGTTATTTCCCGGCGAGAGGGCTTCAACAGCTTCGCCTCGGCCGGATACGAACTTTCAGACGCGGCCGAACTCTTCATCGATGCGCAGTTCGGCATCAGCAAGGTCGCGCTCATGCCCGACGTGCTTTCGTGGGGATTTCAGGATGCCTCGGGCAGCAGCGACACGACGTTCTACAATGCCTTCGACGATCGGCTGGACGATTGGTATCGCCAGTTCACGCCTGAGGAATCGGGCGGATTTCGCAATCTGATGACGCGCAACCGGCAGACGACCTTCAGCATCACGCCCGGCGTCAAGGGATCGCTGTCCGGAAAGTGGTCCTACGAGGTTTCGTTCAACCACAGCGAGTATCGCGCCCGGGTTTCCTTCCCGCAGGTGATCGCCGCCAAGGCCAACGCGCTGTTCCTGGGTGAGCAGATCGGCACCGACGAGGATAGCGGCTATCCGATCTTCAACGCGGACCCCGCGCGCCTCTACACGCCGCTGACCCTGACCGAGTACGACAGCATCACCGCCTATTCGGTCTATCGTCCGAAGAGCTGGACCGACAACCTGCAGGCCACGCTGACCAGCACCAGCCTGTTCGACCTGCCCGCAGGCCCGGTCGGGTTCGCGGCAGTCGCGGAGGGCGGCAAGCAGGGCTACGACCTCAATCCTGATCCGCTCGCGCTGACCGACTATTACTATGGGCTCAAGGATAGCGACGGCCATGGCAAGCGCAGCCACTGGGCGCTTGGCGGCGAACTGCGCGTTCCGATAACCAGCTTCCTGCAACTGTCCGGCGCGGCGCGCTATGACGGCTATCGCTTCGCCGGCAACACGATCGGCAAGTTCACCTACAACGGCGGTGTCGAGTTGCGCCCGATGCAGAGCCTGCTGCTGCGCGCGGCCTATGGCACGGGCTTCCGCGCGCCGGACCTGCACTATGTTTTCACCGGGCCGGGCAATACCCATCCTTCGGCGACGGACTATTACCTGTGTCGTACCGAAGAGCCCGACGAGGACATCGGCGATTGCTCCTATGCCGACGAAGGCATCGTCGCCAAGCGTAATGGCAATCGCGCCCTGAAGCCGGAAACGAGCAAGTCGCTCAACGGCGGGTTCGTATGGCAGCCGAGCCGTCATTTCGATGTTTCGGTGGACTACTTCCGCGTCTCGCTGTCGAACCAGGTGCAGGACCTTTCCATCGACAAGTTGCTGCGCGACGAAGCCGACTGCCGGATAGGCACCACTACCTCCGGCAGTGCGGTAGATGTCGGTTCGCCGACCTGCCAGGATGCGCTTTCGCGCGTCCAGCGCTATGCCAGCGGGGTCAACGAAGGCGAACTCGACGCGGTTTCGATCAACCCGATCAACATCGCGCACGAAAAGACCAGCGGCATCGACGTGGCTCTTCATGGTAATCTGCCGACCGATTTCGGTGATTTCTCGCTTTCGGCCTCGCACACACACGTCTTCACGCATAGCTTCCGCCAATATCCCGGCGATGCGTCGATCAACAAGCTGGCGTACGACAGCGGCTACGACATCCCGCGCGACAAATCGACCGCGAGCCTGACCTGGAAGGTGGAGCAGCTTTCGTGGACGCTCTCGGGCACCCGTCTCGGCAAGCTGCCGAACTACGATCAGGACGCTTATATAAAGGCGAGCTACCTGTTCAATACCAGCCTGCAGTATGACTTCACCGATCATCTGCGCGGTTCTCTGACGGTGAATAACGTGCTGGACACCAATCCCGTGAAAGACCGGAGCTATGCGTCTTATCCGTATTACGACATCAGCTGGTTCGACAGCGTCGGTCGCAGTATCTACCTTGAGATGACCTGGAAGATCGGCGGCAGCGGGCTCTGATTTCTTGGTTTTAGAGCGTGTCCAGTCAGGTGGGACCACCTGACTGGACACGCTCTAGAATCCGATGTCCACGATCACCACATCGCCGTAGACTCCTGCAGCAGGCGTCATCTGGGCGGAGTCGATGACCGCGCGATAGGTGTATCCTTGCAGAGTACTGCTGTCGTAGATGCCCGGATTGCTGTCTGCGGATGCGCTGCTGCGGCGCTCTGCCGCAATCGCGCTGCCCCATCGACCCGCACTGACGGAACTGCCGCGATAGATTTCGTAATTGAGGTAATTGCTGGTCGTGCCCTGCCGCATGCGTCGTGTACCCGAGAAGTTTTGCCCGTTGCCGAGCCCGATGGTATAGGTCGAATTGAGGCTGCAACGAACTGAGATCGTGCGAGTCACCGCGCTGAAACTGCCGACCAGCGGAGCAGTGCCAAAGGCCAGGTCGGGCGCGGTGATCTGGCAGTCTGGCAGGACCTTGAGCGTCACTGTCACCGTTAGCGGCACGCCCGTGCCCCAGCTGGTCAATGGCCCCAATAGAGTGCTGCGCGTGGCGCCGGGGCTGTTCGATGTCCCGATGCAGGCGTTGAGGGCACCGATCGTGCAGATCGAAAAGTACCAGCGCAGCATCACCGTACCGGTGTATGTCCCGGCAGCAAGCCCCGAGGTCGGCGTGGTGCGCACGTAAAGCGGGATACTGGTTCCCGGCCCGCTGAACAGGGTGATCAGGGCCGTGGTAGACAAGTCCGCCTCGCTGCCCGCAGTCAGCGCTGCCCCTCCCGAAGTGGATGAAAGCGTGAACGGTATGGTCTGCCCGCCCTGCCCGGTCAGCAGGAACGTGGAGGAGTCTACCCGGACCTTTATGTAGGACGTGGTGGCTACCGTCAGCAGGCTGGAGCAAGACAGGCCGCCCGCGCCGCTGCTCGCCTGTGCCTGTCCTGCCACCGAGAATGATCCGGCATCCCCGATCGTGATCGTGGAGGCGGCCACAGTGCAGTTCCCGTAAGTCTGCGCCCGCGTGGTTCCGCTCCATGCAGTGAGGATCACTGCCAGCAAAAGGGCGAGCGCGCGAAAATGGGGGATCATTGGCATGTCAGCGTTCCCATGTCGGCGATCTTGCCTTGTTCCACCTTCATGTCGAAGACCGTCCGGCAGCTTGCCCCGTCCGGCAGGGTGACGACCAGATCGTTGTGCGCGGCAAGGTCTTCGGCGAAGACGAGCCCGTCCCACCCGACATAGGCGGTTCCCCGGCCATTGACGCGTATCACGGCGCCCACCGGTAACGGTGCTCCGGCCTTGTCCACCAGCGCGATCTGCGCAGCAATCATCCGGCGGACCGGGAAATCCAGGATGTAGCCGCTGCCCCGTTTCACAGCCACTTTCTGATCTACGACATCGGCGGTCAGGTCCTCGCGGAAGCCCAGAGGGTCGATGGTGTACTTGCCTGGATAATAGGCTGCCGCCCACGGGATAAGGACATGCCCGTGGGCATCGGTGCGGCCAACCAGCTGGTTTTCATAGTAGACGGGCACGCCGGAATAGCCCCGTGTCGAAACCAGCGCGAAGGCGTCCGCTACTCGATTGGCCGCGAAGACCGCCTTGTCCATCCAGATGACTGATCCCGATGCGCCCAGCCAGCGTGTCACGTCGCCGCTGCGGCCGTAGGCGCCGCCGCGCAGTTCCGCAAAGCGGGTGCGCCAGGTGACGTCGGCATTGCCGTAGAGATCGCCGTTGCCCAGGCGATCTACGCCCGCGTTCCAGCCGATGCCGCCTTGCGTCGGCACTGCGCGGTTATAGTCGATCCGGTTGCCATAGCGGCCGTCCGCCTCGCGCATCACGCCGCCGTTGACGGTGCCGCGATTGCCGCCCAGCGGGACCTGCAGGCTGAGCGAGGCCGTCCAGCCGCGCTCGCCCAGGTCGCGCGTCGCCGAGGCAAAGATGCTCGCCGAGCCCCCGACCGGCATCGTCCAACTCAGGTTCGCCAGCCGCGTCCTGCCTTCTCCCCGTGCCCGGCTTTCGAGGTAGGCGCCGCCGATCGATCCGAAACGGCCCAGCGCCACGCTGGCGCTTGCCGATGTCATCCTTGTCGCCCGGTCCCGATCCCGCGTCAGGGAGGCGAGGTCGAAGAAGCCTGCATTCTGCCGCTGGTGATTGACGGAGAAGGAAAAGTCGCGGCGCTGGTACTGATAACCGACGGAGACCTGTCCCCCGTTCCGGCCGCCATTACGGCTCATGCCGTAGGCCGCATTCACTACGCCGAATGTCCCGATCCGAACGACGGCGCCTACGCCCAAAACGGCCGTGGCGCCACTCAGTTCGAAATGGCCTTCCGCCGTCAGCGTTTTGGAAAGGCCGTGGCGTAACGAGCCGCTTGCAGCCATCGTGCCGTAATCGAAACTGCGTTGTCCGTAGTGCCGGCGCATCGCCCCTGCCGCGATTGCGTAATCGGTAAGACCGGGCCGCAGCAGGGTGGTCGCTACATAAAAGGGAACTTGCGTCGCAACCTGTCGGCCGAGCGCATCCGTGACCACAATGCTGGCTTGCCCGGCGCCGTTGATCTGCGGCAGCGGGTTCATCACGAAGGGGCCGGGCTGGATCGATCCGCCGAATGCCTGGTGATTGTCGATGAACAACTGTACCGACGACGGCAGCGCCGCCTCTCCCGCGAAAGCCGGCACTGGATATGTGACCACATCGGGCCGGACCGCGAAATCGCGCGAGACCTGCACCCCGCCCAATCTGATCGCGTTGCTCCACGGCAGGGTCCGGGTGACGAGGTCGCCTGCCTCGTAAGTCGTCATGCTGTCCTCGTCGGATCGAATCCAGCGTGTGTCGTACCGCATGAAGGCCGTGTCGCCGCCCGTTCGCGCAACGCCGGTGGTCGAGAACAGCCCGGCAGGTTCGAATACCCGGAAATCGGTCCATAGCGAAGCCGATGGCGGTGCTCCGGGCGCATCGACCGCGTAAAGATCATAGTTGAGCATCACGCCAATGCTGCTGCGCGCGGGTCCTTCGTTGCGGCGCGGTCCGAACCCGATCTGCTGGCCTTGTAGCCACCGGGCAGGAACCTGCAATTTCAGGCGCTGGTTGGGCATGTCGTATTCCACTTCCACCCCGGGCAACTCATCCACCGTGACCTGTGCGGAAGCTTCGCCCTCCACTGGCAGCGAAAGAGCACGCATGTCGCCGGCGGAAATATGGAAATGGCCCTCGCTTGCCTGTACCGGCACGATCGCTCCGCTCGGCACGCCGTTGACCACGACCTCGAGTTGCAGTGGCTCGGCTTCGGCCACGGTTCCCCTTTCGGCATAAGACGCGGCGGCGGGAATATCGTCGTATTTTGTCGCAGCTTGGCAAGGAGCCACGATCAGCGCAGCGCATGTTCCGGAAAAGAGCGCCCATTTCAACTGACGAAAAATGGCCGCGAGAAGCAACATTCACCTTCCATTCCCATGGGCCATTCCGACAAGGATGCAGAGCACCCGTCTGCCGGTTCAACCGTCCTCCTCAGGGCTGTCGGTGCGTCATTGGCGAAGAGGAATCCCCCTCGACTTCGGCGAAAAGCCGCGCTTGCGGCGCGATGGCCTGCGTGATCGCGAAGCGCATCGTTGCCCCGGCCAGGACATAGCCATGCGCCCCATCCAGCTTCAGCGATGTTCCGTCCGCCCGCTTCATCGTGACTGTGGTGAGGCGGCTGTGCCGGGTGCCCGGATTGTGGACTTCGAGCGACGTCGCTCCGCCTGTCTCGACCACGCGCCACTCTAGCGCGGGAGCCGAGCCTGCCCGATCCTTGGCCCGATCCCTTGCGGACCGGGCTTCGTCGCCCGTTCCGTACGTGAACAGGGGGAGCGAATAGCGCATGCGGAACTGGATCGCCGCTGCGGCCTGCCTGGGCTCCCCCGTGCCCGGTTGGGCCGGTGTATCGGCAATCGGAATCTCGTCGATAATGACGCGATAAGACCGCTCGCCATCGGAGGGAGGAGCGATCCGGGTCAGGCGGATGAGTTGCTGCTGGCCGGCCTCGATACGCACCATCGGAGGCGTGCCCGTCACTTCCTTCTGCTCGACGAAACGCTCGTCGCCATCGATCTGCTGCCAGCCGAAAATGCGGATCTGCATCAGGATCGGCCGCGTACCGGGGTTTTCGAGGCGCAACGGCGTGGCGCGCTCTCCACTCTCGATCACAGGGTTGACCGGCCAGATGACGACCGAATTGGTACTTTGTGAATACGCAAAATCGGGCAGGAGCAGGAAGATGCCGAAAACCGGAAGTCGTCGCAGAACTGTGAAGAGCCGCATCATAGTGTCCTCAGTCCATCCTACCAGCTCAAGGTCACTGTCACCGTATCGGTGTAAGTGCCCGGCGGAGTATTGCCCGGAAGCGTCAGTCGCCCGTAGATCGGCAGCCGGACATCGTTCATGTTGGCGGACGTCACTGTGATGCTGGTCGGCTGGGCGATCCCGATTACCTGCCCGCAGGCGGCGTCCGCGCAAAGGCCATATGCCAGCCGGTTGGAGGTTGTCCCCAGTTGCAGGGTGCGGCTCGTCGCCTGATGCAGGCCGCCGTCGATCGACATGGAAAGGCTTACGCCTGGCGTGCAGCGCAGGGTTATGGTCTGGGACGCGGACAGGCTTGCCTGAACCGTGGACGTGGCCAGGGCGGGCTGGGACGTGAACGTCAGGGTTCCCATCTTTCCTGCATTCCCGCTCATCCCCACACCATCGACGGCGCATCCAGGCGACACGGTCGCGGACACCGCGAAAGTCCTGCTCGTTTCGGCGTGGGCCTGCGTGCAGGAAAAAAGTGCCAGAGTCCCGACCGCGAGCACCAAGTGACGCGAGAACATATTCATGTGGACCAACTGCCGTTCGCCTGTCTCGATCAGGCGCCGAAAGTAATCGTCACCACGACGACGTCGTTGTAGGTGCCCGTGATCAGGCCTGCGGCACCATAGGCGGTTCCATAGACGGCGACGTTCTGCGCGCTGCCATCGGTCGCCAGAACGATGGGTGTGTTTGCCACGATCGGCGTCGTGCCGCCCGCGTCACTGTACAGGTTGTACGTCACGTAACTGGCTTGCGTCGTGTGCTTCATCGATCGGGTGCCGGTGGTGCCGGTGTTGCTCGATCCTGATCCTGCGGAGTTGCCGCCCGAGAATGAAATGCTTGGTGCGGTGCCATTGCTGCACTGAATGGCGATGCCGTTGCCTGCCGTACCGAGGAGTTCTGCCGTCGCCTGCGTGAAGTAGGTGTTCTGCGTGCCGAAGTTAAGCGTGCCAAATTCAACGTTCGTTGTTGCATCAGGTACAACAGTATTGTTGATTCTGCATGCAGTAGTGAGTGTGATCGTGGCGTTGATGTTTCCGGTTATGCTCGCGTTTGCGGGAGAATTGACCCCGGCAAAGGCAAGAATTGCGAAACCAGTCACAATTTTTTTCACAATGCAGTCTCCTAAAGGCACCTTCTGTGCGTGTACTGCAAATTTTGGCATGCAACCCCTATAAATTTGTTAAAATAACATTCACAATGGTTCTATTAATAATTACGTATACTTCTGAACATTACAGTCGATACTTTCTGGATTGCAATCGACCTGACCTTCGGCTTGTAATTGCTTCATGCGATTGGGAAAACTGGTTTCGCGATGTGCCGCTTCCCTGCCTGAAGCATGGCGTCCAGATTAATGCTGGCGGCTGTCGAGATGCGGAGGGATGCGCAAAGCCGTATTTCCAACGTTGATTTTCCCCAATGTTTCTTCTCGGCGCTTATCGAGCCTCCGCAGCGAGGTAAGGTGAGTTGGGTCGGGGGGAACTTCGCGCTAGAGACCGGCCGATGCGGATATTGCTGATAGAGGACGATGCCGAGGTAGCCGGCTTCATCGCCGAAGGACTTGCGGCGAACGGCCATGTCGTCCTGACCGAGCCGGCAGGCCGCCAGGGCCTGCGCCGCGCGCAGAGCGAGAATTTCGACGTCCTGATCGTGGATCGGATGTTGCCGGACATCGAAGGCATCGATCTCGTTTCGCAAATGCGGGCTCTGGGGTTATCGCTTCCGATCCTGATCCTCACGTCCCTGGGAGCGATAGAGGATCGGGTGAAGGGCCTTGGCAGCGGCGCGGACGATTACCTCGTCAAACCGTTCGCTATGGCTGAACTGTGTGCGCGGATCGATGCACTCGGCCGCAGGGGGCGCGGCGGGCTGAGCGACACCGCTGCTTGCGGGACGATCAAGATCGACCGCATCCGTCGCGAGGTATGGCGTGACGGGCAGCGGATCGTCCTCCAGCCCCGCGAATTCGAACTGCTGGAGCAACTGGTTCGCCAGCAGGACCGGGTGGTTTCGCGGGCGATGCTGCTGGAACAGGTCTGGCATTTCCATTTCGATCCGCAAACCAACATCGTGGAAACTCACATGAGCCGGCTGCGACAAAAGCTGAATGCCGGTTTCAGCCATGATCCGATCCATACGGTGCGCGGTGTCGGATACAAGCTGTGCAGTGATGCCTGACCTGCGATCTGGACGCCTGGGGACGATCACGCGCATCGCGGGTTGGTTCGTCGTCTTCTACACGATTGCGACGCTGGGGCTTGGCGCGGGCATCTACGTGATCGGCGAAAGCGCGTTGCGCGAACAACTGGACGATCGCATCCTGGCCGAGAGTGATTACCTCGTGCAGGTTCACCATCATCGGGGTATGGGAAGCCTTCGCGACACGCTGCAGCGCCGTGATGACCGCGGCGTCAACGCATTGGGATA
Organism: Novosphingobium sp. fls2-241-R2A-195; assembly: GCF_030209485.1. NCBI lineage: Bacteria > Pseudomonadati > Pseudomonadota > Alphaproteobacteria > Sphingomonadales > Sphingomonadaceae > Novosphingobium > Novosphingobium sp. fls2-241-R2A-195. The sequence continues at coordinate 79,343 of NZ_JARVRY010000031.1, forward strand.
CCTGCTGACGGATCGCTCGGGACAGCGGCTTGGCGGAGAGCTGACGACCGATCAACCACCGAACGGCTGGGCGCAGATCGAGTTTCGCGATCAGGACGGAAAGCGCAACGTAGCCCGTTCGCTGACGGTCGATCTGAGGGATGGCAGCAACCTGACGGTGGCGATGGAACTGGCCCCGGAACGCGCCTTGCGCCGCACCACGGGGCTGCTCCTTCTGGCGGGGCTTGGCACGACGCTGGTGGGCGGAATCGCCGGCGCGGTTTGGCTGACACGGGCGATCCGCGCGCAGCTCAAGGCAATGAACACGACCGCGCAGGGCATCATCTCGGGCGACATGAGTCTGCGCATGCCTGTTTCGCAACCAGATGACGAGCTTGGCCAGCTTTCCGCAACGCTCAATACGATGCTGGATCGCAACAGCGCGCTGATCGAGAACTTGCGAGAGGTTTCGAGCGGCATAGCGCATGACCTGCGCACACCGCTCGCCAAAGTCCGGCAGCGGTTGGAGCGCATGACCGGGCTGGTGCCGCGCGAAGGTGCCTTGAGCGATGAGGTTGAACGCTCAATCGTGGAGATCGATGCCGCTCTTTCTCTATTCAGCGCGCTACTGCGGATCGCCGAAGTGGAAGCGGGTGCGCTCAGGCAATACTTCCGGGTGTTCGACCTGGGTGCGGTCGTTTGCAACGTATGCGAAAGCTACATGGCCGTGGCCGAAGACAGCGAGAAGTCGCTGGCTTGCGATCTCGCCGGGGGAATACAGGTACTGGGTGACGATGAACTCGTCTCGCAAGCGCTCGTCAACCTGCTTGAGAACGCCATACGTTACACCGCGCCCGGATCGTCCATCCGAGTGACGCTGGGCCGTGGACATGGGCGGGCGGTGCTGACCGTGACGGACGATGGCCCCGGTATTCCGGCCGGACAGCGCGACGTACTGACGCAGCGCTTCACGCGAGGTGACCGGTCGCGGGCAAGCCCGGGTTACGGACTTGGCCTCAACCTTGCCCGGGCGGTGGCCGAAGTGCACGGCGGGCACCTTAGCCTTGCCGACGCAAGGCCCGGCCTTCAGGTCGACATTGAGATACCCGCCGCTACCGGACACTGACGCGCAGCGCTGCGATCACCTGCGAAGCGTGATCCGGCTCCGCAAACCGTAACGATCGGAGCGCTTCCCGCCAGCTCCACTGTGCGACGCCCCTCATTGCGTTGATGCAAATGTCTGATCGTTCGAGCTTGGCGGCAAGTGCGTCCGCATTCCTGCGGATGGATGCGAGGGGAGCAGGATGGGGCCGGCATGGCAGGCCGTCACAGCTCGCGTATGATCCGCAAGCCGGCTTGCGGGCGCCACCCCAGCTCTGCATCGTGCGCGGCGCCGAGACCCGCCTGCAGGGAGAGATCGCCGCCCAGCTTGTGGTGCAACTGTGGCATGATGAGAGCCTCCTGGGCACGTCCTGATTTGAAATTGATCTCGAGGCCCACGCGGCTCGCTTTCGAGAGGTCGTAGAACGTAGATTGATTGAGCAGCAGGCGTCCGCCACCGTCGCGACCGGAGCTGACGTCACCAAGACCGACCATCGCCATCATGCTCCAGTGCTCGTCAAAGCGGAAGCCCAAGAGATAGAGCGCGCTGCTTTCCCAACGCGTGTTCTCGCGATTATAGAGGCCGAGATACTGGAGGCCGTGCACGCCCCTGCCGTTGGCAAGCGTACCGAAGGTTCCCTGTAGCCCGATCTTGTAGTCGGTGACGCGCGTGCCCTCGAAGGGAAGCTCCAGTTCAACTGCGAAGCCGTCTGCAACCGCCAGTTCGATCTCGGGCGCCCATTCGACGACCTGGTCCGGGCCGGAAAGGCGTGTCTGGGCAAGGGTATTGACCTCGAGCTCTCCGGCCCGCGCGCCCAGTGGGCGGACCATGTCGAAAACCATGGGTTCGGGAACGTCAGGATAATCGCCCGCATGTGCCGGACAAACCGACATGGTGAGGACGAGCAGGGACAGGGCCGCGATCAGCGAGCGCATCGTAAAGGTTTCTCCTGGCAGAGCCCGGATCCTGGCTATCGTCAGAATTCGGCGGCGCGAGGCGGTGGAACCCGGCCGCTTTGCGGCACATGCATTCGATTTGACAGAGAGTTGGCGGAACATTGGGAAGAAGCAATGTTCCGCCATGGGCGCGGGGGCTCATGACAGATGCCGGCTACCCGACCTTTTCCTTGGTGGAACGAGAATGCGGGTTCATCGCCGTCGCCCGGAAGGCCGATGATCATACGCTCGATCCCGTCAGAAAAAATAGCCCTTGCGGTGTCACGCACGGGCCTTCGTCAAGGTCTCTTAGGTTGTGTCAGAAGTCCTCGGAGATTGTCACGCCCGCGATGCGCAGGTCCGGCACGCCGACGACCAGCGAATTGTCGTTGGCGGCTAACAGCGTGCGTTCGAGCTTGGCGCTTGCCGCCCTCGACACTGGCTCCGGGGCCTCCGCTGAAATGCACCCCCAAACTCGTCGAAGGTGAAGGTTGCTTACCCGGATGGCGCGCGCGGCTACGAAGTGAACCTCGTCATCGACGCCGCGCATCCGGGCCGCATCAGTTGGCGCCCGACGGTTCGCTGCAGGTGGAGACGCCGAAGCCGCCAGCTTCATCGACGTGCTGTACCAGCAGATGAGCCGGCCGTTCCACATCATCGCTACCGTCGTATTCGCCTTTCACGACGATTTCTATGGCGCCCAGCGGTTGGCCTTCGTCGATTGGCGCGCGGTGCCGTCGCTCGACGGCGCTCCCAAGATCGCGCATGATCTTCTATGAGTAAGCCCGTGCGGTGACGCTCGCTTTTTCGGAAGCAAACGGTTTGCGGGCAGCTTTGAGGGCTTTGGCGGATCCCATGATTGGCCGCGACCATCTGGCACTCGACCCAGCCGATCCGAAGATCGGCGCCCGGACATCGGTGGATTTATCAAGCCTAGCAGTTTTTCGATCGGTTCTCGATCATCGCTGACGAGTCAACTGAGCTCTGCCTTCCTGCGCCTGCCATGCGAGGTCGAAGCATGCAGCCTCGCCATCGTGCGCAGTGGCGGCGCACGATGGCTAAGCGTAGCAGGATCAGAAGCGATATCCGATCGAACCCATCACGTTGCGCGGAGCCGCCACGAAGCAGTCGCCGCGCGCCAGGCAGGAGGCGTACTGAATTTCGTTGAGCAGATTCGTCGCGTTAACCGAGAAGCGCCAGTTCTCCCAGGTGACTTCGGCCAAGGCATCGACGTTCGTGCGTGAGGGCGTGACTATGGACCAGGTCGGGCTGGTCGAGCGGCTCTTGCCGTTATAGGTCACGCCTGCGCCAAGGCGCAGCTGCGCGTCACCCGGGATGCCGAAGGTCTTGGTCGTCCACGCCGATGCGACATGGCGGGGCATATAGTCCAGACTGGTGTCGGTTTCGGACTTCAGCTTGTTGTAGCCGTAGTTGAGCAGCAACTGGAAGTCCCCAGGCAGTGTGTGACTTGCCTCGACTTCAATGCCCTTGGTGTTCAGCACGCCCGATTGGGTGGTCGCGTTTTCCGCCAGATAGAGCACGCGGTTCTGCTCCTTGATCTTGAAGGCGGTGACGGTGACGAGCGTGTGCGGCTCGGGCTGCCACTTGACGCCCGCTTCGTACTGGGTGCCGGTCAGCGGCTTGTACGGATCGCTGGGGATGCCGCCGGGCAGCATGATGGTGCCGGCCTGCGGCAGGAAGCTCTCGGTGTAGCTGAAGAAAGGCGAGAAGCCTGCACCCAGTTCGCCGATGATGCCCGCGCGGAAGGTGGTGGCATTGTCCTTCTGGCCCGAGGAGCCGGTCACGCGGTCGCGGCGGGCGCCGACGACGACCGAGACGCGGTCGAATGCGCGGATCTGGTCCTGCACGTAAATGCCAAGCTGCTTCTGCGATTCATAGGCGTACGGGCCGGTGGGATCGTAAGTCTGAAGCGCATCGTAATCGATGTCGTAGATGTCGATCTTTTCGATGGCGTCGAAATTGGGGGTGCCGTTTGCGTCGTAGGTGATGCCGGGCGTCGCCGCATAGCGCTTGCCCACCTTGTTCCAGCTATAGTCAATGCCGACCAGCATGGTGTGCTCGATATTGGCACTGGTGTTGAACTTGAACTGGACGTTGTTGTCCGTCGAGAAGACGTTCATCCGCGCGTCGCTGGCATCGGCATAAAGGCCGATGGTGCGGCCATACGTGCCGTACTGGGCATAGGGCAGGAACGGATCGGTCGGGTTGGAATAGCTGTCGGCGTAGTGGGTGTTGTATTCAAGGTCGCTGTCGATGTAGCGGGCCTTGAGACTGACGCGGACGCTGTCCGAGAAATTGTGAGTGATCGCGGCCCCGCCCTGCAGGGAGCGACCAGCGTAGCGGTCCCAGCCTGCCTTGCCGACGAAGGTGTAGGGATCGAGCTTGCCGCTCGGGTTGGCAGCGTTGGGCAGGAACGTGCCGACGATCGGCAGGAACTGCGAGGTCGAGCCGGTGTCGTCCTCCTGATAGAGCCCGGTCACCACGACGTTGGTGTCGGGCGTGGGCTGCCAGCGGATCGAAGGCGCGAACATAACGCGGTCGTCGGGTACGTGATCGACGTAAGTGTCGGCGTCGCGCACGCGCGCCACGGCTCGGATCGCAAGATTGTCGGCCAGCGCGACATTGATGTCGCCCATGGCTTCCTTACGGTCGTAGCTGCCGTAGACGACATTGAATTCGCCGCCTGTGCGGAATTCCGGCGTCTTGGAGACAAGGTTGACGATACCGCCGATCGAACCCTGGCCGAACAGCACCGAGGCGGGACCGCGCACGATCTCGACACGCTCGAAGTTATAGGGGTCCGAGGTGATGCTGGCGTAATAGGAGAATACGTCGCGCATGCCGTCGCGGAACTGCAGCGCGTTGATGCCGCGCACGCGGAAGCCATCAACGCGAGTGTCGCGGCCATAGGCATTGGCGAGCACGCCTGCGGCGTACTTCACTGTGTCGCTGATGCTGATCGCGCCCTGCGAGAGGTATTGCTCCGAGGTGATGACGGTAACCGGCTGCGGGACTTGGATCAGAGGTGTCTCGGTCTTGGTACCTGAGATAGCTCCAGTAACGATGATTTCGTCGCCGTCCGCCGCTGCGGTTGGGGTCTCTGCGGCCGGTTCCTCTGCATGGGCAGCGCCTGCCGTCATCAACGCAAAAGCTGCGGCACTACAAAGCGCGATTGAACGAACGGAAGACATACCCACCCTTTTGCAACGAAATCTCAATAAGTGGGGTCGTTACCGCTATTGCGAATTATTGGCAATATGCGGCATTCAATCTCCAATATCTGTGTTATTTGGGCAACACTAGAGCGGTTTTCGGTTATTCTGTTTCGTAGCCACATGATCTGAAGTAGTTGGAGCATTCCTGGGGCTGGAAAATATCGACGAGTTTGCCGATCAAGCTCGACAGGCCATTGACGGTACGATGGCCCGCTTTACGGAGCATGGCCTTGAGGCGGGAAAATGCTTTCTCGATCGTGTTGAAGTCGGGGCTGTAGGGCGGGAGAAAGCGCAGGTTGGTGGCTGCGGCCTCGATGAGCACTTGTACCGATGCGCGCTTGTGGCTCGACAGGTTGTCCATAATGACGACGTCGCCAGGCCGCAGTTGGGGGACGAGTACCTAAGCGACGTAGGCTTCGAACCAGTCGCCGTTGATCGGCCCATCGAGCACCATGGGCGCGACCATGCCGGTCATGCGCAGGCCAGCGACCAACGTGGAGGTCTTGCTGTGGCCGTGCGGGAAACCCATCCGCAAATCCGGCCGAAGTTCGAGCACATCCGCAAAAGGTATTGGGACAGCGCTTCTGGCAGGCTACTTTTCGACGGCCTCCGGCAACCTCGCCGACGACATCGTCATGCAGTATCTCGACGAGCATACCCGCGAGAATAGCTGCAGCCTCGCCTCATGATCCTACCGAAGTCAGCTGGTCAGTCAGATGAGCGCAAAGTTCCTTTCCGAATCGACAAAGTGGATTTCCAAATGGGCTGAGTTCTGATCCAAGGCTGCTCTTTGCGGGAGTGGTAATGGCTCGTGGCGATCTGACGGACGAAGAATGGGACGTGATTGCGGGGCTGCTGCCCTTGGAGCGCGGCCGCAAATTCCGTTCAGAGCATGATAACCGGCGCTTTCTCAACGGTATGCTGTATGTGTTGCGGGTCGCCTGCCTGCGTGTTTCGGAAAGTCCCGGACAGCGATTCCGGTAAGTCGCGGACAGTGGTTT
>NZ_JARVRY010000034.1:0-83288 GCF_030209485.1 Novosphingobium sp. fls2-241-R2A-195
GCTGACTGCGCTTTTGCGCGCCCTCATCGCCGCCTGGCTATCCCCAGTCCTGCCCAAAATGGCCGCTGCCTGAAAGCCGCGTACCAGTTCGATAAACCCCTCACGGCACATCGGACGCAATCTACCCGCCGCCGAAACGAACATCACATTGTTCACGGCCGACTCGCTACTCAGTCCTCTCGCGATATGAAACCAGAACGACTTACGCTCATCACGGGCCGCAGCACTAGGCCGGCCAGGGGACCGTAACGGCGGTCGCCCACTTCGATCTGCACCTTGCCTTCGCTTCCCCATCGCAACCTCCAATTTGTTTGGTGTTGCGACGACCGGTGAAGTCCGCTCTGGCTACCCTGATCGGTATTGAAGATATTCGGCTTGCCAATCCTCTTTACAAGCCCACGGCGCCAGACGATCTTATGGCCAAAGTCGACGACGTCCTATATTATGCCAATGATGTGTCGCAACCAGACAACTAATAGCTTAACGACGCCTTCTTTCACCAGTGTCGCGCGCAGGCGCACCAGTTTGTCAGTCACACCCTTGGCCGACGAGCCGTGCATCCTCGGTGTCAGGTTAATGGCTGCCGGCTATCTCGGTGGCACCTAACGTGGCCGATTCCTCTTGCGCGGCGAGTTCTGGGTCAGCGGAACTCGGTCCGCCGTCCGACTTAAGCGCACCGCTGCCCTTTTCCACGCCGGACAATGCAAGAACGTACTGCTTCAGCCAGTGCAGGACGTCCATTTCCTTCACGGAAGCGAGCAGCGCCGCATGCCGGCGCTTACGTTCCTTCAACGGCATATCCAAGGCGCGGCTGATCGTCTCGGCGACATGTTCCACCGAGTGCGGGTTGACCAGCAGGGCGTCCTTGAGTTGGGTGGCCGCGCCGGCAAACTGTGAAAGGATCAGCACGCCGGGATCCTCTGGATCCTGGGCTGCCACGTATTCCTTTGCCACAAGGTTCATGCCGTCGCGCAGTGGAGTCACCAACCCGACATTTGCTGCGCGATAGAACCCTGCAAGTTCAGCCCGGGGATAGCCCCGGTTAACGTACCGGATGGGTACGAAATCGACATTGGCATGAGCGCCGTTGATGTGCCCTGTCTTTCGCTCGAGGTCCTCGCGAATCTGCTGATAGCTTTCAACGTCGCCCCGACTTGGCGGCGCGATCTGAAGAAGGACTGCCTTTCCGGCCATATCGGGGTGATCGGAAAGAAAACGGCTGAAGCTCTCGAAGCGCTCACCGAGCCCCTTGGAGTAGTCCAGTCTATCCACGCCGATAAGAATTTTCCGGCCCCTGACGCTATCCCTGAGCCGCTGGTGCGCTTCCTTGGCAACGTCGCTCTTCGCCGCCTCCGAGAATTCGGCGTAGTCGATCCCTATCGGAAAAGCGCGGGCGATCACGCGGCGGCCTTGATAGTCGATTGAATTGTCGAGGTTGACCGTCAGACCCATTTCCTTCTGGACATAATGAAGGAAGCTTTCGAGCCATTCGGTCGTTTGCAGGCCAATCACGTCGTATTCGAGCATCGATGCGACGAGGCGCTCATGGAAGGGCAGCGACGCCAAAAGCCGGGTTGGCGGCCACGGGGTGTGCAGGAACAGGCCGATGCGGTTCTTGATGCCCTTGCGGCGCAAGATTGAGCCCAACGGAAGCAGATGGTAGTCATGCACCCAGACGAGATCATCGTCGGCGATCAAAGGGTAGACCGAATCCGCAAATCGCTCATTGACGCGCTCGTAACCTTCACCGAAATTGCGATCATATTCTGTTAGATCAATTCGGTAGTGAAATAACGGCCAAAGAGTTCTGTTGGCGTAGCCATTATAGTACTCTTCCACATCTTGTGCTTCGAGGTCGATTGTCGCTGTTGTCACGCCCTCATTGCGTTGCATATCGAGGTGGCCCGTAAATTCCTCTGTTTCCTGACCGGACCAGCCAAACCAGATGCCGCCATGTTCGCGAAGCGCCGAATTCAAGGCGACAGCAAGACCACCTTGCGCCCCCGCCGCGCCTGCGGCGCTTGGCACGCTTACGCGGTTCGAGATGACGATCAATCGGCCCATGTTCTGTCCTTCGTATTACGCGTCGCACCTTTCACACGTTCCCATCGAACGCTTGAGGGCTCGCAGCAGCTGCGGGTAGTTTGTGCGCGTTAACGCCAGTCCCGCCACGACCGGGACAATTGCCCGGCGCAATTTATGATACCTACCAGCGAGTAGGTTTGGGGAAAGTTCCCCCAAAGCTCTGAGGTTTCAAAATCCATATCCTCGGAAAGGAGGCCGGAGCGCGTGCGGTGAGCCAGCATCGCTTCGAAGAGTCGCCGGGCCTCCTCATCCTCTCCGCTGCGGTGAAGCGCCTCGATCAACCAGAAGGTGCAGATGTTGAAAGCTGTCTCGGGAAGCCCGAAATCGTCTTCGCTATCATAGCGAAGCATGTGCTCGCCTCGGCGCAACGCCTTCTGAACGGATTTCAGGGTCGCACGAAATCGGGGATCCTCAGGCGGCAGATAGCGCAATTCCACCATCTGCAGGAGGCTTGCGTCGAGTTGCGACCCGCCGAAACTGGCCGCATAATGCCCGCCTGCGTCATGACCTTCCACTTCGTGCCAAGCACCCGCATCAATGTTGGCACGTATGGTGTCCGCCCGGTCGCGCCAAAAGGCAGCGCGCTCGTCCAGACCGAGATACTGCGCGGCGTTGGACAGGCGGTCGCACGCGGCCCAGCTCATGACGCTGGAATAGGTGTGGACCGCAGTTCGGGTGCGCAATTCCCACAGGCCGGCGTCGGGCATATCGTGAGTCTTCCATGCCATTTCGCCGACCTGCTCGAGGCTGCGAAAATCGTCCTCGTTGGCGATGCGCAGCAGGCGTTGGTCGAGGAAGCTTTGAATCGAAGGCAGCACGATCTGGCCGTAGCAGTCGTTCTGCACCTGGTAATAGGCCGCGTTGCCGACGCGGACGGGTCCGGTGTTGCGATAGCCCGGTAGGTCGGCGGCCTCCCACTCGATGATCTCCTTGGCGCCGCTGACCGCATAAAGGGGCTGGATGACCCCGTCAGGTGCATCGGCAACGATGTTGCGCAGATAGGCAAGGTACTTCTCAAGGACGTCCAGGGCACCGAGATGGTTGAGGGCCTGAACGGTGTAGTAGGCATCGCGTATCCAGCAGTACCGGTAGTCCCAGTTCCGCTGGCTGCCAGGCGCTTCGGGGATGGAGGTCGTCAAGGCCGCGACGATCGCGCCGGTTTCCTCGTGCTGGCACAGCTTGAGCGTGATGGCTGCCCGGATTACCGCATCCTGCCAGTCGAGCGGAGTGGCAAGGCCGCGCACCCACAGGCGCCAGTAATTGCCGGTCCGCTGGAGCATCGTCTCAAGATCATGCTCGACGTTTCCGGCAAACGGCTCGTCCGGGCCAAGAAAGAAGTGCAGCGGCTTTTCCAGGCGGAACCAGCGCTCGTCGAGCACGTAGCCGACCGGCGCATCGGTGGTCAGGCGCAGGGAATTGCGCTCGACCAAATAACGAATGTGGTTCGAACCCTGCGTGATCGGGGCGAGTTTCGCGCCATATCCGCTCATCGGCGTGAGGATAGTGCGAATGCGCGGGGCTCCGGATACGGGCCGGACTATGCGCGCGAAGGCAACCGGGCGGTACATGCGGCCAGATCGTTCAAAGCGGGGCGCGAAATCGTAGATTTCCACCGCTCCTCCGCTCGCGTCTTCAAGCCGGGTCACGAGGATGGGTGTATTGCGCAGATAGTGTTGCTGGACGGAGACTTGGTTCTCCAGTTCAAAGCGCCACGTGCCAGCATCCTGCCCCCCGTCTCCGCGAAGCAGGGCGCAGAAAGTGGGATCTCCGTCGACGCGCGGAACGCAGCCCCAGACGATGGCGCCGGACTCGTTGATGAGAGCGCTGACCTGGCAGTTGCCGATCGGCCAGAGTTCCAGCGAAGTCGGTACGGGCGACGTCATGGGCGGAAATCTCCTTTATGAACGGCCTCGAGGCCGGCTTGCAGCCATCTGTGCACTTCGGCGACGCCGTCGAGGCGAGAAGTGGCTGCGGTGGGTCGAGGGGCGCCAACCAGCACGCCATGGCCATCGTACCGGCGCACGGCCGCAAATGCGTCCTCGTCGGTCACGTCGTCTCCTATGAAGATCGGGATGGCGCCATCGAACGCCGGAAGGGCCATGAAGCGCTCTACGGCCGAACCTTTGTCCGACCCGGGCATCGTCACTTCGATCACCTTTTTGCCGTGCTTGATGGCCAGGCCGAATTTGGCAGCCAGGTTTTCTGTGCAGGCACGAAGATCAGGCAGCACTTCAGGATGATGGCGGTAATGGATTGCCGCGCTGAATGGCTTGGGTTCAACAAGAAGTCCGCCGCTTGCCCGGGCGAAGCGGTTGAGCTCGTCAATAACGGCGCCAGGCAGCGGGGCGGCGAGGGGCTCGATCTCGGCATCTGCCGCGGGCCGGAATTCGCCGCCGTGCGATCCTGCGATAGCCAGGCCGATCGGCCCCAGCAAAGCCTCGAGGGCAGCGATAGACCGGCCGGTGACGATCGCCAGACGGCCGTCGAGCTTGCGGGAAAGCTGCACGAGAAGCGCAGGCAGGAATTCCGAAACGACGACGTCGTCCGGGTGATCGGCGATTTCGACCAAGGTTCCGTCGAAATCGAGGAAAAGGGCTGTCGATTGCGAAAGGCGCAGGCGTGGAGGCCGGCCGAGGACAGTATCTGTGGAGAAAAAACAGTCTCGATGCGCCGCCTGTGACGGACCGTCGCTCGAATTGGTCATTTATATTTCAGCCTTGCACCAAGTTCATGCCCTTCTCAAAGGGCTGCCAGATGGTTCAATCACATGCTGCGCCGCAATTGCTCACCGGTCAACGGACAACAAGCCGTTCTGTTCCAGTCCGATATGGCAGCGCAGGAGTTATTTAGCACTTCCCTGTTGCATCGCAGCACGTGGCAGCTATTACCGGTTTTCCCAAAGTACCCCGCATCCGTGAGTGACCTTTCGGCCATGTCTATAATCGTACCGGTGATCCTCTGCGGCGGTAGCGGCACGCGGTTGTGGCCGCGCAGCCGGGCCGCGATGCCCAAGCCGTTCCTGCCGCTGGTCGGCGACAGCACCCTGTTCGAAGCGGCGCTGGCGCGGTGCCCCGGTTCCGAGGGTTTCGCGGCCCCGGTCGTGGTGACCGGTCACAAGCACCTGGCCCATGTCGAAGCGCAGCTCGGCGCGGTCGAGGGGGCGCAGGTCATCGTCGAACCCTCGGCGCGCAACACCGCCGCCGCCATTGCGCTCGCCGCCTGTCGCCTGCCCGAAGATGCGGTCATGCTCGTGTGCCCGAGCGACCACCACATCGGCAATACCGAAGCCTTCGCCGTCGCCGCAGCCGCTGCGGCGGGGCTGGCGCAGCAGGGGTGGCTGGTATCCTTCGGCATCGAGGCGACGCGGCCCGAGACCGGCTTCGGTTACCTCAAGCGCGGCGAGGCGATCCCCGAGCACGGGGCCTATCGCACCGCGCAGTTTGTCGAGAAGCCGGACCTCGAACGCGCCAAGGCGTTTCTCGCCGAGGGGATCTACGCCTGGAACGGCGGAATTTTCGCGTTCCGGGTGAAGGATTTCCTCGCCGAACTCTCGGAGCACCGGCCTGACGTTGCCGCCAGCGTCGCCGAGGCGGTGGTGAAGGGCGCCGAGGACGGCCAGCGCTTCCATCCCGACGTGGCAACCTTCGCCGAGGTGCCCAGCGTCTCGGTCGACTACGCGGTGATGGAGAACACCAACCGTGCAGCGATGGTGCCCGCCGACATGGACTGGTCGGATATCGGCAACTGGCAGGCGTTGCACGAGGCGCTGGAGACTGACGCGGACGGCAATTCGGTGCGCGGTTCGGGCGCGGTCGAGATGGTCGACTGCCGGGGCGTGCTGGTCGACAGCGACGGCCCGCGCGTCTCGGTGATCGGGCTGGAGAACGTGATCGTCGTCGTCGATGGCGACGACATCATGATCACCACGATTGCGGGCGTGCAGAAAGTGGGCAAGCTCGCCGGTGCAGTCAACCAGTAGGCGCTGACCGAACGGCGCTTGTGCCTGATCTCAATCTTTCCCAATGACCGGGCATGGCAGTGTACGGCCGATTGGTTATCACAAGGTCGGTTTCGGCGATACCACGGAGGCCGAACCATGAACCTTCTGATCATCGGGTTTCTCGCCGGTTCTTAAAGGATGTGGAATGAAGAAAATCGTTGCGTTCGATCTCGACGGTACCCTGGCGCTGAGCAAGCAGCCGCTGACGGAGGAGATGGCGGAGCTTCTCGCGCAGTTGCTCACCGTTGCGCAGGTGGCCGTCATTTCGGGCGGTGACTGGCCGCAGTTCGACAAGCAGGTCGCCAGTCGTCTCCCCGCGCATGCCGATCTCTCGCGCTTGTGGATGATGCCGACCAGCGGCGCCAAGCTCTACCTGCACAGCGACGGCGCGTGGTCGCCGGTCTATGCGGAACTGTTCACCGAGGAGCAGAAGCGGGAAATCCTCGATGCCTTCGACGCCTCGCTGGCCGCGACCGGTTTCACGCCCGAGGAGACCTGGGGTGAGCGTATCGAGGACCGCGGCAGCCAGATTACCTTCTCGGCACTGGGCCAGCAGGCCCCGCTGGAGGCGAAGGAATACTGGGATCCGGACTTCGCCAAGCGCAAGGTGATCCAGGCTGATCTCATCAAGCGCCTTCCGGGCGTGTCGATCAACCTCGGCGGTGCGACTTCGGTGGATGTCACTCAGCCCGGCGTTGACAAGGCGTGGGGTCTGCGCCGCCTTGCCGAGCGCAGCGGGGTGGCGGAAGCGGACATGCTGTTCATCGGCGATGCGATCTTCCCGGGCGGCAACGACTATCCGGCCAAGGCGATGGGCCTCGACACCGTCTGCGTGCGTGATCCGGCCGATACCGCCAATGTGATCACCGCGATCGTCGCCTGCCAGAAGGCGGGCTGAGAGGGCTCGCCCGGAGTGCCGGACGCGGGCATGGTACAGGCCTGATGCCCGCTTTCTACCTCACCTTTCTGGCCGTCCTGCTGGCGGGGCTCGGCGCGCGTGACCAAGTCACGATCGCCGGGCTCGCGCTCGGTCAGGGACGGCGTCCGGCCGTTCTGGTCGTGGCAATCCTCACCAGCATCGCGACCGCGACGCTGGCGGCCTATGCGGCTGCGCTCATGCTCGTCCAGTTACCGCCGCCCGCGCGCACCATTTTCGCGGCCATCGCCCTCGGCATGGCCGGGCTTGAATCCATGGTGCTGGCGCCCCGCCGCGATCCGCGCGAGCCGACCAACTCGCTTGGCGCGCTCGCACTGGTATTGCTGGCGCATCAGGTCACAGATACGCCGCGCTTTCTCGTTTTTGGCATGGGTGTGGGACTTGCCGGTCCGTGGCCGGCAGGAGCCGCCGGAGCTATAGGAGGCACGGTGCTTGTCGCTTTTGCGTGGGCGAGGCCCGGCCTTCTGGCGACGCCGGTGGCGCACGGGATGCGCCGGGTGGTCGGCGCCCTACTGCTGGTCACGGCGATCACCGTGTTCCTCCGGCAAATCGGCATTCTGTGATCGATTTTTGCAATCGAACCTATGCTTTCCAATCGCGTTTCTTGGGCTTAGTTCTGTTCACAACACGACAAATCGAGGGAAACCAAACATGACGTCCAAGGACAACTCGCAGGCCGCGCTCATTGACAGCCTCAACGGGCTGCTGGCGGACACTTTCGCGCTCTACGTGAAGACCAAGAATTTTCACTGGCATGTTCGTGGCCCGCAGTTCCACGACCTGCATCTGCTGTTCGATGCCCATGCGACCGAGATCTTCGGCCTGACCGACCTTATCGCCGAGCGGGTGCGCAAGCTCGGTGGCAAGACCCTGACCTCGATCGGGGCGATCGGTGCCAAGGCCACCATCAAGGACGAGGACGACACCAGCCTCGACGCTACGGCGATGGTCAAGGCGTTGTTCGAGGACAACACCGCCTATGTCGCGACCCTGAAGGCGACCAAGGAACTGGCCGGTGAAGCCGGCGACAACGCCACCGACGGGATCATCGACGACTGGACTGACCAGGCCGAGCAGCGCGCCTGGTTCCTGCGCGAGATTCTCGCCTAACCCATTCCGCAGTGGGACGGGAGCGCCAGGGCGCTCCCCGCGCTCAGAGCGAAATGATCGAAGGCGCAGGCGGCGTCGCTATTGCCATGCGGTTCGCCGAGGGCGTGAGCGCGGCGGCGGGCGTCCCGGATGATATCGCCGGCCACGGCCGTGCGCGCTCCTCGCCCATCTGAGATATTTTACCTGCTTGTTGCAGAAGCACTGTGGTCGCGGCTGCGTCAGTAGCCAATAGGCTGCCGCTGAAGCTTCAATACACAAATGGGCGCATTTTCTTCGGTGCAACATGGGTGTGGCTATGTGCTGGAGCCCCAACAACGCCCACATCCGGCACAATAGTGGCTTTACGAATTTTTGGGATTTACCGCCGGCGCGACTTTCACACATATCCTTCTTCGGCGAAAACGCGCAGCTGTTATGCCAAATTACGCAGAATCCCATTTTTCCTTTGATCGAGGATCTACTGTCTCACGCTAACTTTGCAGTGATCTTTAGCTAATTCAAATTATCCAAAGCGATTCATCGCTGGCAGAGCACGCTTCGTCCATCCCCGCTTGAGTTGCGATGGACCTTTCCGCACCCATTGTGCACTGCAGCGAATAGTGTCCGATCCTCCCGGCCAACTTGAACGTATGCTGCAGGTCACTTCGGTGAAATCAGGGCGGCAGTGAGGATCCCTTTCTCGACGTCGAAAGGATATTTATGATCAAGAAAACTCTGCTCTCTCTGAGCGTCGCGGCTATGGTTGCCGCTCCTGTGGCGGCCCAGGCTGGCACCACCGCTTCGGCTTCGGTTGGTAAGATTTCCAACCTCAGCGGCGTTGGCGCTCGTCAGTCGTCCGTTGTTAAGAAGAAGAACAACGCTGAATCCGGCACCATCATTCTCGCCGCTGTTGGCGTGGCTGCGGTAGGCGCTGGCATCTACGTCATCGCTGACGATGATAACAAGTCGAACGGCTCCTGATCTTCTTCGGAACCTCAGACTAAGAGTGGGATGGCCGGGGCGGCATACCGCCCCGGCCATTTCGTTTTGTGAAGGCTTTCGTACCGAGCAGACAAGTCGGCACGTAGGTCACTGGCCTGGGCATTGGCTGGAATTGTGAGGGAATCCAGGCGGGGCCCCGTCAGGCGCGCACCAGACGAGCCGGAAGGAGAGGGGGCGGGTGGTGGAACACCTCAACGAGTAAGGGCCCGCTACTTCGAGATGCGCCTGTCGCCGTTGACCCCCGGCTGTGACGTACCCCTGTCTCACGGCACCCGCGCCGTCAGATGTACTGGTACCGGCGCCGGACATCAACATCGCCGCGCAGGCAATATTCGCCGAATGGGGTACGCCCAGATCCGTTGGGGCGAGGCGCAAGACACTTTGCCTCACAGACGATCCCCGCCGCACCTTTAATGCCCGACGCCGGGGCAGCAACGTCTGATCCGCACGCTCGACGGCGGTGGCTCGGCGCGCGGCGCTTCACGAGCGCGAGCGTAAAGATCTGAGAAAGCCCATCAGCCTGTGCTTGCGTCGATGCGTCGTCATCAATTCGTCGAGATAGTGATGCCACTCGGCGGTTTTGCCAAGCGTTATGAACCCGCACGCAGCCCGCTCGAGCCAGAAAGCGGCAAGGTCGTATCGGCTCGAGCGCCCGCTCTCGATGATGGGGGATGCCATCTTCACCGCAAAACCGGCAGCCCATTCAGGGCGCGCCTTGAGCGCGGCATTCGTTAGCCTGACGAGCGCTTCGTCGCGCGCATAATGCAGTCGTGGATTGTTTTGTTCGATGCTCGCGATCGCGTCATCGAGCCTGGCTTCATCAAGCAGGATGTCGATGCGGTCGACGGCGTAAGCGGCGGCGATCAGGCGACCGAGCAGTTCTTCTCGCACTGTGTCCCACTGATGGGGCTCGCAGATTTTCGCAGCCGCCCTAAAATCCTCGCGGGCCAGGCTCGTTTCAAACGCGCCGATGGCGGCTGACAGCGCCATTGCGGGCTGACCTGCGAGCGCTGCCCGATCTCGCACCCAGCGACACAGCGTCAGCCATTCGTGAGCGCTTGTGTGGGCCGCCGTATCGGGATCAGGCGGCATCGATATGCCCCAGCCGCCCAGATCGAGCGCGGCGTCACACCGCCCGGTGTCCCACACGGCGTTGGCAAGTCCGAGAACATCTTCGGGCGCACGCAAATGGGTTCTGGCAACGTCCATGGCGTCCACGATCCGGTCAAGGCGTACCAGCATTCCTGCATGCGCTGGGAAATGCTTCGCGGCGAATGAAAAACGCAGGAACTCCTGATGGCGATCCATCACGTCCAGCGCCGATAGCCGGGCTGCGGTAAGCCGCTCCTCATCGGCATCGCTGCTGCCGATCAGCGGCCAGGTCGAGCCGCGACCGGCCAGGAGATCCTCGAGGCCGGGGTCGTCCCATCGGCGCGAAGCAGCGGCAATGGCGAGTTCGAATGCACCGCTATCGCTGTATTTGGCAATTTCGTGCTGGCAGCGGCTGAGCGAGTCGCACGCATCGTCGCAGGACTCCCGGGTGACGCTCTCGAGAAGAACGGCGACCGCAATCCGCTCGTTGAGAATCGCCAGCAGGTCCTCGAAGCAGCCATCGCGCTCGTCGCAATGGCCTACGACCTCGGCAAGCCCTCGTGCCAAAGGGATCAGGATCGCCAGAGCACTGACACCGTCTTTCGCGGTAAGCAATGTGTTCGCCTGCGCAACCAGTTCATCGAGTGCTTCGTAGTCGACTTCCAACAGGGTATCGTGGCGATAGCCTCCTCGGAACCCTACGAACGGAGGCGCGAGTAATGCGGCAATCCGGGCTTCGAACGGTGCCGGATCCAGCCCGGCACCGTCATTCAGCGAGGTCTGGATAGCCAGTTGCGCCGCGAGCCAGGCCTTGAAGCGGTCGTCGTCACGGGCGTGACGGTCAATGAGGTCAATCAGCGCTGCGTGGCTGAGCCTCTCGAGCTCGGTCCTGATATCGCTGCTCAAGCGGGTTCACCTGTCGTTGGCGTTCTTGTTGTCGGCCTGCCCACCGGCGCGCCGCAAAGGGAAGACCGGTGCCAGGGATTTCATGGCCGCGTCGAAATCCTCTTCCATGTCGATGCCCATCGCGATGGCGGAGATCATGGGTTCAACGGCGCGCATGACCAGATCCTCACCCATCAGGTGCGACTGGTAAATCAGTTCATGCAGATCGTGACGCTTCTCCTCGATCTCGTCGGGATCGCCATCACTTGCGGAAAGTGCGAGCATGATCGCAAGGCTTTCACTTTTGCGCAAAGGAACGATGATCCCGAAGCCGACATACCAGGGGCCAAGATCCACGAAGCGACCCGCTATCAGCACTTCGCCGATCACCTGTACCTGCTGGGCTAGCGCATGATCCATGATATGGATGGGGCGCTGGCGATCCAGCAAATCCAGTGCGTGTACACCCCCGTCCTTGTGGAGACCGATCACGCGAAAGATCGAGAAAATGGCTGCAGGCAGGCGCGCAGCGATCGCGGATTTGAGCGGATCGCGCTTGACCGGCAGCTTGCCGGCGATCCTGTCGATAGCGCGGCGCGCGCGTAGCGGGTCGCGCCGCGAGAATAGAGCGGTGTCGCTCAGCATTTCTATGGCCGCCGTGTCATCTTCATCGAGGCCGGCGAGATCGAGGACCTCCCACGCGAACCTGCGATCAGCCTGCGTCAGCTTGACGACACACAAGTCAAGAACATCGTTGAAAGCCTCCCGCACTGCCGCATAGCCGGTCACTGCGATGACCTCGCTCTCGGTCTCCAAAGCCGCCATTGGGTGCCTTTCCTCGACTACGGCGTCGTTCTTGACCCGGAAGTCTCGTCATTTCCAGAGCTGAACAGCGATCTAAACGCTTTTTCCGCAGCGGCATCACCCTCCTCGGTGAACCACACCGACTTGCGTCGCCGTGCGGGGTCGGAAATGAGCCCGCGCTCGTGAAGCCGGTTCATCGTTGCCCAGTCGAAGCCTTTCCACGCCACTCCCGTTACGTGCTGGTTGAGCCACAGCAATGCGAGTATGGCTTCATCCACCTTGTCCTTGGCAATCTCCATGCTTCTCGTCCTGGCGCGCGTATGGCTAAAGGCCGCATTGCCGCTCGTGCCTGATCGCGCGAACTTGGCGGCCACAAGACTCCGTCGTCTGGCAATGGGACGATAGCATGACGAGGTCAGGAGGGGAAACCTCGGTCCTGACGATTGCCGGAGCATCACGTGGCGCGGGAGCTCGTAGCTGGGGCGGCGAGGCGATGCATGATCGCTACCGGTAAGCATTACAACGAACTGTGCCAGGCCGGATCCGATCAAGCCGCGCATGCGACCAGATGTCAGGAGCTTCGCGAGGGTGCCGCGCGGCTTGCAGGGGAATCAGAAAGGGCGGGGTAGCGGCGTCAGGACCAGCGGCTGTGAGCACCTCACAAGCGAACCGGACAGTGAACTTTCGGTATCTCCGCCTTCATGAGTTCGACGCGCGCCTTGCGCGAGCGGTGCGTCGGGTCGCGCAGCAGTCGCAGCATGTCCTGCTTGTCCCGGCGTAACCAGAACTGCAGTCCGATTTCGGGATCAAAGCCGGCGCATGTCGCAAGCTGCAAGCCCAGGGCATCCGCGCGATCTTCCATTCGGCGACGTTCGGCAATGTTCGGCGCGGTGCCGTCCTGATAGGCAACGTGTCCAAGCTCGTGTCCCGCAACAAGCGCCAGTTCGTCGTCGTTGATGGTAAAGTCGATGAGTCTGCTCGAAATCGCGACATTGTTGCCGTCCGAGAAAGCGGTGATCCCCTGACCGGTCTTGATGACGAAACGAGCCGCGCAGGTACGCTCGGGCCGCACTTGCGCTTGGACGTCCTTTCCGTCGCGGCGCAGGCCGAGCGTGAGAGGCGCGGTGGCGGGAAACTGCGCGAGCCGCTGCTCGAGTTCGTCGGCGATCAGCGCTTTGTCAGGTGATGAGGCGATAATGTCGCGGACCGCACGGCCATCGATGGAAACCAGTGCATCGCCGGCATGGACTCCCGCGATATCGGCAGGCCCGCCTTTGACGACGACCGCGATCTGAGGATCCTCGCCCATGTCCAGAAGCTGGGAAATCGCGGAGCGATCGCTTTGTTCATAGGCGCCGAGATCATCGATTGCCACACCGATCGTAGAAGCCTGCTTCTCGCAGATGCCGACAGCAGCGCGGTCCAGCCGGTATCCAATCGAAGTTACCCGCGCCATCTGCTGTCGCAAGGTAATGGGCCACGGCTCATCGCGCGCTGCCGCGACGGCCGGGGATGACAGCGCTTCGCTGCCAAGGACGAATGACAGCACGGCCCAGCCACAGAGCCGGAGTATGAAACAATTCGTTCTGCGTACCCGCAAGCGGTCTGGCCTCATTTCTCATGCCCATCGCCAGCAAGGCGACTTACGGCTACGGTCCAGTTGGATGTAACACTACTGCTTTGCATCCAGCCAGGAAATACCATCTCCTGTCGCACCCTGCTAGAGCGGTTTGTGATCCGATTCTATCAGATGGAACGCTATAAGATTTTGATGTACATGATTTTTTAGCTCTCAGGTGATTCAGCCTGTTGAGACAATGCGTTAGCTGCCTTTTTGCTCATTGACCATTTTGGTTCGTTTTATCGGGCCTTTACCGCCCGTGTCTTTGTTTCAATCAGCAAGCAGCTGCGACATGCGGTTCACGGATGTCGGCGCATGCCGGATGGTTCGTCGTCCTTTCCGATCATGAGGCATCCGGTGTCGCCGCCCGCCGACCAGAATTGGCACGATGCTGTATCAAGCATCCGCTCGGCGCGACACTGATGAGGCGGTGTGCGCCGAATTGGACGAACATATGCGTTGATGTCAGCTCGGATCGCTGACGCGGGAAGGATCAGCGAATGATGGCTGCCCTTTCGAGGAGCGGCTGCCACCAGTCCTGGCGCGCAAGGAACCAGGACAGCGTCTCCGTGAAGCCCTGCGGGAAATCGCGTGCGGGGGCGTATCCGAGTTCATTGCGAGCCTTGGTCTCGTCAATCGCGTAGCGACGGTCATGACCCTTGCGATCGGTTACGAAGGCCTTGAGTTCCTCGCTCCTGCGCCCCCGTGCGGCCGGGGCATTGGGAAACCGCTCGGCCAGCGAGGGGTCTGCGGCGAAGGCATTGTCTACCGCGCGGCAGATTTCCTCAATCACTTTCAGATTCGGCAGTTCCTGCCCGCCGCCGATGTTGTAGACTTCACCCGGCTTGCCATTCTGAAGGCAGGCCTCGATGCCCCGGCAGTGATCCTCGACGTGCAGCCAGTCGCGCACGTTCATGCCGTCGCCGTAGATCGGCAGGGACTTGCCGTTCAGCGCGTTGAGGGTGAAAAGCGGGATCAGCTTCTCGGGAAACTGGAAAGGGCCGTAATTGTTCGAGCAGTTGCTGGTCGTGGTTTCAAGCCCGTAGGTATGGTAGTAGGCGCGTACGAGATGGTCACTGCCTGCCTTGGACGCAGAGTAGGGCGAATTGGGTGCATAGGCAGTGGTCTCGCTGAAGGCCGGATCGTTCGGGCCGAGCGAGCCGTAGACTTCGTCCGTGGAGACGTGGTGGAAGCGATGTGGTTTTCCGCTGCCTGTGTCGAGCCACGCCGTCTTTGCCGCCTTGAGCAGGCTGTGCGTGCCGATCACGTTTGTCGTGACGAAAGCATCGGGGCCGGTGATCGAGCGATCGACGTGGCTTTCCGCCGCGAAGTGGACGATGGTGTCGATGTCATGGTCATCGATGATCGACGAAACGAGATCGGTGTCGCAGATATCGCCTTCGACCAGGAGGACATCGTCCAGTCCGTCGAGGTTGGACTTGTTACCCGCATAAGTCAGCAGGTCGAGGACGACGATTTTGTCCTGCGGCGCGATGCGATTGCGGTAATGGACGTAGTTTGCGCCGATGAAGCCTGCGCCGCCGGTGACGATAAGATTAGCCATTGGTCCTGATCTCGGTAATCATCTTGCGAAGGTTGATGCGCCAATGCAGCGTGGGGCCGCCAAGGGCGGTGAACGTCGAGGTCTTGTCCAACACGGAATAGTGTGGACGGCGCGCGGGCGTGGGATATTCGATTGCGTTGATCGGAATCACCGGTACTGCCGTGTCCAGAAGCCCGGCCGCGAGTGCCTCTTCCTGGATTGCGACGGCAAAGTCGTACCAGCTGCACGCCCCTGCGTCAGTGTAGTGGTGCAATCCGGTCACCCCGTTGGACGAGAGCGTCCACAATGCTGCAGCAAGACCCGGGGCATATGTCGGGGTTCCGATCTGGTCGGCAACCACGCGCACTTCCGGACGCTCGCTCATGAGGCGCAGCATGGTGCGGACGAAATTGCCACCATGGGCGGCATAGACCCAGGCCGTACGCACGATCAGCGCGTCCTCGCCTGCGGCGACTTCGCCGGCGAGCTTGGTGCGGCCATAGGCACTGATGGGCGCGGGCCTGGCGTCGGGTGCGTAAGGCACGCCGGACAGTCCGTCGAACACGAAGTCGGTGGAAACGTGCACGAAGCGGGCGCCGACACTGCGCGTGGCATCGGCGAGGTAACCGACCGCCGTCGCGTTTACCGCAAGCGCGGCGTCCTCGTCGCCTTCGGCCTTGTCCACCGCAGTATAGGCGGCGGCGTTGAACACCACATCGGGTCTAACCTCGGCAACGAGCGCCGATACTGCAGCGGGGTCGGTGATATCGAGGGTGTCGATGTCATGGCCGACGATGTCGGCTTCGGCGGGGGCGGTTGCGGACAGGCCCTTCCCGAGTTGCCCTTTGGCCCCGACGATCAGCGCCTTCATGCGAAAGGCTCCACTTGGTTCAGCGGCTTGCCGATCATGTCCTTCGCAGAAAGCTGGGGATCAATTCCCTCGAGCGGCCATTCGATGCCGACTTCAGGATCGTTCCACATGAGCGAATGCTCGTTGGGAGGATCGTAGAAATCAGTGCATTTGTAAAGGAAGTCGGTGCCGTCTTCCAGACTGACGAAACCATGAGCGAACCCCGGTGGCACCCATAGCATCCGCTTGTTCTGGGCAGAAAGTTCGATACCCTCCCATTTGCCGTAGGTCGCCGAGCCGGCGCGCAGATCCACCGCGACATCCCAGGCGCGACCGGCAGTGACGCGCACGAGCTTACCTTGCGGCTTGGGCTGCTGATAATGCAGGCCACGCAACACGCCCTTGGCGGAACAGCTGTGGTTGTCCTGCACGAAGTCTAGATCCAGGCCGAGGTTGTCAAAGGTCTTGCGGCTCCAGCTTTCCATGAAGAAGCCGCGATCATCTCCGAATACGCGGGGCTCGATGACGACGAGGCCTTCGATGTCGGTGGGTATGACGTTCATGCTCCGACCTCGGTCGCGAGCAGCGCGTCGGGGTTATTAAGCAGGTTGAGCAGATAGGCTCCGTAGCCGCTCTTAACGAGCGGCGCAGCGATCTCCTCCAGTCTGCCATCATCGATGAAGCCCTTGCGCCATGCAATTTCCTCGGGGCAGGCGACTTTCAGGCCCTGGCGCTGCTCGATGATGCGCACATAGTTTCCCGCGTCGAGCAGCGAGGCATGAGTACCTGTATCGAGCCAGGTGTAGCCGCGGCCCATGATTTCGACCGTGAGTTCGCCCTCTCCAAGATAGATGCGGTTGAGATCGGTGATTTCGAGCTCGCCGCGCCGGCTGGGCCTGAGGTCACGCGCATACTCGACTGCCTTGCTGTCGTAGAAATAAAGCCCGGTCACAGCGTAGTTCGAATGCGGCTGTTCCGGCTTTTCCTCGATCGTTTCAGCACGACCTTGCGTGTCGAACGAGACGACGCCGTAGGCCTTTGGATTTTTGACGTAGTATCCGAACACCGAGGCCCCGGTTTTGCGTCCATCGGCACGATCGAGCATTTGGGTCAGGCCATGGCCGTAGAAGATGTTGTCGCCCAGCACCAGCGCGGAAGGATTGCTGCCCACGAACTCCGCACCGATGTGGTAGGCCTGGGCCAGCCCCGCAGGTTCGGGCTGGATAGCATACTGCAGTTCGATCCCGAACTGCGACCCATCGCCCAGCAAGGCTTTGAACGCGGCGTTGTCATGCGGCGTAGTGATGATGAGGATTTCACGGATACCCGCTAGCATCAGGACAGACATAGGGTAGTAAATCATAGGCTTGTCGTAGACAGGCATCAATTGTTTCGACACACCTCGGGTGAGCGGAAAAAGGCGGGTGCCGGAGCCACCGGCAAGAATGATACCTTTCCTCAACTTCAACCCCTCTTTCTGACCTAGCGGCTGTGTTCGACAAGAGATCAGGCTGCTTCAATGGACATGTCGAAAAATGGTTGGGCCATCTTTACTAGGGAAGATACTTATGGATCTCGCTCTTGCATCACGGCTTCGTGACGGAAGTATAGCGGATTTGAGATGACCTCCGACCCGTGCGTAAGTCCTCATCGGAGAATCCATGTTGCAGCGCAATTAGGATAATTAATACGGCAAAAGCCTTGTCCTAAAGGATGGAGGAAATTCTAAAGGATAATTTGCGTAAGCAGGATGCTGGCTGCGCGTTTGTGTGCTCGACCTGAAAACTAGAAATTTCCACTCCCACACGCGTGGTGCGCAGTGCCATGGGCTGCACGCCTGTTGGGCGCCTATGCGACGCAAATCTCGGCCTGACCAATCTCATCGCTGAGCGGGTGCGCAGTCTGTGCGACAAGACCTTGACGTTGATCGGCGCGATCGGCGCCAAGACCACGATCAAGAAAGAGGATGACACCAGCCTCGACGCGATGACCATGGTTAAGGACTTTTCTAGGACAACACGGCCTTTGTCGCGACGCTGAAAGCGACCAAGGAACTGGCGGGAGAAGCCAATCGGCCGGAGAAGCCGGCGATAACGCCACTGTCGGCATTATCGACGACCGGGCCGACCAAGCCGTGCAGCGCGCGCGGTTCCTGCGCGAGAATCTCGCTTGGCCCATTCCGCAGCGAGCGGCGGAGTGCTAGGGCGCTCCCTATGCTCAACGTCGAAATGATCGAAGGCGCCGACGACGCTGCCATCTCCACCTGGTTTGCCGCGCGCCTGCGCAGTGCGCTGGCTGTATCTATCGAGATCGCCGTGACCGTGCCGGGCGGGTCCACGCCTTTCCCGATCTTCGAGCGGCTTGCGGCCGAGGATCTCCCGTGGCCGCGCATTGCGGTATGGCCCGGCGATGACCGCATCGTTGCCGAGGACCATCCCGCCAGCAACGTTGGCAAGATCCGCGCCCGGCTCGAGCCCGCCGGCGCGAGGATTGTCCCGCTGACCGAGGATGCGAAGCCGCCGCATTTCGCCATCGCATGGCTGGGGATGGGCGGCGATGGTCATATCGCCTCGCTGTTCCCCAATACCGACCCCCAGGTCGATGATCTGCTGCCCGTTCGTCGGCTGACTCCCGATCCGCTCCCTCCCGAGGCGCCGTTTGATCGGGTGAGCCTCACCATCCCCTCGCTCATCGATAGCGACGAGATCGTGTTCGTCATCCGGGGTGCCGACAAGCGCGCGGTATTCGACGCGGCGATTGCCGAGGAGCATGACCTGCCCGTCGCCCGCCTGCTGCGTACGACTAGCGCGAAAGTCACTTGCTTCTGCTGATCCGTTTGCCCGCGCCGCTGCACCGGGCGCTCTACCGGGCGGCGCATGCGATACGCGTGAAGATCTGGCGCCTGTGGCGTCCGCGCCTCGACGGGGTGCGCATACTGGCGCTCGATGCGGATGAGCGCATACTGCTGGTACGCCATTCCTATGGCTCGGACAAATGGATGCCGCCTGGAGGCGGCCTCAAATCCGGCGAGGACCCGGTCGCGGCTGCGGTGCGTGAAACTCTGGAGGAGACCGGCTGCGTACTCGTTGGCGCGCGCTTGCTGACCGTGAGCACCGAGGAACTGCACGGCAGCCGCAATGTTGTGCGGGTGGTGCGCGGGGCCGCCCGCGGCGAGCCGCGCGCCGACGGGCGTGAAATCGTTGAGGCGCGCTTCTTTGCCCTGGATGACTTGCCGCAGCACATGCCGCGTGGGCTGGCGGAGGAGATCAGGCGCTGGGTGGCAGCTTGACAAAGCGTGCTGGCGACGCGTCCTTGCGCAAGGGAGGCTGCTGTTCCGGAGCTTCGCAATTCGCGGGCGCCGCAGCGCGAATCCGCTGACTGGATGACATCCGATTTACGACAACGGTCATCATCGCCAAGTATCATGTCACCACTATACGCACTGGTGATTATGCGATGAGTCCGCGCTACGGTCGCAAAACGGCAGTAACAGCGTGGTTGATTGTCCCAATACCCGGTCATTTTCAGGGCTGGTATCCAGCGAGCCGGATGAACAATTGCCCGGGGCCAGAGCTGATGAAGTTGCAAAGCTTGCGTTTTCACTTTGCGCGCCTTGCTCGGGAACTCGGCAGTCAGGTTTCCATTGGTACCCGTCGCTACCGCGTGAAGGGCTACCTTCCAAGCCAGTTTGCCGTCGACATGGGGCACGAGCCGTACCTTGCCAAGCCACTGGGCGCTGCGATGGCTTCGCGGGCTGGACCGATCGTTGATGTCGGAGTGAACAAGGGGCAGACGTTGCTGCGCATCCTGTCGATCGACGCGGACAGAGAGTATGTCGGCTTCGAGCCGCAGTCTGCATGTTGCGCGCTCGCTCAGCTTTTCATCAAGGACAACGCCCTTCGTAACGCGACGGTGGTCGGCGTTGCGCTCAGCGACAGTGATTGCCTCCTGCCGTTCTACGCGGAGGGGTCTTACGATGAAATGGGGACGCTCGATGTGCAATCGAGGGCTCGGTATGTTGACACTGTGCCGCCCCAATTCGTTCCGGCGCGCAAAGGGGACGGGGCGTTGCAGGATCTGAACGTGCTCGCGCCGGCCATTATCAAGGTCGATGTCGAAGGTGCCGAACTGAGCGTATTCCGGGGCTTGTCCGAAACGATCGCACGCGCCCGGCCGATCTGCTTCTTTGAGGTATTGCCGAATTACATGGGCGACGATCGGGAAGCCATCGATAAGGATGTTGCCGCGGCCAATCGCGCGAAGGCGGCAGCAATTTTCCAGTTCTTTCGGGATTCAGGATACCGGATTTACCAGATCGACCTTGCGGGCGAGGAATCGCCGATCGATGCTTTCGATCTCGACAATCCGGGCGCTTTTCTCGGAAGCGACTATGTTGCCCATCCTGTGTAACTGATGCGAGGATGCGTGCCTTGTGATCGGCGCGAGCGGCCGCTTCGTGCACCTCTGATCCCGAATGCCGGACGGGATTGACTTGCGACGAACCGCCCGTGGCCAAGCGTGCAAGCGCAAGGTCTTCCATGTCGGCGCCGAGCCCCGTAATGTCAGGCGATGCGTATTCGCTCCCTTCTGCTCGCTGGCCTGCTGATCCCGCTCGGTCCGTCCATTTCCGCTCAAAGTACCCCGCAGCCCACCCGCATCCTCGACGCGAAGAGCGCGCAGCGGTTAGCGGCGAACAAGGGACTGGCGCTGCAGTGGATCGACTGGAACACGCGCGGCACGGCAGTGGTGCGGCAGGACGATGGCGTCTGGAAGCTGCGCGGTGCACAGGCCGAAGCGGGCGGGGCGGGGCGTCTGTTCCTCGACGGCACCATCTCCGAGATTGGCGCAGACTATTTCACTTTCGAGGGCCGCATCGCCATCACCGATACGCCCGATGCCGGACGCCAGTGCGATAAGACGAAGATCTGGCATTTTGCGATAACACAGAATCGCAGGTATTACCGGCTGCGCGAATTCGAATGGTGTGACAGCCTAACGGATTACATCGATATCTATTTTTGAGGTGCCGCGAGGCAGCATAAAAAAACCCGCCTGGATCGCGCCAGGCGGGGTTTTCGTTTCGGCATCCGACGCGCCGCGCCGGATCAGCTCGCGGCGAGGTTGCGCAGCACGTACTGCAGGATGCCGCCGTTGTTGAAGTATTCGACCTCGTTGGCGGTATCGATGCGGCACAGGGCGGTGAAGGTGAACTGCGTGCCATCCGGACGGGTCACCTCGACGTCCACGTCCTGACCCGGCTTCAGGGTGGCCACGCCCTTGATGGTGAAGGCGCAGTCGCCATTCAGCGCCAGCGAGTGGCGGCTGTCGCCCTCCTTGAACTGCAGCGGCAGCACGCCCATGCCGACGAGGTTGGAGCGGTGGATGCGCTCGAAGCTTTCGACGATGACCGCGCGCACGCCCAGCAGGTTGGTGCCCTTGGCCGCCCAGTCGCGCGAGGAGCCGGTGCCGTACTCCTTGCCGGCGATCACCACCAGCGGGGTGCCTTGCGCCTTGTACTTCTGCGCGACGTCGTAGACCGCGCCGGGCTCCTCGCCAAAGCGGCTCATGCCGCCTTCGATGCCGGGGACCATCTCGTTGCGGATGCGGATGTTGGCAAACGTGCCGCGCATCATCACTTCGTGGTGGCCGCGGCGCGAGCCGTAGGAGTTGAAGTCCGCCTTGGCGACCTGGTGCTCCATCAGCCACTTACCCGCCGGGCTGTCGGCCTTGATCGAGCCGGCCGGAGAGATATGGTCGGTGGTGATCGAATCGCCCAGGATCAGCAGCGGTTTCGCCTCGATGATATCGGTCACCGGCGCCGGGGTCATCTCTAGCCCATCGAAGTAGGGCGGGTTGGCGACGTAGGTGGACCCGGCGCGCCACTGGTAGGTTTCCGAGCCGACCACATTGATCGCCTGCCAGTGCTTGTCGCCCTTGTAGACGTCGGCGTAGCGGGCCTGGAACATCTGGCGGTCGACGGCAGCGGTCATCGTCTCGGCGACTTCGAGGTTGGTCGGCCAGATGTCCTTGAGGAACACGTCCACGCCGTCCTTGCTCTTGCCGATGGGGGTGGTGAGGAAGTCCTCCGCCACGGTGCCCTTGAGCGCATAGGCGACGACGAGCGGCGGCGAGGCGAGGAAGTTGGCGCGCACGTCGGGCGAGACGCGGCCCTCGAAGTTGCGGTTGCCCGAGATCACCGCGCTGGCGACGAGGCCGTTGTCGTTGATCGCCTTGCTGATCGGCTCGGCCAGCGGGCCGGAGTTGCCGATGCAGGTGGTGCAGCCGTAACCGACGAGGTTGAAGCCGATGTTGTCGAGGTGCGCCTGTAGCCCTGCCTTGTTGAGATAGTCGGTGACGACCTGCGATCCCGGCGCGAGGCTGGTCTTGACCCAAGGCTTGGGCTTCAGGCCCAGCTCGTCCGCCTTCTTGGCGACGAGACCGGCGGCCACCAGCACGCTCGGGTTCGAGGTGTTGGTGCAGCTGGTGATCGCCGCGATCATGACGTCGCCGTCACCGATGTCGAAGTCCTTGCCTTCGACGGGGACGCGCTGCGGGGTCTTCTTGTACGTCGCGGCCATGTCGGCGTTGAACACGTCGTCCACTTCGGGAAGGGCGACCCAGTCCTGCGGGCGCTTCGGCCCTGCCAGCGAGGGCACGACGGTCGACAGGTCCAGCTCCAGCGTCGAGGAGAAGATTGGGTCGGGCGCGCCCGGCTCCATCCAGAAGCCCTGCTCCTTGGCATAAGCCTCGACGAGGGCGATCTGCTCTTCCTCGCGGCCGGTCAGGCGCAGGTAGTCGAGCGTCTTGTCGTCGATCCCGAAGAAGCCGCAGGTCGCGCCGTATTCGGGGGCCATGTTGGCGAGCGTCGCGCGGTCGGCGAGGCTGAGCGAGGCGAGGCCGGGGCCGAAGTACTCGACGAAGCGGCCGACGACGCCGTGCTTGCGCAGCATCGAGGTGCAGGTGAGCACGAGGTCGGTGGCGGTGACGCCTTCCTTCAGCTCGCCCACGAACTTGAAGCCGACGACTTCGGGGATGAGCATCGAAACCGGCTGCCCAAGCATCGCCGCCTCGGCCTCGATCCCGCCGACGCCCCAGCCAAGGACGCCGAGCCCGTTGACCATCGTGGTGTGGCTGTCGGTGCCGACGCAGGTATCGGGATAGGCGACCAGTTCACCGTTCTGGTCCTCGCTCGACCACACGGTCTTCGCGATGTTCTCCAGATTGACCTGGTGGCAGATGCCGGTGCCCGGCGGCACCGCATAGAAGTTGGAGAGCGACTTGGAGCCCCACTTGAGGAAGTCGTAGCGCTCCATGTTGCGGGCGTACTCGATCTCCATGTTCTCTTCGAAGGCCTTGGGGTGGCCGAATTCATCGACCATGACCGAGTGGTCGATGACGAGGTTCACCGGGACCAGCGGGTTGATCTTGCTGGTGTCGCCGCCGAGCTTGGCGATCGCATCGCGCATGGCGGCAAGATCGACCACGCAGGGGACGCCGGTGAAGTCCTGGAGGAGAACGCGGGCCGGGCGGTACTGGATTTCCTCGCCGGTGACGGGGTTCTTCTGCCAGTCCACCACGGCCTGAATATGCTCGGTGCCGACGGTGAAGCCGCCGTCCTCGAAGCGCAGCAGGTTCTCGAGCAGCACCTTCATCGAGAAGGGGAGGCGGGAAACATCGCCCAGTTTCTCGGATGCCTTGGCTAGCGAGTAGTAAGCGACGGTCTTGCCGCCGACGGTCATGGTGCTGCGGGTGCCGAGCGAGTCCTGTCCGACCTGTGTCATGGTGGGCTTTATCCCCTTTTGTGTAGAGCCTGCCTCGGGGACAACACGATTTGCTGCGTCGTGTTGCAGTGCGACAGGCGGAAATCTCTAGTCCCGGACGTGGGCTCTCGGCGGCCTAAGGTCAAGGGCGCGCGGGGCTAGACTTAGGTGTTGTTTTGGGCGGGCCGCGTGCCGATCCAGCAACCCGTCACGATCAATGCCGCACCTGCGACGATCCCGGGCCCGGGGCGTTCGCCGAACACCATCCAGCCCATGAGCGCGGCCCAGAGAAACCCGGTGTACTCGACCGGCACCAGCACCTGCGCCTCGGCCCGCGCATAACCCCAGGACAGGAACAGCAGCGCGGTGGTGGCGAGCGCGGCGCCGAGCAGCGTCCATGCAAGGCTCGCGGCATCGGGCATGGTCCAGTAGAACGGGGCGAACAGGGCAAACAGCACCGTGACGCCCAGGTTCTGGAACAGAGCGATCTCGACCGGCCCGGCCAGCAGGGCCTGTTTGCGCTGCATCACCAGGTTGAGCGCATAGAACACGGCGGAGAGCACGATCGCGGCGGTGCCCTTGATCGCTTCGGCCCCATACTGCCCGGCTCCGAAGCGGTCGGCGCCGATCACCACCATGCCGACAAGACCGAGCAGGGCGGCGAAGACGGCGCGCGGGCGGATCGTTTCGCCCAGCAGCAGCGCCGCGAAATAGAGCGCGATGATCGGCGCAAAGAACGAGATCGCCATGCCTTCGGCCATCGGGATGCGCACGAGGCCGTAGAAGAACAGCGCTGCCATCACCGAGGTGACGCACGAGCGCTGGAAGTGGAACAGTGCCACTTTGCGGGTCGGGGTCGGACGGCCTTTGACCAACCACAGCGGGACTGTCAGCAGCGTCCCGAAAAGGTTGCGCAGGAGCAGCGCCGTGCCGACGCCGAGAACCAGCGAAGCGGCCTTCATCGCGGCATCCATGATGCTGAATGCGGCGATCCCGGCGACCACGGCCAGGACCGGGGCAAGCACGGGCAAACCAGGCGGGTTGGGGGTGGAAGCGGCAGGCATGACGCCTGCGCCTCTCGCCCGGCGCAAGGTTGTGCGCAAGCAATTCATCGCCGGGACATGTCGCATCCTTGAAGAATGGCGCGTAAACGGGCACATCTATGCGGCGTGGCGGCAACCTTGGAGAGCGCCGCGCGTCTTCCCCCCAAGGTCTCCATCGGGCAGGTTTCAAGGCAATATGGTGAGTTTCAAGCGCTTCGGTTCCAGCGTCGTCTCGGCGCTGACGCTTCTGGCTGTCGGCGTGCAGCCGGTTCAGGCGCAGAAAATCAAGACCGAGAAGTTGCCCGAGGACCTGCTCCCGCCGACGATCGCGACGCCGACACCGACGGCTCCTGCGACCGCGAGGCCGGTGCGTCCCGCAGCGGTCCCGACCGCGCAGCCCTCGTCTGCCCCGGGCGCCGTGCCGGTGCAGGCGCCGACCGTCTCCTCCCCTATCGTGCAGGAAGTGACGCTGGCCGAGCCCGTCATGCCCTGGACGGTGTCTGATGCGCAGGCGCTGCTCTCCACGATCGGCTACATCGGCAAGGAAGGCCTGATCCCCGCCGACTACCAGCCCGCCGCGCTCAAGGCCGCCATCGCCAAGGGTGAGGGCGATGCGCTCGACGCGCTCGCCAGCCGCGTCTTCGCCTGGCTGATCGAGGACTTGCGCGATGGCCGCACGCCGATGCCCGCGCGCGTCCAGTGGTTCGCGGTCGATCCCGACCAGGATTCCATGCCCACCCAGCAGATCATGGCGCAGGCGCTGTCCGATCACGACGTTGCCGGCGTCGTCGCCAAGCTCGCGCCGACCAACCCGGATTATGCCGCGCTCAAGGATGCGCTCAACGCCACGCCGATGGCGCAGAAGGATCGCCGCGCGCTGATCCAGGCCAACATGGACCGCTGGCGCTGGCTCGCCCGCGATCTCGGGACCGTCTACCTGATGACCAATGTGCCGGAATTCCAGCTGCGCCTGGTGGTCAAGAACAAGATCCTGCGCACGTACAAGACAGTGGTGGGCAAGCCTGGTCGTACCGCAACCCCGCAGCTGGCCGAGACGGTCAGCGCGGTGGTCTTCAACCCGACCTGGACGGTGCCGCAGTCGATCGTAAAGGGCGAGGGGCTGGGCGCCAAGGTCATGAACAACCCGAAGTGGGCCGCCAACAACGGCTACAAGGGCTATAAGGCCGAGAACGGGATGATCACCGTCGTCCAGCAGCCCGGCCCCAGCAATGCGCTTGGCCTCATGAAGATCGACATGCCCAACCCGCATGCGATCTACCTGCATGACACGCCCGCCAAGTCGTACTTCAACTCCGATGTGCGCGCCTTCAGCCATGGTTGCATCCGCACCGAGCGTGCGGTGGAACTGGGCATGACGATGGCGATTCTCGGCGCCGGCATGTCCAGCACCGATGCCGCCGAACTGTCGCGCGCGGGCGAGTACAAGAAAGTGGCGATGACCCGGACTTTCCCGGTCTATCTCACCTACTTCACTTTCGCTCGCTCGATCGACGGCACGCTCCAGGCGTTCAACGACATCTACGAGCGCGACGCGCCGGTGCTCTCCAGCTTCAAGGCCGCGCGCCAGCTCAAGACCACCCAGCGCGCCAGCGACGAGGCGATCATCCAGCTGGATAACCCGCTGTAAATGGGTCGGCTCGTCGGAAGGAAGGCAGAGACCTGAGTGAGCAACTGCCTCGGGCGAAGGCCCGGGGTCACCCTTCAGGTTGAGCCGCGCAGCTTCCTGCAAGCCGTCATCTGCCACGGCATTTTCATTAAGGATCGCCCCTCCACGATTTCCGTTGCTTGGTCCCCGGAATGGCGTCGGCGGGAATGCGATGACACATAGACACCCAAGCTGGGGAAGTCGCGTCGGCATGGCCGCGCGCCGGCACCGGTGGATTTGTTGTCATCCTGAGAGGTCCTGGTGAACATTGGATATCTTGTTCCGGAGTTTCCTGGGCAGACTCACGGGTTCTTCTGGCGTGAAATCCTGCACATCGAGAAGTCAGGGGAAGTGGTCACGATCTTCTCGACCCGGCGTCCGAAATGCAATGTGAGCCATGCCTTCTCGAGGATGGCGGCGGATAGGACGCTCTATCTGGCCGACTTTCGGGTCCGGGACGCGCTTTACTGGATCATCGCAGTTTTCCTTTCCCTGAAAGTCCTGGTTCGCCATGATGTGCGGCGACTGCGGAACGAGCAGGAATCCTGGCTCAAGCTGGCGATGCTCGCCGTGATCGGCACGCGACTGAGGTTCCTTTGCCGCCGCCAGAAGATCGATCATATTCACGGTCACAGCTGCGCTGACGCCGGCTATGTTCTGGCGTTCTGCAGATTGTCCGGCGGGCCGTCGTTCAGCCTCTCGCTCCATGGCGATCTTGCCATTTACGGCCGCGGGCATGGCTTCAAGTTCGAAAACGCGAAATTCGTCGCCTGCGTCACCGATGCGCTTTGCGGTCAGGTCCGAGAACACGTTCCGGGCCTTACGGAGGAGCCCAAGCTGATCCGGATGGGCATCGAGCTGGATCCCGACAGCCGCAAGGGAACGGACTGGAGCGCGCCGCGCGTATTGAAGATCGTCACCGTCGCGCGGCTCAACCCGATGAAGGGGCACAGACATGCGATTGAAGCGGTGCGCGCGCTCCGGGAAAGAGGCATCCTGGTTCAGTACGACATCATCGGCGACGGCGATTTCGCGAGGGACATAGAAATCGCAATCGGCCAGGCTGGCCTGGAAGATCAGGTGAGGATGATCGGGCCTGTCGCCAACGACAATATCGGCAAGTCTCTGGCGGTCTACGATGCCTTCGTCCTGCCGAGCGTGGGGTTCGGCGAGGCGGCGCCGGTGGCGGTCATGGAGGCGATGAGTGTCGGTATTCCCGTCGTGTGTTCCATTATCGGCGGCACCCAGGAAATGATCCGGCATGAGGAAACAGGGTTTCTCTTCACTCAGGGCGATGAGGCGGCCCTGGCCGACATTCTCGCACAGCTTGCCGAGCGCCCGGAAATCCGCGAGCGGGTGGGGGGCGCCGGGCAGGCGCATGCCCATGCCAATTTCCTGACTTCCGTTTCTGCGGCGGACCTCGTCACTTGTATCCGGAATTGAGAACGGCCGTTTTCAGGGATGGGCCAACCGGGCGATAGACCCATGTTTTCGAGACTATGAAAATGCAGACCGAGATCACGCCCGTCACCGCGACCTGAGCCCCGAACAGCGGGATCCGCAGGTCCGACACCAGCAGATACATCAGCCCCGAATTGCCCGCCATTGCCAGGAGATGCATCGTGCCGAAGCGTAGCAGGGCGTGTCTGGTCGGCGGCCCTGCGCGGAATGTGAAAGTACTTTGCAGGACAAAGTTGCAGGCCATGCTGAGCAGGTAACAAAGCGCGGTCAGGATGATCAGGCTATGTATCCACCGCCCAAGGGCCCACAGGGCAGCCAGATAGAAGGCGGTAGATGAAAGGCCTACCGCGATGAACCGCAGAGCCCTTCCTAGTTCCGAACGCATCAGGTGACGGTCCTTTCATAAAGCACCCCGAACGGCCCCTCGTAAGCGATCCGGTAGTCATCGCCCATGTAGCTCTTGATGGCGTTGAAGATGGGGCGTCCGTCTGTCCTCGTACGTCGAGCCGCTTCGGGGTTCTCGCCTAGGGCATCCTCCATCACCAGGATCAGCTTCGGCCTGCTGATCCGGAGGCCGTCCTCGGCCTCCTTGGTCCATGCTGCGTAATAGGCAAAGTCCGGCGAAATCTGCTCGACTGCGGGATTGATGAAGCGATACGGAGGCAGGCGCTGGGCGAGGTAAGGTATCTGATAGGCGGTGCCGTAAAGAACGACGCGTTCGTCCGGCGACGTGCGGCTGCGGATGATCTCGACGAGCCGTAACTGCTCAGCTTCGGTCAGGTTGCTATAAGTGCCTAGCGGCGCAAGGCCGTTGCGCAGATCGAGGAACTGTTCGCGATGGTGGATCAGTTTCGCTCCCGTTCCGGTGAGCGTGAGCAGCGCCATGCCTGCAAGAACAGCGCTGCCAAGCCGTCTTCCGGGAGCCGTCCGGCTCGGCTCGCTGATGAAGCGCCGGACCTCATCGAAGGCGATGGCGGTCAGCATGACCAGAATCGGCAGTACTCCGCCCAGATGATAGCCAAAGCCCTTGTGCTGCACCGTATAGGATAGCGCTATGGCTGCGGTAAGGCCCAGCAGGAGGAGCAGGGGGTACTCGAGCCTTCGGCTGCGCCATATCCACAGTCCCAGCCCGGTCAGCCCGAGGGCGAAGACCCAATGATAGGCGCCAAGCAGCAGGTCCGTCACGGTTTTGGTCATGTTCCGCGCCGGGCTTCCCATGTAGGCAGACAGCGTGAAGGAGACGGTCTGCTGATAGAAATCGTCAAGGTTGCCGATCCATGCTCCGGCAGTGGCTATCGCCGCGATCACGAGGCAGAACGTCAGCACGAGGGTGCCGACGCGCGCGATAGGGCCGGTACGACGCGTCAGCCTTGTCCACTGGGCCGGCAGTAGTTCCAGCAAGGCGAGGCCAGCCAGAAACGAAACATAGGTCGGGCGGATCAGCACCGCCATCGCGACCAGTGCACCTGCCAGGGCCATCGATCGCAGTTCCTGCGAGCGCGGGGCCAGCATCATGCTGCAGGCGGCAATCAGTACTCCCACTGCAATGATGTCGCGCTGTCCCGCCATCCAGCCACCCGCAGTCACATAGATTGCGGGGTAGAGCGCGAGGGTTACGAAGGGGGCGAGCGTAAATCTGGCCCGGTGCAGGAACAGGGCCGCCATCACGGTGACCAGTTGCATCAGGATGAAGTCGAACAGGTGCCATGCTTCCGCGCTGGGCCCGAACAGTTGAACGGCGATTTTGTGCAGGATCATCCCGCCCGGCCAATTCATGTCGAAGCTGCCCGCATAGAAGGGATAGCCTTTGGTCGCCATCCACGCCATGTAGTTGAACTGAGCCTGATCCGGAGACGGGGCGATCTTTATATAGAGCAGCCCCAGAATCGGGATCGACAGCAGCCAGATCGCCAGCAGCGGCCGGTGCGCGCGCAAGGGGTTCTCGACGTGGTCAGCCATGTCCGCCTCTCTCAGCTAAGCCTCTTGCGCACCGCGTTCACCAACTCAGCGATGCCGCATTCCAGGGCGGTCGGTTGCCAGTCGAACGGCAGCGATGAAGGCAGGAAGCTCATGTGCCGGGCATTTGATGGGTGAGGGTCGAATTGCACCAGCATCGGCAGGGCGAGTTTTGCCCTGACCAGTTCGACCATTTCGCCAACGGAGGAGGGGCGGCCGCTTGCCATCGTCATGATCTCGTCGGCAGGGCCGGGGTTCACGACGCGCCGTGCCATGAACCTGCCGATGTCGTCCGAAAGCACATAATCGCGCAAGGTGGCGGGGTTTCCCATGATCCGGGTGGTCTTGCCGGTCAGAGCATTGGCGGCGAGCGCCGTTGCCAGTCCCAGCCGTTTCGAGCGCCCACCGCCGTAAACGGAACTGGGGCGGTAGATATGGCGCCGCCGGAAGTGCGCGGACAGTAGCCGCTCTTCCTGATACAGTTTGCCCTCGCCGTAAGGGCGCAGCGGACGGGGTCTGCTGGCGGCAGTACAGTGGGTCTGGCCTTCGAACAGCCCCCCCGCCGAACTGATCAGGTGAAAATCCACCTGGTATCGGGTCTGCAATCTCTGCGCCCAGTCGATCAGTTCGCCAAGAATTTCGCCTTCCGCGAGCATCTCCTCGCGGGAAGAACCGAACCCGCTGATCCCGCCCGACCACACCACCGCGATACGTGTCGCATCTCCCAGAGCCGCCACGATCGCGGCCCGCTGGTCTTGCCTCGTTTCGCCGTCGTACCAGTCATACGGGTATTCCTGGACGGAGGCCGAGAAGCGCAGCCGCAAGGCGCGGTCCAGGGTTTCTCCGATGAGGCCGAGGCCGAAGAGGAGAACCGTGAGGCGTTCCTCACCGCGGATGCGCAGCATTCTCATGCGGCGGCAATGGAGCGAGCCGTGCTTTGCGCGCCCTCGTGCCGGGCCGCAAACCACTCGCAAGTCGCCGCGTCACCTGACCTATCGATTGTGAAATACGTCGGTTTTCCATGAGCTTTGAGCACCAGCGACGACAGATACTGGAGCGAGATCCCGAGCATGAAGATGGAAAGGCCACCAAAGAAGGTTACGGCGAGGAACAGCGACGTCCACCCATGGACCTGGATCTGTTCGGGATAGAGAAGCTTGAGGCAGATGAAATAGACCGCGGCGAGGATCGAGATGCCTACGACGGCGAAGCCGGCGATGGCGCCAAGGCGCAGGATCTTGATCTGGCTCGAGAATATCATTCGCCAAGCGTGCGCGAAGAGAGACTTCAGGCTATAGCCCGATCGCCCGGTGCGGATGAACCGTTCGTCTTTCATCTCGACGGCCAGAGTGCCGATCCTCTGGGTAAACCAGCACAAGGTTATGTCGAGGTATGTGTCGTGCGAGCAGACGCTGGCTGCGGCGCGCGCAATCGATCCGCGCATCAGGCGAAAGCTGTTGAAGCTTGTCAGGTTCGGGTTGTCGGTAAGCCACTGCATGGCGCGTTTGAAGCTGCGGGAGGAGCCATCCCGGATGGCGGCTTCATGCACCGCCGAGGCCGGCTTTGCATAGACGATGTCCAGTTGGGCGGTGACGGCTTCGCGCAGAAGCGCCGGTATGGCCTCGCACCGGTGCTGCAGATCCTCGTCCATCGTGACGACCCAGTCGCCCGAGCTGTGAAGTATTCCGACGATGGTGGCGGGGTGCTGCCCGAAATTGCGGGAGAGATGGATTGGCACGACCCACGGATGCGAGCGGCCCAGTTCGTCGAGCAGGGGACCGGATGCGTCAATGGCAGCGTCGTCGACGAAAATCGCCTCGGCGAGGATGAGCGGAGCGCCGTGTTCTTGCCATTCGAGCCGCAGCGCATCGAGTGCGGAAACAAGCGCGCGCAGATAGGCGGCTCCGGCATAGACCGGCACAACGATGCTTACCGTTGCAAGCGGTGATGGACTGGCAGCTTCCCAGTAACTTGAGGTGCGAGCAAGAGTATTCAACGCCTTCTCCACCCGGAGTTTTTCGGACTGCTCCAGTATCGGGGAATGAACTCGGCACACAATTGGCAGGGGTCATTAGCAATAATCGGAGGGGTGTGCTCCCTTCCCCATATTGCCGCAGTGTTCGTGAAGCGCGATGTCGCATCGGCTCGAACAGGATCGGCAAGAACACGCGAGACATTCCGCTTTCAGGCAAACATCGGCCGGAGCAGCCAGTCGCCGGCAGCGCCGATGGCCACGCCCGGGATGCTGGCAGCAAGGAACAACAGTTCCTTGCGCAGGTCCAGCAGGCCCACTTGGCGCAACCGGAACCATTTGAAGATGAGCGGCGGAATCTCGATCAGGCCCACGGCGGTGACAAGGCCCAGTACGCCCCACACATTGAACCCGATGAGGCCCGCGATGAGGATGCCGATGAACTTCGTCACGTTGGACTGGAACATGAGGGAGACGTAGCCCGTGGCCGTAAGCGCTTCGTTTGCGCTGTTGGAAGGCAAGGCCAGCAGGGACGAGATGGACAGCAGTTGGAGATAGATGGCCGCATCGGCGTAACGCGGGTCATAGAGTATGGCGATGATCAACGGCGCGCTTCCGATCAGTCCGCCTGCGGCGAAGCTGTAGAGCAGCGAGGGAAGGCGGCGCTTGGCATAGAACAGGGTCCGCAGGTCGGGCATCCCGTCGCGCCAGGCCTGCGCATAATAGGGAGAGAGCACGCGGCTCGCATAGCCCCAGGCGAACGCCAAGGGCGCTCCCGCAAGATTTACCGCCAGCATATAGATGCCGAACTGATCGAGCGGCATCAGGCGCGCCAAAACCAGCTTGTCGCCCTGCAGCAGGAACAGAGTGATGATGCTGGATCCTGTCACGAACCGGGCAAAACCCCAGAGATCCTTGATGTACCCGCGGTCGAGGGCAGGTCTCCGCAGCGAATTCGAGAACACCAGATAGCTTAGCAATGTCTTGAAAGCGCTGCTGATCATCCCGGCGGCAAGGATGGCCCAGTAACTGCGCCAGAAATATGCGAACACGACCGACAGCAGCACCTGGAGCGTCAGAACCGCCAGTTCCAGCAGGGACAACCGCAGGATCATGCGATGACGCAGCGCCGTGAGCATGGTGATGGAAGCCACGCCGTCGATCAGGAAAGACAGCGTCGAGACGATGATGACGATCTCGAGATCGTGCTTACCCAGCAAGGCGGCGATGGCGGGCGCTGCCGCCAGGATTGCCACGGTCACCATGACCGAACGCAACACCTGCATCGTCCAGATGGTGTCGAGGAAGCGCGGTTTGTCGCCATCGGGATGGCGTATCACGAAGCCCTGAAAGCCGAGATCGGACATCATGCCGACGGTGAATGCGATCGAACTGATGATGCCGGTGATGCCGAACACCTCCGGAACCAGCAGGCGAGTCAGGAGGACGCTGCTGACCGCCCTCATGAGATTGTTCAGGACGACCGAGATGACAACGATGTTGGTGTCCCGCAGCAGCAGGTTCCTGATGCGACCGAGGAGAACAGGGCCGGCGGGAATGGAGCCGCCGGGCACGTCTGATAGCTGGGCATGGTTCATGCAGCTGCGATCCTGATCATTGCATGCGGCCATTGAAGCCGGGGTTGACCGAAGGCGTTCGTTGCGATGCGTTCGTGCGCGCGGCCGCTTCGCGAGCGATGCGCTGCGGGGCGAGCCATGTCGTTGGCGGCTGACACTCAGCCCGCTGCCCTGATCTGGCTTTCAATCGGGACGGCTGCGAAGGCGGCGTCCGGTCGATCGAAGTATTCGAACTCCGGGGGCCCCTGGCGTTGCCCGCGAAGCCAGCGGTAGACTTCAACCAGTTGCGCGGCCTTGCGGGGCCATGTGTAGAGCGCTTCGACCCTGGCGCGTCCGCGTGCGGCCATTTCGGGCAGGTTGTGGGTTCCTGCGGCGATGTCGAGCAGAACGCAGCGGGCTCTGAAGAGCAGTTCTGCACGGGTCCCGAGCTGCAGACGAAAACCCGTGTTGGCACTGACGATCTCCCCCGGACCACCGTAATCCACCACTATGGGCACGAGTCCGAGCGCCATTGCCTCGACAACCGCGCCTCCTCCGAATTCACGGACACTGGGAAAGAGAAATACCGAGTGATCCGCCACGCGGCGCGGAATCTCGCCGTGTTCGACCCATCCGGCGAAATCAACGGCATTTGCGACGCCGAGCCGCTCGGCCAGTTCGCGCAAGGAGGACATCATCGGACCGTCGCCGATCATCGTAAGGCGGGCTTTCCCGGACCGAAGAAGATCGGCGGCGGCCTCGATTGCGATGTCGGGTCCCTTGTAAGGGACAAGGCGACCGATGAAGCAAAGATTGAGCGTATCATACCGTGCGGCAGTGCCGCAGTTGGAAAAGCGCGCCGGGTCGATCGCATTCTCCGGCACATAGACGGTCTTGCCGGCCGAACTGGCGGGAAGCTCCGTCGCGGTATGTTCCGA
Organism: Novosphingobium sp. fls2-241-R2A-195; assembly: GCF_030209485.1. NCBI lineage: Bacteria > Pseudomonadati > Pseudomonadota > Alphaproteobacteria > Sphingomonadales > Sphingomonadaceae > Novosphingobium > Novosphingobium sp. fls2-241-R2A-195. The sequence continues at coordinate 34,261 of NZ_JARVRY010000034.1, forward strand.
ACCCACGACTACCGCCGAGGCATAGCGCCAGGTCTGACGGATGGCTGGCAGCACCCGGTATGCCCCGCGAACGTAAGACAGCCATTCCTTTTCGCGGCGACGCTCGCCGTCGAAGCCTTTAGGCCATGGAATTCCGCCATTGATCGGACCGACCACGAAAGGAACGCCGACGCGGGAGCATCGACGGGCGAGCGAACTGGCTGCCGTCGGGCTGAGCGGCGTGACGCGATGTACCACATCGAAGCTGCCTGCCGTGATCGCGTCTCCGAACCGATCCCACACCATCCGTTCGAACTGCGGGTACGCCAGCGCGCCGAGCGCGGCGAGGGTGGTCCAGCCTTTTCCGGCGCCTCCCCTGAGCTTTTCAGCCACGGCCCATAGCGGCCGCATCAGGGCTTCGTTGTCGATGGCGGTGAAGTCTACGCCTTCGACCAGCCCCGCGCGCAGGATTGCCGGGCGGTTGCGAACCTGAGTGACCAGATGGACGTCTGCCACCGAACGCAGGGCGTTTGCTATCGACCAGCCGACGAGAGGAACGCTGACCCATTCCGGGTTGGCCGCTTCTGCGATCAACAGCACACGATAGCGCATATTTCAGACCTTGCTCTTTGAGGCCCGGCGTTTCTTGCTGCGGGCGGGAGTTGCCACCTGACGCGCTAGGATCGTGCGATCGATCATTGCGATTTCTCGATAATTCTCGTGGCAATCCTATCCGCCCCTGGCGCGGCGTGATCTGAAAAAGCCCCTTCCCTCTGTTTCGGGCGATTATCGCTGCAAGTAAATGTCCCCAAATCATTATGGAATTTAATGATATGCCCATTGGGAAGAGCAGGAAGGACTGACGTTTTTTGCATAATTTTCCGACTGGATGCCAATTCGGCTATCCTGCGGCATGTTCGTTCGCTGCCATGCGCGGCTTTCTGCCTCAGCGGCAAATGCCCGGCGCCGGCGCTAGGGATTTTCCCCCCTCAATTCAGGCCGCTTGGTCACTAGAATGGCGCTGCCCGGGCTAGGTACGCAAATTGATCTTGTGCCGAATTCCCTGCATTTACAGGAGACGTGTCGTTCCTAATGCCTTCTCAACTGTGGTCCTGTGGCTATGGCCCTGGTTCGCCGCATTAGGTTTCCGCGCGCTCCCGCTGGACCGCGCCGTCATATCCAGCTGCATTGCCGGATTCCTGTTGCTGCCCTCGAACATCAACGTCGATCTGCCGGGGTTGCCGGATCTGTCCAAGCAGTCCGTGGTGTCCCTCGGGATCGTTCTCACATATCTCAACCACCACCACCGCAGGGGGCCGACGCTGCCTCTTCCCCGCGGGCTGATGCTGATTATGGCGCTGTTCATGATTTCGCCGGTTTTGACTGTGCTGACGAATTCCGACGTCATCCAGAAGATCAACCCCCTGCCGGCCCTTACGATGTACGATGCGCTGGGCGTGGTGTTCGAGAATGCGATCATTGCAGCAGTGATTGTCGTCGGCGTCAGGACGCTTTCGAGTTCGGCATCACAGCGAAATATCCTGCTGTTGATGGGAAGCGCGATGCTCTTGTATTCGCTGCCGACTTTGCTCGAATTCAAGATGAGCCCTCAGCTTCATCGGTGGGTCTACGGCGTGCACCCGGCCTTGTTCGGGCAGCAGGTGCGCGGAGGCGGTTTCCGGGCCACGGTGTTCCTCTCCCACGGCCTTGTCCTCGCCTGGTTCCTGGCAATGGGCTCAGTGGCGCTCATGGCGCTTCGCGGCGCGCAGATCAGGATATTCGGCTTTCGGCCCCAAATCCTGTCAGCGTATCTGTGGGTTATTCTGTTGTTCCAGAAGTCGCTTGGCGCATTGCTGCTTGGCAGTATCATGATGCTGGCCATGCTGATGCGGCCTCGTCGCCAGCTAGTGCTGGTCGCGATGGTGGCGGTAATCTTTCTGACATATCCGATCACGCGAGGGGCAGGTCTGGTCCCGGTCGACTGGTTCAACCGTACCGTCGCCGAATACAGTTCGGAACGTTCGGGCTCGTTCGAGACACGCATCACCAACGAAAACAACCTTCTGGCCAAAGCCAACGAGCGGCCATGGTTTGGATGGGGTGGCTGGGGCAGGTCGCGGGTCTACGATCCGGAGACGGGCAGGGACGCTTCGATCACTGACGGCGCGTGGGTTATTTCCTTCGGCTATTCGGGCTGGCTCGGCTATCTGACTCAATTCGGGCTTATCTGTTTTCCTCTGCTGGGGTTGTTTCGATATCGCGCGCGCATATCCCCCGAAACGAGTGCATTGGCCCTGATGCTGTCTTTCAACCTGATAGACATGATCCCGAATTCCTCGCTCACGCCGGTGACCTGGCTGCTATCGGGAGCCTTGTCGGGTGCCTTCGCCTTGGCGCGGCGAGGGGCATCACCCGCTCAGCCGGTGACCAGCGCGTCGCTTGCCCCGGCACCACTTGCATGCTGACCGCAGTTTGACTGTAGGGCCACTAGGAGATTGATCTCGATACCCCGAACATGGGCTCTAAACCAGCCGCAAGGGGGAAGCGGGCAATCCGGGCGGGCAATTCATCGTTTGCCGGGGAATGCGGATCGCCGCACTACAAGCGCGGATATTGCGGTGACGGCAATACCGCAGCGCTCAAAAACGTCATTCATCGACACGCCCATGACGGGTGAGCCCAGAAAGCTGTCTATGCTATGTAGAGAGACGGCCCGCACGCAAACGAAGATGGTCAGAAAAAAAGTGCTGAGCATGGCAATTGATAAGGCATAACCACGACGATTTATCAGAGGTATTATCCAGAATGTGATCAATAAAAACATGATTACGCATGATATGAAGAATATATGCTGAAATACTCTCCTACTATCGTACCATCCGGAGATATGTGCTTTGTCGCGCATGATGTCGGCGAACCAGGTTTGGACGTCAAAGTACTTGTTGATAGTGAGAAGCCCAACCTGAATGAATATTCCAAGCCACGCGGCAGCGTTCTCCGGCTTATCGCGCAGGACGGCATATAACGATGCAAGGCACGCGACGAGGTAGATAGCTATCGTGAGTGATCCTCCTGAAGTTGGAGCACCAAATTCTGGAGACCAGTCAGCGATCACATATCGTCTCCTTCCAGGTAGCAATCGCCGGATTGTCTATTCTAGACGTTCGATCACTGTCTATCGGGAGAACTCACCAAGGCGCACCTCCTCGTAAGGTATTCCTTTGTCAGGCCGTGACCGGAATGCGCGAATGGGGAGTTTGAGGAACTGGCAAGCGAGGCTTGTGTCAGCAAATGGAGGCCTTTAGGCTGCTGCGATGCAGCGATCGCTTACACTTGTTCGAATTGTCGCCGCGGCAGCGCTCTTCGCATTTTGCGGTGCCTTTTCCCGTTTAACGTTCCAATTGATCGAAACGCGGTGGCAGATCGCGGTATTCGTGGTCGTAGCGGCGTTGTTGGAGCTCGGAGCGAGCAATCGGGGTGGGCAACCAAGCTGGCTCAGGTTTGCCGCCAATTCGGTATCCGTCACTTGTGCAATCATCGCCGTGAAGTGGTATATCGAAGGCGTCTCTCCCCTCGTCCTTGCCTTGCTTCGATAAGGCCATGACTGGCGGGCCGTTTCGGCCGTCGGCACAACCTCTTTCAGTTACTGCTGCCGAAGCGGAAGTCCTGGCGAGTTCGCCAGTCTGCGATGCGAGCACCGCGGCGGCGATGTGATGGTGTGCAGGCTTGTCGAAAGCGCTGCCGCGTTCCTAAAAGACAGTTTGGAAGTTTGCAGAATGCGAATTTCGCGGCCGGTGCCTTGCGAAATTGCCCGGACGGGTATTGTCCAGACAGACGCATAAGTCCGTGCCCGAGGAGTGCAGCCATGACCGATCAATCCACCGATCGTATCGACGAGGTGACCAGCCGCATTGTCGATCTCGAAGCTGAACTCGAAGCCTCGGGGACCGCGACCCGCGAGCCTGAAGGTCTGACACGCGCGCGCGCGGTTCTTCATGAATGGGTTGATAGCGTGTCGGCGGTCGTGGCGACCCCCGGGGTCGGGCGCGTCGTCCTGATCCACCGGAACGGCTCGGAGTCGCGAATTGCTTCACCCGAATTACCATTTCTTCTGGCTGTCCCGGTGACCTTCGGCGGCGATGGAAGCGACTGAAGGAGGTTCGACAAGTTTCAGTGCTGGCGGACTACGGCGAGGAACGCATCGCCGTAAGCTTCCAGTTTGCGCGTACCGACTCCACCAATCGAGCCAAGTTCGTCCAGTGACGAAGGTCGTGCCGCGGCCATCTCGCGCAGGGTCGAGTCGTGGAAGATGACGTAGGGCGGCACCCCTGCTTCCTTGGCAAGTTCACGGCGCAACTCTCGCAGGGCATCGAACAAAGGCTCGCCGATGGGATTGGCGCCCGTATCACCGCTGCGCGAACGACGTTTGCGATCCTGCTTGGGCGGCACGACGATTGCCACGGCCGCCTCACCCTTCAGAATGGCACGGGCGTCGCCGCCCAGCGCAAGGCCGCCGTGCTCGGTGGCGGTCAGGCTGCCGCGGGCCTGTAGAGCGCGGGCGAGGGCCTTGAGCAGCGGCTTCTCATCATCGGTCAGGATGCCGAAGACGGAGAGCTTGTCATGGCCGCGCTGGAGCACGCGGTCATCGGCCACGCCCGAAAGAACTTTCTCCAGATGCCCCAGGCCATAGGACTGTCCGGTGCGAAAAACGGCCGAGAGCAATTTGCGCGCCACTTCGGTGACATCGACGACCCCTACCGGCTGCAGGCAGTTGTCGCAGTTGCCGCACGTCTGCGCCGGCGTTTCGCCGAAGTGGCGCAGAAGCACGGCGCGGCGGCAGTCGGCCGTCTCGACTAGCCCGGCCAGCGAATCGAGACGCTGGCGTTCGCTCTGCTGGCGGTGCGGCTCGATTTCGGCAAGCCGCTGACGGGCGCGCGCGAAGTCGTCAGCGCCCCAGAACATGACCGCCACGGAAGGGTCGCCGTCACGCCCCGCGCGGCCGGTTTCCTGATAGTAGGCCTCGATCGACTTGGGGATGCCGGCGTGGGCGACGAAGCGGACGTCCGGCTTGTCGATGCCCATGCCGAAGGCGACTGTCGCGACCATCACCATGTCCTCGCTGGCAACGAAGGCGGCCTGATTGTGGGCGCGAATCTCGGGATCGAGGCCTGCGTGATAAGGCAGGACCCGCCGTCCTGTCTCGCGCGTAAGCGTTTCTGCCAGCTGTTCGACGCGAGCGCGGGTGGGAGCGTAGATGATTCCGGGGCCGGGGTTTTCATCTACCACCGCCTTGAGCTGGCGCATGGCGCTCTCGCGCGGGCGGATGGTGTAGCGGATGTTGGGCCGATCGAACCCGGCGACGATCAGGCCTTCCTCGGGAATGCCGAGCTGGGCCAGGATGTCGCTGCGGGTGTGGTGGTCCGCCGTCGCCGTCAGCGCGAGGCGCGGGACATTGGGGAAGGCGTCGAGCAGCGGTCGCAGCAGGCGATAGTCGGGCCTGAAATCGTGCCCCCATTCGGAGACGCAGTGCGCCTCGTCGATAGCAAAGAGGCCGACGCGGGCCGACTGCAGCAGTTCGCGGAAATGGGGCTGGCTGGCCCTCTCCGGGGCGATGTAGAGCAAGTCGAGCTCGCCCGCGCGGAAGGCATCCATCGTTGCCCCGCGATCGGTGTCGGCGCTGGTCAGCGTCGCGGCGCGGATGCCGTTGGCCCGGGCCGAGCGCAACTGGTCGTGCATCAGCGCGATCAGGGGCGAGACGACCACGCAAGTGCCCTGAAGCAGCACGGCGGGAAGCTGGTAGGTCAGCGACTTGCCCGCGCCGGTCGGCATGATCGCCAGTGTTGAGCGGCCATGGATCACCCGGTCGACGACCTGATCCTGCACGCCGCGAAAGCCGGAGAAGCCGAATACCTCGTGCAGCGCCTTGGATACCGCCTCTCCGGTCGGCGGTGGCGCGGGGGCCCAATCCACTTCCGGCGCGTGGATGTCCAACATGTCGGCGTCGGGTTCGCCGTAGAAGGTCGTCTCGAAAGGCCAGTCGTCGTCGTTCACGCGGCGCTTTATGGCAGAGGCTGACGCAGAGGGGAAACCTCGCAGCCGGGTTTTCGCCAACTTAACTCGGGTCAGCCCACAAACCGGGGTGGCGAAGCAGCAGCGCCTGGGCGAGGATCAGCGTCTTGGCATCGGTCAATTCGCCGCCGAGCGCCATGTCGCGCAAGGTGTCGAGCCCGATTTCATGGACGGTGATGTTCTCGTCCTCATCGTGAGCGCCGCCGCCCTCGCCGATGCGGTCTTCGCTGGAATAGCGCGCGAGGTAGAGTTGCACGCGCTCGGTCGAGGCCGGGCAGAGCGACCACATGTTGGTCACCGGCTCCAGCGCTTCAATCCTCAAACCGCCTTCCTCGAAGGCTTCCTCGATGATGCGCGCTTCAGGCGACGCACCATCGAGACTGCCCGCGATGGCTTCCCACACGGGTGGTTCACCTGCGGCGAGCACTCCCGCGCGTGGCTGGTCGATCAGCATGCAGACGCGGCGGACCGGGTCATAGGGCAGCACCGCGACGGCCGAGCCGTTGTCGAGCAGATGCCGTTCAACGATGGCGCCGTCCGGCATTTCCACTTCCAGCCGATAGAACTTGTACCACCCGTCGTAGACGAGGGTTCGACTGGTGATGCGCGCTGCGGTCATAGGCGGCAGGGTATGGTCCGCCGCATATGTTGCAAGAGCGAAATGATGCCGTGACGCAAGAAGCCTGTCAGTCGAGGTTCGGACGCAGCCAGCGTTCGGCGGTCGGCAGGTCGACGCCGCGGCGCACCGCGTAGTCCTCCAGTTGGTCGCGGCCGATGCGGGCGACACCGAAGTACTGGCTCTCCGGGTGCGCGAAGTAGAAGCCCGAGACCGCCGCCGTCGGCAGCATCGCCTGGCTTTCGGTCAGGACGATGCCGGCGTTGTCCTGCGCTTTCAGCAGGTCGAACAGGATCGGCTTGAGCGAATGGTCCGGGCAGGCCGGATAGCCGGGGGCCGGGCGAATGCCGCGATATTCCTCGCGGATCAGGGCTTCGTTGGTGAACTGCTCGTCCGGCGCATAGCCCCACAAGGTGGTGCGGACATGGGCGTGAAGGCGCTCGGCGAAGGCTTCGGCGAAGCGGTCGGCGAGGGCTTTCAGCAGGATGTCCGAATAGTCGTCATGCGCGGCCTTGAAGCGCTCCAGGTGCGGCTCGATGCCGTGGATGCCGACGGCGAAACCGCCAAGCCAGTCGCCTGCCGGGTCGATGAAGTCCGACAGGCAGAAGTTCGCGCGGCCGCGCGACTTCTTGAACTGCTGGCGCAGCATGGGCAGGCGGGTTGCGCCGGAAGCGCCGGCATCGAGCAGAACGTCGTCGCCGTCCGAGCGGGCAGGCCAGAAGGCGCAGACGCCGCGCGCAGTCAGCCATTTCTCGTCGATGATCCTTGCCAGCATCGCCTGCGCATCGGCGAACAGGCTGGTGGCGCTTTCGCCCACGACCTCGTCGGTCAGGATCGCGGGGTAGTTGCCCGCCAGCTCCCAGGCGCGGAAGAACGGGGTCCAGTCGAAGGTTTCGACCAGATCCTTGAGGTCCCACTCCTCGAACACATGCAGGCCCGGCTGCGCCGGTGCGGCGGGCTTCTGGGCGAAGTCGGTGGGGAAGGCGTTGGCGCGCGCCTCGGCCAGCGGCAGCAGGTCGCTCTGGCCCTTGTTGGCGCGGGCCTCGCGCACCTTCTCGTAGTCGATCGCGACCGAGGCCTTGAAGCCCTCCGCCTGCGTGTCGGACAGCAGCTGCGAGGCGACGCCCACCGCGCGGCTGGCGTCGAGCACATGGACCACGGTGCCGGTATAGGCCGGGTCGATGCGCAGCGCGGTGTGGACCTTGGAGGTCGTCGCGCCGCCGATCAGCAGCGGGATATTCATCTCGGCGCGCTGCATTTCCTCGGCGACGGTCACCATTTCGTCCAGCGAGGGGGTGATGAGGCCTGACAGGCCGATGATGTCGGCCTCGTTCTCATTCGCCGATTCGAGGATCTTCGACCACGGCACCATGACGCCGAGGTCGATCACTTCGTAGCCGTTGCACTGGAGCACGACGCCGACGATGTTCTTGCCGATATCGTGGACGTCACCCTTTACGGTGGCCATGATGATGCGGCCCTTCGCCTTGGACTTGGCGTCCTTTTCCGCCTCGATGAAGGGGATCAGGTGAGCAACGGCCTTCTTCATCACGCGGGCGGACTTCACGACTTGCGGCAGGAACATCTTGCCACTGCCGAACAGGTCGCCGACCACGTTCATGCCGCCCATCAGCGGGCCTTCGATCACTTCGATCGGGCGGCCGCCGGCAGCGGCGATCGCGGCGCGGGCCTCCTCGGTGTCTTCCACCACGTAAGCATCGATGCCGCGCACCAGCGCGTGCTCGATGCGCTTGGTCACGTCCCAGCCGCGCCATTCCTCGGCGGCCTTCTCGGCGACGGTGTCCTTGCCCTTGTAGCTTTCGGCAAGTTCGATGAGGCGTTCGGTCGAGGTCTTGCCGTCCTCGCCCACGCCGGGGCGGCGCATCATGATGACGTCTTCGCAGGCCTCGCGCAGCGCCGGGTCGATCTGGTCGTAGACGTCGAGCTGGCCTGCGTTGACGATCGCCATGTCCAGACCCGCCGGGATGGCGTGGTACAGGAATATCGAGTGCATCGCGCGGCGCACTGTCTCGTTGCCGCGGAAGCTGAACGAGAGGTTCGACAGACCGCCCGAGAAGTGGACGTGCGGGCAGCGCGCGCGGATTTCCGCCACCGCCTCGATGAAGTCGAGCCCGTAGCGGTCATGCTCCTCGATGCCGGTGGCGACGGCGAAGACGTTGGGGTCGAAGATGATGTCTTCGGGCGGGAAGCCGATGCCGACGAGCAGCTTGTAGGCGCGCTCGCAGATTTCGATCTTGCGCTCCTTGGTGTCGGCCTGCCCGGTCTCGTCGAAGGCCATGACGACCACGGCGGCGCCATAGGCCATGCACTTGCGCGCATGTTCCAGGAACGGCGCTTCGCCTTCCTTCATCGAGATGGAATTGACGATCGGCTTGCCGGACACGCATTTGAGGCCCGCCTCGATCACCTCCCACTTGGAGCTGTCGACCATCACCGGCACGCGGGCGATGTCCGGCTCGGCGGCGATAAGCTTGAGGTAGGTGGTCATCGCCTCGACGGCGTCGAGCAGGCCCTCGTCCATGTTGACGTCGATGACCTGCGCGCCGTTCTCCACCTGCTGGCGGGCGACTTCGATGGCAGCGGGATAGTCGCCGGCCATGACCAGCTTCTTGAATTTCGCGGAGCCGGTGACGTTGGTGCGCTCGCCGATGTTGACGAAACGGGAGCCGGAAGGGGTGGCGGTCATGGGTGTTGTTCTCGTCAGGTCAGAGCGGTCGTGCGAGCACGAAGTCATCGTAGGTCTTGCCGCCCACGTCGAAACGGCGGGTGCCGATCGTCTCGAAGCCGTGTTTGGCATAGAAGGAGAAGGCGCGGTGGTTGTCGTCCTTGACGCCGAGCAGCAGGCGCGTCGCCCCCGCCGCTTCGGCAATCACCGCCTGCATCAGCGAACTGGCAATGGGCGAACCCTGGAAGCGTGAAAGCAGGTAGATGCGTTTCAGCTCGATATCGCCGGGCTGCGCATGCTCGATCTCGGGCTCGCACAGCAGCGCATAGCCCACCGGCGCGCCGCCGGGCTCGATCTCTGCCAGCCACGCCTTCGCGCCCTTGGCGAAATAAGCGCGGTAGGCATCGGCCGAATGCTGCTTGGCGCAGTGCGCGACGAGGCCGGCCCCGTCGATCAGCCCGGCGAAGCTTTCGAGGAACGTCGCCGCGCCCACGAGCGCAAGCGCGTCGGCGTCGTCCGGCCTGGCCGGACGCAGGCGCCAAATCGGTAGCGAATCCATCAGACGGCCGTAGAGGAGGGCATCGTGAAGGGTTCAAGGCCAGCCAGGCGCGTTACTGGCTGCAGCTCGGGCAGATGGCGCGGCGCCATGCCGGTCACCTTGTCGGCGATGGCCTTGATGTGCGCCGGGGTCGAGCCGCAGCAGCCGCCCAGCACGTTGACCTGACCCGCGATCGCCCACTCGCCGACGAAGCCCGCCGTGGTGTCCGGCATTTCGTCATAGGCGCCCAGTTCGTTGGGCAGGCCCGCGTTGGGGTAGATCATGATCAGCGTGTCGGCGATTTCCGACAGCGTCTTCACGTGCGGGCGCAGCTGCGTCGCGCCGAACGAGCAGTTGAGGCCGATGGTGACGGGCTTGGCATGGCGCACCGCGTGCCAGAACGCCTCGACCGTGTGGCCCGAGAGGTTGCGGCCCGACAGGTCGGTCAGCGTCATCGACAGCATGATCGGCACTTCGCGGCCGAGGTCCTGTTCGAGATAGCGCACCGCCATCACGCCCGCCTTGGCGTTGAGGGTGTCGAACACCGTCTCGATCAGGATGAAGTCCGCGCCGCCTTCGACGAGGGCCGCAGCCTGTTCCTTGTAGACATCGACCAGCGTGTCCCAATCGATCTCGCGGTAGCCTGGATCGTTGACGTCGGGGCTGAGCGAGAGCGTCTTGTTGGTCGGCCCGATCGCGCCCGCCACGAAGCGCGGTCGGCCATCCTTTGCCTGATATTCGTCAGCGAGGCGGCGGGCCAGCTTGGCCGATTCGACGTTGATCTCGCGAACCAGATGCTCGGCGCCGTAGTCGGCCTGGCTGATGCGGTTGGCCGAGAAGGTGTTGGTCTCGGCGATGTCCGCTCCGGCTTCGAAGTAGGCGCGGTGGATGGATTCGGGCACCTCGGGCTTGGTCAGCGCGAGGATGTCGTTGTTGCCCTTCTGGTCGTGGGACAGGCCGAGGTCGCCCGCGTAGTCGGCTTCCGAGAGCTTCCAGTTCTGGATCTCGGTGCCGAACGCACCGTCGGTGATGAGGATGCGCTTGGCTGCCTCGGCGAGGAAGGTTTCACGGACGCTCATGCGACAAGTTCCTTGACGGGACGCAGGCCGAGAAGCTGGCAGATCGCGTAAGCCTGCTCGGCGCGGTTGAGGGTGTAGAAGTGGAAATCGCGGGACCCGCCTTCATACAGGCGCTTGCAGAGGTCCGCCGCCGCGACGGCGGCGACCAGCGCCCGCGGGCCGGGGCGATCGTCGAGGCCGTCGAACATCGTCTCCAGCCAGCCGGGGATCTCGGTGTTGCCGGACATGCGCCGGATCGCGGCGAAGCTGGTGACCGGCATGATGCCCGGCAGGATCGGTACGGTGATGCCTGCCGCCAGCGCCTTGTCCACGAAGCGGAAATAGGCGTCGGTCGAGAAGAAGAACTGCGTGATCGCGCGGGTGGCGCCGGCGTCGATCTTGCGCTTCAGGTTGTCGAGATCGGCCTCGGCGCTCACTGCTTCGGGGTGGACTTCGGGATAGGCCGCGACCGAGACTTCGAAATCGCGGCGCCTGCGGATGCCTTCGACCAGCTGCGCGGCGCTGGCATAGCCTTCGGGATGCGGCACGAAGCGGCCGCCGTCCGACGGCGGCGGATCGCCGCGCAGCGCGACGATGTGGCGCACGCCCGCTTCCCAGTACTGATCGACCACTTCGTCGATCTCGCCCTTGCTGGCCGCGACGCAGGTGAGGTGCGCGGCGGGGACCAGCGCGGTCTCCTTCACGATCCGCGAAACGGTGGCGTGGGTGCGCTCACGGGTGGAGCCGCCCGCGCCATAAGTTACCGACACGAACGCCGGGTCGAGCGGGGCAAGCTGGGTGATCGCGTCCCACAGCTGCTCCTCCATCTTCTCCGACTTGGGCGGGAAGAATTCGAAGGAGACGGAAATGTCGCCGGGCAACCCTGCGAAAATCGGGGTTTCTGCGGCGCGTGGGGAAGCGGTCATCAAACGGTCTCTCGGTTTTCAGGGCGCGCGGTTACACCATCGCGCCGCGCAGTCCAGATTTTAACGGTGAGCGGGTCACCCGGCAGAGCGACGGGCTCGGCCGGGGTAAGGCCCGCGGAAGCGAGGTGGGCGAGCATCTGCTCGTCCGAAAAGCCGAGACGGGCGTGGGCATGGCGCTCGCGCATTTCCTCGCGCTCGTGCGCGGCAAGGTCGACGACGGCGATGCGCCCGCCTGGGCGCAGCACGCGCGCGGCCTCGGTCAGCACGACGGCGGGATCCTGCGCGAAGTGGAGCACCTGATGGAACAGCACGGTGTCGAAGGCGTCGGGCGCGAAGGGCAGGGCGGTGAAGTCGCCCTGCACCAGATCGACCTTGTCGGCGGGCAGGTCCTGCAACCGGGCGCGGGCAATGCGCAGCATCTCGGGGCTCTTGTCGAGCGCGGTCACGCGCCCCGCGCGCGCGGACAGAAGCTGTGCCATGCGCCCAGTGCCGGTGCCAACGTCGAGCAATCCGCCGATCGTCTCCTCGCCCAGCGCGCGGAGCAGCGCGGCCTCGACCGGCTCGTCGGCGCCGTGGAGACGGCGCAGCGTGTCCCATTCGGCGGCGTGGCGGGCGAAGTAGGCCTCGGCGCTCGCCTCGCGTCCGGCGCGGATCGCGGCGAGGTGGCGGCGGTCCTCGGCGCAGCGGGCGGCGAACTGGCTGTCGTCACGCTCGGCGACGTTGAGGAGACTGGCGGCCGCCGTGCCGAGCGACGATTCGCCCTGTTCGGACACGGCAATTCTCAGGAAGACCCAGCTTCCTTCCTTGCGGCGCTCGGCCAATCCGGCGTCGCACAGAATCTTTATGTGGCGCGAGACGCGCGGCTGGCTCTGGCCGAGGACTTGGGCAAGCTCCCCCACGGCAAGCTCCATATGTGCGAGCAGACGCAGCATACGCAGGCGCGTCGGCTCCGAAAGAGCGCGCAGAAGAGGGTCGATCCGCATGCCGGATCATATAAAGATATCTTTATATGTGCGCAAGCCCTAGGAATTCTGCGGATTTCCGCCTGTCGTATTCCTATTTGCGTTGCACCATTGTCTCGTCTAAAGAATGCCACTGCAGGCTTGCCTGCAAGCGTTGGCCTATGCGCCAAACAATGCAAGGGGATTCGCATGAAGAAGATTGCTTTCGCCGCGTTCGCGTCGGTTGCCGCACTGTCGCTCGCTGCTTGCGGTGGTGAGCCCGCCGCCGAAGCTACCACGGATTCGGTCGAGACCGCTCCCGAGGAGCTGATGACCGGTGACGCCACCGACGTTCCGACCGAGGCTGCGTCCGAGGCGATGTAATCGGCTCGGGGGTTCGGCGCTACCTTTCGGTGCACTGGCCCCCGCCGCTTTCCGCTTCCGGGTCCAACCGGCTTGTGGAAAGTCCGTCTCACGACGGACAGAAGCCCTCCCCGATGGGAGGGTTTTTTGTATCTGCATTACGCGTTTACGCGGGTGCGGAGCAGCAAGACCCGCTCTTCACCGAAGGGCGGGTTTTTGTTTGCACTGCCTCCGGGGGCGGGGCATCAACCGGGCCATGCCCGATACGCTGAAGATCACGCTCGCGCAGCTCAACCAGTCGGTCGGGGACATTCCCGCCAATGCCGCCGGCATTGTGGCAGCGCGCGAGGCGGCGAAGGGCAGCGACCTTGTCGTTTTCCCGGAACTTCACCTTATCGGCTATCCGCCAGAAGACCTGATCCTCAAGCCCGCACTGATCGAGCGCGCGGCGGCCCAGCTTCAGCACCTCGCCGAATCGACCGCCAGTGACGGTCCGGCGATGCTGGTCGGGTCGGCCTTCGTACTCGATGGTGCGCTGCACAATGGAGTGGCCTTGCTCGATCAGGGCAAAGTCGCGGCAGTTCGCCTGAAGCACGAGCTGCCCAATTACGGCACTTTCGACGAGATGCGCCTGTTCCAGCCCGGTCCGCTGCCAGAGCCGATTATCCTGCGCGGGACGATGATTGGGGTGCCGGTGGGCGAGGACATCTGGCGTTACGAGGTCTGCCGCCATCTCGCCGATTTCGGAGCGGAAATCCTCATCTCGATCAACGGCAGCCCTTACGAGATCAACAAGGAGGCCCTGCGCATCGAGGGCGTGGCCAAGCGCCGCGCGGTCGATACCGGGCTGCCGCTGGCCTATCTCAACCGCGTCGGCGGGCAGGACGAACTGGTGTTCGACGGGGCCAGCTTCGCGGTGAACGGCGACGGTGCGCTGGCGGTGCAGCTGCGCGACTGGGAGGAGCAGGTCGTGGAGACCCGCTGGACCAAGACCGCCAAGGGCTGGCGCTGCGATCGCGGCGCCTTGGAGCCGCTCGCACAGCATCCGGAGGACATCTACAGTGCGATGGTCCTCGCTTTACGCGACTACGTGAAGCGCAACGGCTTTCCGGGCGTGGTTCTGGGCCTGTCGGGCGGTATCGATTCGGCGACTTGCGCGGCCATCGCCGTCGATGCGCTGGGGGCCGACCGGGTCTGGGGGGTGATGATGCCCTCGCGCTTCACCAGCGGGCAGAGCCTAGACGACGCGGCGGCCTGCGCCAAGGTGCTGGGGATTCGCTATACCGAGATGCCGATCGGCGCTGCCGTCGATGGATTCGATGCCATGCTGGGCGAGGCATTCGAAGGCACGCAGCGCGATCTGGCGGAGGAAAACCTCCAGTCGCGGGTGCGCGGGGCGGGCTTGATGGCGCTGTCCAACAAGTTCGGCCCTATGCTTCTCGCCACCGCCAACAAGAGCGAGCTGAGCGTCGGCTATGCGGCGATTTATGGCACCATGGCGGGTGGCTACGCGCCGCTCAAGGATGCGTACAAGAGCACGGTCTATGCGCTGGCGCGCTGGCGGAACGGACAGGTTCCGCGCATCGGCCTCGGCCCGGGTGGTCCGCTGGTGCCGGATGGCGTGCTGACCCGTGATCCCACCGCCGAGTTGTACGACGGCCAGCGCGACTGCGACAGCCTGCCGCCCTACGACGTCCTTGATCCGATCCTCGTGGGTCTGGTGGAGCACGACAAGAGCGTGGCGCAACTGGTCAACGAAGGCTTCGAGCACGGCGTTGTGCGCCACGTGGAGTTCCTGCTCCACCGTGCCGAGTACAAGCGCCGCCAGTCGCCCCCCGGCGTCAAGCTGACCGCGCGCAACTTCGGGCGCGACCGGCGCTATCCGATCACGCACGCGTTTCGGAGCGGGTAAGGGGGCGGGAAGCTTGCCGGCTTTTGGCACCATCCGTCGCTGCGCTCGCAATGACGAACAGATGGCATGAGGCGGGCAAAATAGAGCTGCCTGCTTCGCTTTCGCTCTCAGTACTCGACGCTCAGCGTCACCACTGCGCTGCGCGGGGCACCGTAGAAGGCCTGGCCCCACTTGAGGCTGTTGAGGTACTTCGCGTTCGTGACGTTGCGCACGTTGACGCTGGCGCGCACGTGCTCGACCACGCGCACCCCGGCCATGAGATCGAGGATGGCGTAGCCCTTCTGCTTCAGCGTCACGTCTCCCTCGACGCCGCCATAGGCGGACAAGTCGCTGACCACGGCCGTCGTCGCATTCTGCACGCGTAGCTGTGCGCCCAGCTTGAGGTCGTTCAGTTCAGGCACCGAATAGGTGCTCGCCAGCTTGAGGGACTTGGTCGGGATCCAGGTGCGGGTATCGTCGCCGTCGGCGTTCTCGATGTCGAGGTACGTGAAGCCGCCCGATAGAGTCCAGTTGTCCGTGACCTGGCCTGAAAGCTCCACCTCGAAGCCGGTCGAGGTGGTGTCCTGCGGGTCGTAGTAGCTGCCGCCCGCCTTGCCGTTGCAGGCGACGCCGTCGACGCCGACGGGGCAGCCGTCCTCATCGAAGTAGCCGGCATACTCGGCGAGGCCCTTCTGCTTGGCCTTGAATACGGCAGCCGTCGCGTAAAGCCTCCCGTCCAGCCAGGTGCTCTTGATGCCGCCTTCCAGACTGGTGCCCTTCGCGGGATCGAGGCGCGTGCCGTCGATGCCCACTTCGACCTGCGGGTTATAGATGTCGGTGTAGCTGGCATAGAACGAGACGTTCGGGGTTAGGTCGTAGACCGCGCCGACGTAAGGGCTGACCTTGCTGTCCTTGCGCGCCTGATCCGCGTTGTAGGAGAAGCCGGTCGACTTGATCCACATCGCGCTGGCACCGACTACGGCCTTGAGCCGGTCGGTCAGGCTGAGGTGCGCGGCGCCATACACACGGGTCAGGCGGTCACTGTAGTCGGCGGCGAGGTAGCTGCCGGGATAGCTGGGCTCGGGGATCCCGGTCTCGCCCCATTCGGAAGGGCTTGGGTAGACGATGGTATCCTCGGAGAAGTTCTCGTACTCCTTGGCGTCGGACTTCGAGACCGAGACGCCGAAGGCCAGCTTGTGCTCGCGTCCGAAAAGCTGGAACGGGCCGGAGACGTAGACGTCGCCAAGGTACTGCTTGTAGTCCGAAGGATAGATACCGGCCATGCCGTAGACGCCCTCGCCGGTCTCACGGTCAGGGTAGCCGTAGGCATAGAGCAGCTTGGCGTTCTCCTGGAAACGGCGGTAGGTCGCGATGCCGGTGGCCGACCAGCCTCCGCCGAAATCGTAGACCAGTTCGCCGAACACGCTCTGGTCCTTGGTATTCCAGTAGGTCCAGTCCGCCGAGGTCGTCGCCGAGCGCTTGAGGTCGATGCGCGTGCCGTCGGTGTAGACCAGCGGGATCGCGCCCCACAGCACGCCATCGGCGTCGTTTTCCTGCCGGGTGTAGCCCACCGTTGCGCGCAGGGACGGGGTGGCCTGCCAGCGCAGGACGGCGCCGTAGACGTCGCGGTTGACGTGGTTGTACGAAAGGTAGCCGTCGCGGTCCTCGTGCGCGTAGATCGCGCGCACAGCCAGCGTGTCGGTGAGAGGGATGTTGGCATCGCCCTCGGCGCGCCAGTAGTCGCGCGTGCCCAGTTGCGCCGAACCGGTGAACTTCAGCTCGTCGGTCGGCCGCTTGCGCACGTAGTTGATGGTGGCCGAGGGGTTGCCGATTCCGGTCATGATCGCGTTGGCGCCGCGCACGATTTCGACGTTCTCGAACAAAGCGGTGTCGAGGTCGCCGAACTGGATGCCCCAGGCCAGCGGCAGGCCGATGCCGTCGACCTGGAAGTTCGACACGTCGAACCCGCGCGAGGAGAAATAGGTACGGTCGGTCTCGACCCGCTCGACATTCACGCCCACGGCCTGTTCGAGCAGGTCGTTGACGTTGGTGATCGCGAAATCCTCGATGCGCTTGCGGTCAATTATGGTGACCGACTGCGGCGTTTCCTTGACCGGCAGCGCCAGCGCGGTGGCCGAACTGGACTGTTCGAGGCCCGCGGTGACGATGATCGTGTCGGCATTCGTCGCGGTGTCCGCCTCTTCGGCATGAGCCGTGCCGCAAAGGGCAGGCGCGATCAGAAGCGTGCTGGCGAGCAGGGATTGCCGGGCGGGCAGGCGCATAGAGACCCTCAGTATTGTTGCTGGACTTTTGCGCGCACCTAAATTGACTGTAAATGCGAGTCAATCGCAATAATGTAGCGCTTATGTTTCCTTCCGCTGTGCGCTCAGATACGAAAAGGGCGGCCGGATTGCTCCGACCGCCCGAACTTTCGCGGGGTCAGATGCTTAGAGCGCCTGTTCCTCGGCGTTGAGATTGTGCCCGGCTTTGGCCTTCGGCGCCGGAGCCTTTGCGGCAGGCATGAGGTCTGCTGGCACTTCCAGATAAGGCAAGTGCAGCGCCTGGCTGGTCATGCGGCGAATCTCGTTGGTGAGCGCCGGGCTGTCGTTGATCTTCCTGCCGATCGAGGGGACCATGGCGCGGATCTTGTCTGCCCAGATACCCTTGGTCTGCTGCGGGAAAGCCTTGTCCAGCACCTTGAGCATGATGCCCGGCGAGGTCGAGGCGCCCGGCGAGGCGCCGAGCAAAGCCGCGATGGTGCCGTCCTTGTCCGATACGATCTCGGTGCCGAACTGCAGGACTGCGCCCTTCTTGGGATCACGCTTGATGATCTGGACGCGCTGGCCCGCAGTGATCAGCTTCCAGTCGCTGCGCTTGGCCTGCGGGAAATACTTCACCAACTGCGCCTGACGGTCGGCGTCGGTCAGCGACGCCTGCTGGGCGAGGTACTTCACGAGATCGAGGTTCTCGACCCCCACCTTGGTCATCGGCACCACATTGGTATCGTAGACCGAGTTGAACAGGTCGGTCCACGAGCCGTTCTTGAGGAACTTGGTGCTCTGCAGCGCGAAGGGACCGAACAGGGTCACCGCCTTGCCGTCGAGCTTGCGCGCGTCGAGATGCGGCACCGACATCGGCGGGGCGCCGGTCTCTGCGAGGCCATAGACCTTCACGTGATGCCTTTCGGCGACCGCCGGGGTCTCGAACGCCAGGAACTGGCCGCCGACCGGGAAACCCGCGTAGTCCTTCGCCTCGGGAATTCCCGAAAGCTGGAGGAGCTTGAGCGAGGCGCCGCCCGCACCGATGAAGACGAAGCGCGACTTGATCGTATGATCCTTGTTCGCCTTCAGATCGTGGATCGTGACGTTCCAGGTCTTGTCGGCGTTCTGGTGCAGCCCGCGTACTTCGGTCGACAGGCCGAGGTGGAAGTTGGGGTTGCGCTGCAGCGATTGGGTCAGGCTGCGGGTGATCACGCCGAAGTTCACGTCGGTGCCCAGCGGCATGTAGGTCGCGGCGACCTTCTGCGCCGGGTCGCGGCCCTGCATCACCAGCGGTGCCCACTGCGCGATCTGCGCGTGGTCGGTAGTGTACTGCATGCTGTAGAACATCGGGTTCTTCACAAGCGCGTCGCGGCGCTTCTTCAGGTAGGCGATGTTGTCGTCACCCCACACGAAGCTCATGTGCGGCGTCGGGTTGATGAAAGCCGACGGCTCGGGCAGGCGCCCCTGGGCGACTTCGTGCGCCCAGAACTGGCGCGAGACTTCGAAGCTCTCGACGATGTCGACGGCCTTTTCGGTCTCGATCCTGCCGTTCTTTTCCGGCGTATAATTCATCTCGGCATAACCCGAGTGGCCGGTGCCGGCGTTGTTCCAGCCGTTCGAGCTTTCCTCCGCCACATTGTCCATGCGTTCGTAGAGATGGACGTTCCAGGTCGGCTCCAGCTCCTGCAGGTAAGTGGCGAGCGTAACGCTCATGATGCCGCCGCCGACGAGGACGACGTCGACCGGCTTCTCGTTCTCGGCTTGGGGATTTCCGCCCCAGCTTACCGGGCGGAACAGGAAGGCAAGGCCTGCCACGGCCAGCACCAGAACGGCAAAGCCGATGATCTTGAGCGCCTTTTTCATGACGCCGCCTCGCTTGCGACCGCTATGGGTGAGCTTGAATGCATGGGGTTTCGCTTCTCGTATTCGTGAAATGTGTCCGGGAGACACCCGGCCGGTCGCCGGACTCGTACGGGCGTGACTATCTTCGCGAGGGAGAGGCGGGTCAAATTGTCCTATTACGGATAATTATCATTATAATGCAGTATCTTAAACCTCATAGAGACATGTAATTGTGTCAATTCTTGCCCTATTTGATTGAGGTATGTGCCAAAAATCGCACATCGACGCGGGTTTCTTCGAAAGGGAAATCTGTCATAGGGCGGCGATGTCTTCCCGTACGCTATCCGGCTTTCCGCCGCTCGCCGCCTGGACGTCCGCCTTCATCGCCGCTCTCGTCGGGTTCGGGGGGACCGTCGCCCTCATCGTCCAGGCCATGCGGGGCCTCGGAGCGGACGCGGGGCAAGTGGGCTCGGCGGTCACGGCGCTGTGTCTGGGCATAGCCGTTTGCGGCGCGCTGCTGTCACTGCGCCTGCGCGTGCCGGTGGTACTGGCATGGTCGACGCCGGGCGCGGCCCTGCTCGTTGCCAGTGCAGGGTCGGTCAATTGGCCGGTCGCGATCGGCGCTTTCGTGGCGGCCGCAGCGATGATGTGCATTCTTGCCGTGGTGCCTGTGCTGGAGCGGGCGGCACGCCGAATTCCGGCCTCCGTGGCTTCGGCCATGCTGGCGGGCGTGCTGCTGCCGTTCTGTCTGCAACTGTTCCGCACACTCGAAAGCGACGTGCTGCTGGTCTGCGTGTTGCTGGCGGTCTTCGTGATCGCCCGCCAGCGCTTGCCGCTCTACGCGCTGCTGCTCGTGCTGGGCGCGGGCATCGCCGTGCTGCTGCTGCGCGGCGATCTGGCCGGACACCACGGCGGCCCCTTGCTGGGCAGCCTGCAGCCCGTCGTCCCGCAATTCGACTGGCGGGCCGTGACGTCTATCGGTGTGCCGCTGTTCCTCGTGACGCTGGTGTCGCAGAACTTGCCCGGTCTCGTCGTGCTGCGTTCGGCGGGGTATGCACCGACGCCTCGCCCGCTCTTGCTGGGGACCGGCCTCGCGACGCTGGTGCTGGCTCCTTTCGGTGCGCATGGCGTGAATCTTGCGGCGATCACTGCCGCGATCTGTACGGGCTCGGACGCGCATCCCGATGCTGCAGGACGCTGGATCGTCGGCGTTATCTACGCGGGCTTATACTTGGTGCTGGCGCTGTTCGCGACGCCGCTGGTTCTGTTTTTCCTGGCGATGCCGGCTTCTGCAATCGCCGCGCTGACGGGAATCGCGCTGATCGCCCCGCTGTCGGGCGCGGTCGAGCAGATGCTGGTCGAGAAGAGCGAACGTGATGCTGCGATCCTGACGTTCGCCGCCACGGCATCGGGTGTCTCGCTGCTGGGGGTGGGCTCGGCGTTCTGGGGGCTGCTGGCGGGCTTCGCGGCGCTGGCGGCGAAGTGGGCATTTGCGCGCCGAAATTGACCTGACGGCCAGCGCCCCGTAATCGCGGGCGCCATGACCGTCACACGCTTCGCTCCCTCGCCCACCGGGCACCTTCACGTCGGCAATATCCGTACGGCGCTGCACAACTTCCTGCTCGCGAAACAGGCAGGCGGGCGTTTCCTGCTGCGCATTGACGATACCGATGCGGCGCGCTCGAAAGAGGAATATGTCGAGGCGATCCGTGCCGATCTCGCTTGGTTGGGCCTCAATCCCGAAGGCGAGGAGCGCCAGTCCGCGCGCTTTGCCGTCTACGAGGAAGGCTTCGCGAAGCTGGAAGCAGCGGGCCGGGTCTATCCGTGCTGGGAGACGCCGCAGGAACTGGATTTGCGCCGCAAGGTGCTGCTGGGCCGCGGTCTTCCGCCGATCTACGACCGCGCGGCGCTGAAGCTTTCGGCCGAGGAAAAGGCCGCGAAGATCGCTGCCGGGGACCTGCCGCACTGGCGCTTCCTGCTCGACCATGACGAGCCGATCGGCTGGGAGGACGGCGTGCGCGGAGCGCAGAAGTTCGACGCCGCGCAGATGAGCGATCCCGTCGTGCGCCGCGCCGACGGCTCGTGGCTCTACATGCTGCCCTCGGTGATCGACGACATCGCCATGGGCGTCACCGGCATCCTGCGCGGCGAGGACCATGTGTCCAACACGGCCGCGCAGGTGCAGATGTTCACCGCGCTCGGCGCTCCGGTGCCTGCGTTCGCGCACGAGGCGCTGCTGGTGGGCACCGAGGGGAAGCTGTCGAAGCGTCTCGGCTCGCTGGGCGTCGCGCATCTGCGGGAAGTCGGGATCGAGCCGCAGGCGCTGGTGGCGCTGCTCGGGCGGCTTGGGACGAGCGATCCGGTCGATGCGGCGCTGGGGCTGGAGGAGCTGGCGGGGGCCTTTGATCTTTCGCACTTCGGCCGCGCACCGGCGCGGTTCGACGAGGCGGAACTGGAGCGCGTCAACGCGGCCGTGGTCCATGCGCTCAGCTTCGATGCCGTGGCCGCGCGGCTGCCCGAGGGGATGGACGCGGCGGCTTGGGAAGCGATTCGTCCGAACCTCGCCAAAGTGGGCGAGGCGGCCGACTGGTGGGCGGTCGTGACCGGGCCGGTGGCTGCGGGGGATATGTCCGATGAGGACCGGGCCTATTGCGCGCAGGCGTGCGATACGTTGGCCGGGCTGGAGTGGGGCGAGGGGATTTGGAAGGCGCTGACAGGGGCGCTCAAGGACGCCACCGGACGCAAGGGTAAGGCGCTGTTTCTGCCTTTGCGGCAGGCACTTACGGGGATGGAGCATGGGCCCGACATGGGCGCGCTGCTGCCGTTGATCGGGCGCGATGCGGCGTTGGAGCGGCTGCAGGGGGCCGCGTAAAACGCGGGGGCTTCGACAAGCTCAGCCTGAGCGGAATTCCAAATTGGTCTATCGACGCCGCTCAGGCTGAGCCTGTCGAAGCCCCCGCTGCACGCGCAACATAAATTCCATTTACACCGACCGCGCTTGCCGCTAGTGGCGCGCTCATGTTCGTGAAGCCGATCATTATTACCACCCCGAAACCGACCGCGTCCGCGCGGTGGGCGTCGGTGTGCTGGTACTGAACGGCACGGAGCGACACTCACCCCGCACTTAACGGCACGCGGGGCTCTCCTAACGAAGACACCAGACCCTCGCGCTGCTCCACTACCAGGTAGGAGACGCATAGGTCATGGCAGCTAAGTTTACCCCCGGTCAGAAGCTCAACGTCGGCGTCGTCGGCGCGACCGGGCTCGTCGGTTCGATGATCCGCGAGATCCTCGCCGAGCGCAATTTCCCCGTCGCCCAGCTTCGCCTCTTCGCTTCGGCCCGTTCGGCGGGCAAGGCAATCGACGGCGTGGTCGTCGAGGATGCGGCGACCGCCGATTTCTCGGGGCTCGACGTCGTGCTGTTCTCTGCCGGTGGTTCGACCGCCAGGGAACTTGCGCCCAAGGCCGCTGCGGCGGGGGCGATCGTGATCGACAACTCCTCGGCCTTCCGTTCGGACCCGGAGGTGCCGCTGGTCGTCGCCGAAGTGAACCCGCATGCGCTGGCGAACCTGCCCAAGGGCATCGTCGCCAACCCCAACTGCACCACCATGGCGGCGATGCCGGTGCTGCGTCCGCTCCATGACGAGGCTGGGCTCAAGCGCCTGATCGTCTCGACCTATCAGGCGGTGTCGGGCGGTGGTCTCGAAGGCATCGAGGTGCTGGCCAGCCAGATCGAGCACGTCGGCGACCGTACCCGCGAACTCGCCGCCGGCGATACCGCGCCGCTGCTGCCCGAGGCGAAGAAGTGGGCGGTGCCGATGGCGCACAACGTCGTGCCGCTGAACTACGTCTATGCCGAGGACGGCTACACCGAGGAAGAGATCAAGCTGCGCGACGAAAGCCGCAAGATCCTCGAAATCCCGGGCCTGCCGGTTTCGGGTACGTGCGTGCGCGTGCCGGTGTTCACCGGCCACTCGCTCTCGATCAATGCCGAGTTCGAGCGTCCCGTCAGCGTCGAGCGTGCGCTCGAACTGCTGGGCAGCGCGCCGGGCGTGGTGGTGACCGAAGTGCCCAACCCGCTGGAAGCCACCGGCAAGGATCCGGTCTTCGTTGGCCGCGTGCGCAAGGATCCGGGCGTGGAGAACGGCCTCGCGCTGTTCCTGTCGAACGACAACTTGCGCAAGGGCGCGGCGCTCAACGCAGTGCAGATCGCCGAAGCGCTGATCGGGTAAAGTGACAAGGCGAGCGGTCGAGAGCGGCCACTCGCCATTTTCTCTTTGACGTCATTCCCGCGAAGGCGGGAACTCATCTGATGCCTTGTCGTATTGCCCGGTCATCAATTGGGTCGCCGCCTTCGCGGGGATGACAGAGAGCAAGGGGATGAGAAAGCTGCGCGGCGCGCTTCCTCTTACTCCATGAACCAGCCGTGGCTCGCCACCAGCGACTGGCCGGTCAGCGCGTTGGTCGGGAAGCCGGCAAAGAACAGCGCCACCTGCGCGATATCGTCCACGGTGGTGAACTCGCTGTCGACGGTGCCGCCCAGCATTACGCGGGCGACGACTTCGTCCTCGGAAATACCCAGTTCCTTGGCCTGCTCGGGGATCTGCTTGTCCACCAGCGGGGTGCGCACGAAGCCGGGGCAGATCACGTTGGTGCGCACGCCCTTCTTGCCGCCTTCCTTGGCGATCACGCGGGAGAGGCCCAGCAGACCGTGCTTGGCGGTCACATAGGCGCTCTTGAGCGGGCTGGCCTCCTTGGAGTGCACCGAGCCCATGAAGATCACCGAGCCCGACCCTTGCGCGTACATGTGCGGCAAGACCGCCTTCGAGGTCAGGAACGCACCGTCGAGGTGGATCGCCAGCATCTTCTTCCAGTCGGAATAGGCGTAGTTCTCCACCGGGTTGACGATCTGGATGCCGGCGTTGGAGACCAGCACGTCCACCGTGCCCCAGGCCGCGACGACTTTGGCGACGCCGTCGTTCACCTGCTCCTCGCTGGTGACGTCCATCGCCACGGCCATGGCCTGCCCGCCGCTGGCGACGATGTCGTCTGCGGCCTTCTGCGCCGCTTCGAGGTTGAGGTCGGCGATCACCACCCTGCCGCCTTCGCCGGCGTAGATGTCGGCGATGGCCTTGCCGATGCCGCTGGCGGCGCCGGTGACGATGCAGACCTTGTCCTTGAGCTTCATGCTGCTGCTCCATTTGAAGAATTCGAGGCGAGGGGATGTTTCAGGCGGCCGCCCGCACGGTCTCCGGCAAGGTCGAAAGTCACGATTTCATCGGGGTCGATGTCGCGGTTCACCCAGTCCGGATGGCGCAGCGAATGCTCGGCGTCGACATGGCCGCAATGCCAGTGCTCGTCGATGGTCAGGCGCGAAAACTCGTAGTCCTTGGAGTTCGTCTCGTAACCGTGCGCGCGGTTGATGAGGTGCATCACCGCGACCGCGCCTGCCGGGCGGCAGTCGAGCAGGCGGGCGAGATCGGGGTCGTCCTGGAATTCCTCGGGCAGTCTGCGGGCGAGGCGCTTGGCGGCGGCGCGCAGTTTCTGGAGGGCTTTCGAGGTGTCGGTATTGAGCCGGGTGCGGCTGGAAAAGCGGATGTCCTTCTCGCGCTGGGCGATGTCGGCCATCGAGGTCGGGATGATCCCGCGCGAGGAGAACAGGTCCACCTGGTAGACGTTCATCTCCTGCATCGAACGGTTGTCGAGCACGTATTGCAGCGGCGTGTTGGAGACGAGGCCGCCGTCCCAGTACCATTCGCCGTCGATTTCCACCGGCGGGAAGCCCGGGGGCAGGGCGCCGCTCGCCATGATGTGCTCGGGGCCGATGGTGCGCTCGGTATTGTCGAAGTAGGCGAAGTTGCCCTTGAGCATGTTGACGGCGCCGACGCTGAAGCGGGTTTCCGCACTGTTGAGGCGTTCGAAATCGACGAGGTCGAGGAGCGTCTGGCGCAGCGGCGCGGTGTCGTAATAGCTCAGGCGCGAAAGATGGTTCGGCCACTCGGGCAAAGGCATCGGCCAGCGCGGGGTGAAGAAGCCGGGCAGGCCCATCGTGGCGGCATATTGCGCCGAAGCCTCGTTGAAGGCGCGGCGGGCGAAGCCGATCGGTTCGTCGAGGCGGTACTGCAGTTCGCGCGAGATGCCATGCCAGAACTTCTTGAGTGCAGGGATGCGGTCCCGAGGGGCGTTTCCGGCGATCAGGGCGGCGTTGATCGCGCCGATGGATATGCCCGCGACCCAGTCGGGAGCGATATCACGTGTCGCCAACGCTTCGTAAACGCCCGCCTGATAAGCGCCGAGGGCTCCGCCGCCCTGCAGCACGAGTACGGATTGGGGATCGGGATCAGGTGCGTTCACGGCGCCGTCCTGTCTGAGAGGAACCTGTTGCGGTGCAACATGTGGGGCAGTGTGTGGTTTCTTTCAATGTGCATTTGCGAGAGGTTGCGAAAGCGCCCAACCCTGCTGCGACTAGGGCCTGTGGCCCAAGTCTCGCGCCCCTCCCGCTTGCGGGAGGGGTATCGTGTCGTTGTTCTCCCCGCCCGCTTGCGGGAAGGGCTGGGGGTGGGATCTTCTCCTCACGCCACCGCTTCCTCCAGGCTCGGCTCGCTGGTGGCCTCCAGCAGACGCCGCTCGATCGCCTTTATGCGCGGAGCGGCGGTGATCTTCTCGCCCAGCAGGTCCGTCACGTAGAAGGTGTCCGCCGCCCGTTCGCCATATGTCGCGATATGGGCCGAGTGGACCATCAGCTTGGATTCGAACAGCGCATGCGCCAGCCGGTTGAGCAGCGCCGGGCGGTCGCGCGCGTTGATCTCGACCACGGTGAAGCGGTTCGACGCCTTGTTGTCGAACACGACGCGCGGGCGCACGTCGAAGGCGTCGGCGCGCGGGCGCGCGTCAGGCTTGGCGACCAGCTGCGGCAGGATCTTGATGCGGTTGGCGAGCGCGTTCTCGATGGTGAGTTCGAGGCGGCGCAGTTGCCCATACTCCATGAATGGGCGGCCCAGCGGGTCCTGCACAAGGAAGTTGTCGACTGCGCGGCCGGTGCGGGTGGTGTGGATGCGCGCGTCGATGATGTTGCCGCCCGCCAGATGGATGCCCCCGGCGATGCGGTAGAACAGGCCGGGGTGGTCCGAGGCGATCACGGTCACCAGCGTCGCCCCGCGGGCCGGGTAATATTCGGTCGAGATCGATAGCGGTTCGTCGTCCGAAGCATCGAGCTGGATGAGGTTGCGGGCGATGACGTCTTCGGGCTCGGCGATCCAGTAGGCGTCGCCGAGGATCGCGCCGACCTTCTCGACCAGTGCGGCATAGGCGCCCCCCATCGCCTCGACCGCGGCCTTCTTGGCCTCGACCCGCTTGGGACGGCCGAATTCGGCATGGCCCAGACGCAGGCGTTCCTCGGCTGCGCCGTAGAGCGTGGCGATCAGCTGGCGTTTCCACGAATTCCAGGTGCCCGGCCCAACCGCGCGGATGTCGACGATGGTGAGCACCGTCAGCTGGCGCAGGCGATCGACCGACTGCACGACCTCGACGAAGTCGGCGATGGTCTTGCCGTCCGACAGATCGCGCTTCATCGCAGTGGCGGAGAGCAGCAGGTGATGGCGCACCAGCCAGGAGACCAGTTCGGTCTCCTCCTCGTCCAGCCCGAAGCGCGGACACAGCTTGAGCGCGATCTCTGCGCCCAGCACCGAGTGGTCGCCCTTGCGGCCCTTGGCGATATCGTGGAGCAGCACCGAGACGTAGAGCGCCCGTCGCGAGCGGACCTTGTGGATCACTTCATGCGCGAGGGGATGGTCGTCCTTCAGCTCGCCCTTCTCGATGCGCGAGACGAGGCCGATGGCGCGGATGGTGTGCTCGTCCACCGTGTAGTGGTGGTACATGTCGAACTGCATCTGCGCGTTGACGCGGCCGAATTCGGTGACGAAGCGGCCGAACACCCCCGCCTCGTTGAAACTGCGCAGCGCGACTTCGGGGTTCCGGCGGCTGGTGAGCAGTTCCATGAACAGCTCGTTGGCGCGCTTGTCGTGCCGCACGTCGTCCTTGATCAGCGCGGCATCGCGCGAGATCAGGCGCAGTGTTTCGGGGTGGATTTCCAGGCCTTCGCGCTCGGCGAGGACGAAGATCTCGATCATCCGGACCGGATCGCTCTCGAACCAGTCGTCCGAGGGCGCGCGCAGACGGCCGCCGAACACCTTGTAGCCCTTGAGCAGCCGTTCGCGGGCGCGAAAACCCGCCAGCAGCCCGCGCGGCTGGCGCTTGGCGAACTGCTCGTCGAGCTGCGCGAGGAACACGCCGGTCAGGCTGCCGACGACCTTGGCCTGCAGGAAGAACATCTGCATGAACCGTTCGACCGCGCTCTTGCCAGGCCGGTCGGAGAAGTTCATGCGCGCCGCCACCTCGCGCTGGAGATCGAAGGTCAGGCGGTCTTCCGCGCGGCGGGTGATGGTGTGAAGGTGGCAGCGCACCGCCCAGAAGAAATTCTCGGCGCGGCGGAAACTGCGGTATTCCTTGGCCGTCAGCAGCCCCACGTTGACCAGTTCGGCGGGGGAGCGGACCTTGTGGATGTACTTGCCGATCCAGTAGAGCGCGTGAAGGTCCCGCAAGGAGCCCTTGCCCTCCTTGACGTTGGGCTCGACGACGTAGCGGCTGTCGCCCATGCGCTTGTGGCGTTCCTCGCGCTCGGCCAGCTTTTCCACCACGAACTGGCGTTCGGTGCCGGAGACGACGTCCTTGAAGAAGCGGGCGCGGGCCTCCTCGTACAAGTCCTGATCGCCCCAGACGTAGCGGCCTTCCAGCATCGCGGTGCGGATCGTCAGGTCCGACTTCGACATGCGCACCATGTCGTCGAGCGAGCGGCTGGAATGGCCGATCTTGAGCGACAGATCCCACAGGAAATAGAGCATCGCCTCGATCACCTGCTCGCACCACGGCGTCTGCTTGATCGGGGTGAGGAACGCGATGTCCACGTCGGAATGGGGGGCCATCTCGCCGCGGCCATAGCCGCCCACCGCCATGATCGTCAGCCGCTCGCCCTTGGAGCGGTTTCCGGCCGGGTAGACGTTGGTGACGATGTGATCGTGGATCACGCGGATCAGCTGGTCGGTCAGGAACGCCTGCGCCTCGGCGACCTCGTGCCCGGCCGAGGGCTTGGCGTCGAGGCGGCGGGCGATTTCCGCGCGTCCGTCGGCCAGCGCGGTGCGCAGCGTTTCGACGATATAACGCCGTCCCTTGGCGGCGCCGTAGGCATCCACCAGCTTCTCGATCGTCTGCACAAGTTCGCGCCGGTCGATCACGGAACGCGGGGAGGGGATTCGGATCACGCTGCTCATGCGACCTGACTTAGAGACTGCCTTGGAATTGGGGAAGTATTCGTCGTTCCGGACTTTTGTGCCCGAGCAGACTTCGACAAGCTCAGCCTGAGCGGAATGGAGAGGTTCACCGCTAACCCCGCTCACCCTGAGCTTGTCGAAGGGTCGCAGCGCAACTTGTCGAAGCCCCATCCATACCGCGTGAAAATGAAAACTCGGCTACCATCGGGCAGCGGGCTATGCCAGAAGGCCGCCCGATGAAGCATACGAGGTCGTCCACTTGTCCCTGACACTGCTTGCCGCCGCCGCCCAGGCGCCAGAGCCCATCTACTGGGTCAACCTCGGCCTCAAGAACTACCTGTTCCGCATCGGTAGTTTCGAGCTGCGCTGGTATTCGCTGGCCTATCTGGCAGGCATCGTGCTGGGCTATTGGCACTTGTCGAGGATGATCCGCGAGCCCGGCGCCCCGCTGGCGCAGCGCCATGCCGACGACCTGTTCTTCTACTGCACCGTCGGCATCATCCTTGGCGGACGCCTCGGCTATGCCACGTTCTACACCGGCGGCAGTTCCGATATCCCGAGCCTGTGGCTGCATCCGGCCGAGCTGGTGAAGCTGTGGCACGGCGGCATGAGCTTCCATGGGGGCCTCATCGGCGTGATCCTGGCGATGGCCTGGGTTTCGTGGCGCAACCAGCTGAGCCTGATCCGGGTGGCGGACTTCGTGTCGGTCTGCGTGCCCTTCGGCATGCTGTTCGGCCGCCTCGCCAACTTCGTGAACGGCGAACTGTGGGGCCGCGTCGTCTCCGGGCCGCTGCCCTGGGCGATGGTCTTCCCCGACGCCGGGCCGCTGCCGCGCCACCCCAGCCAGCTTTACGAAGCCGGGCTCGAGGGCCTGCTGATGATCGTCGTCATGCTCACGCTCTACTGGAAGACGCGCGCGCGCTTCCGGCCCGGCCTGCTGGTCGGCGTCTTCACCACCGGCATCGCCTCAGCCCGGTTCATCGTCGAGTTCTTCCGCGAGCCTGACGCCCAGCTGCAGCGCTTCGCGCAAGTCACCGGCCTGTCGATGGGCCAGTGGCTGACGATCCCGCTGATCCTGCTCGGCCTGTTCCTGATCGCCCGCGCGCTGACCAAGCCCGAACTGTCGACCCGGCGACCGATCGAGATAACCTGATGAGCGACGAAGCCGGGGGCGAAGACTCTCTGGCAGCCGTC
Organism: Novosphingobium sp. fls2-241-R2A-195; assembly: GCF_030209485.1. Lineage (NCBI taxonomy): Bacteria > Pseudomonadati > Pseudomonadota > Alphaproteobacteria > Sphingomonadales > Sphingomonadaceae > Novosphingobium > Novosphingobium sp. fls2-241-R2A-195. The sequence continues at coordinate 63,951 of NZ_JARVRY010000034.1, forward strand.
TTCCGGCGGCTGATCGCCAATTACGGGCCGATTTCGCTCCAGCAGTACATGGGCGAATCGAACGCCCGCTATTACTCGGGCAAGGATCCGCTGGGCGGCGCGGGCGATTTCGTCACCGCGCCCGAGATCAGCCAGATGTTCGGCGAACTGATCGGCCTGTGGCTGACCGACATCTGGATGCGCGCGGGTTCGCCGGAAACGGTGCACTACGTCGAACTTGGCCCCGGTCGCGGCACTCTGGCGCGCGATGCGCTGCGGGTCATGCGCAAGCAGGGACTGAGCCCTGAGGTTCATCTTGTCGAGGGCTCGGAAGCCCTGCGCGCCGAGCAGCGCAAGACAGTGCCCGATGCCCGGTGGCACGACGACATGGACAGCCTGCCCACCGACGCACCGCTGCTGCTGGTCGGCAACGAGTTCCTCGACGCCCTCCCGGTGCGCCAGATGGTGAGGACAGCGGCAGGCTGGCGCGAACGCATGGTTGGCCTCGAAGGCCACCGCTTCGTGCCGGTCGCCGGCGACCGCCCGATGGACGCCGCCGTCCCCCAGGTATGGCTCGAAGCGCCCGAGCAGACTCTGATCGAGACGTGCCCCGGCGCGGCCGCCGTGGTCGACGAGATCGCCCGCCGCCTTCAGGGGCAGGGCGGGGCGGCGCTGCTGATCGACTATGGCTACGCCGAAAAGCGCACCGGCTCGACCTTGCAGGCGATCCGCGCGCATAAGAAGGTCGATCCCTTCGCGCTTCCGGGCGAAGCGGACCTGACCTGCCTCGTCGATTTCGCGACGATGGCCGAAGTCGCCGTCGCGGGCGGAGCGCGCCATCTCGGCACGGTGACGCAAGGGGCGTTCCTGCGCGCGCTCGGCATCGAAACGCGCGCCGCGCAACTTTGCGCTGTTGCACCGCAACAATCTTCTGCCATAAACTCCGACAAGGATCGGCTGATCGACGAGGGGCAGATGGGGCAATTGTTCAAGGTCATGGGGCTGGCCGCACACGGCTGGCCCGGTGGCGCAGGCTTCTGATGGCCAGCGTTGCCAGGTCCATCGTCCCCGATCGGCTTGAGAAGCTGCTCGGGGCACTGGCGCTCGTCATGCTGGGGTTCGTCGTGGTCGCGGTGCTCAAGGGCATGGCGGAGTGGGCGAACATCCCCGGCGTCATCTGGCTGCACTTGTTCACGATCGTCGTGGCGCTGGCGCTGACGCCGGTGCTGCTGTGGAAGCGGCGGGGCACGCCCGGCCACCGTGCGCTCGGCTATGCCTGGGCGGCGGCGATGTTCCTCACCGCCGTCGACAGCCTGTTGGTGACGACCAAGCCTGGCCATTTCAGCCTGATCCATATCCTCTCGGTCTTCACCATCGTCATGGTGCCGGTTCTGGTGCTCGCCGCCCGCAAGGGCAACGTGACGCGCCATCGCCGCACGGTGCGCGGGCTGATCATCGGCGCGCTGCTGATTGCGGGCTTCTTCACCTTCCCGTTCGACCGGCTGCTAGGGCACTGGCTGTTCAGCTGAGCGAGTGCGCTTCCCCCCAGGGGTCGTCTTGCTTCACTGCGCTCGCAATGACGAGGGGAGAGGGCAAGCCGTTCGTCGATGGGGCAATGTCGCTTGTCGATTGCAAACCGGCCGCTTGCGGATAGTCTGGCACGCTCAAGCGGTTGCGCCACGGGCTTGCCTGCCGGGGCGCATCAACAGGGACACATCCGGGAGCACCATCGCCATGAGATTCGGCACCGTTCGTCGCGCCGTTCTGCTAGCCGCCGCCTCGCTGGCGCCGCTTTCCGCCTCGCCCGTGCTGGCGGCTCCCAAGGTCGCCGCAGCCCCGGCGCCCGCAAAGACACAAGTGCCGGTCGAGTACCACAAGCTCGCCAACGGCCTGAAAGTGGTGATCTCACCAGACCATTCGGTGCCCACTGCCACCGTCGGCGTCTATTACGGTATCGGTTTTCGCATCGAGCCCAAGGACCGCACCGGCTTCGCGCACCTGTTCGAGCACATGATGTTCCAGGGCTCGAAGAACCTCGGCAAGGCGGAATTCATCGGCCTCGTCAACGCCAACGGCGGCGTACTCAACGGCTCGACCCGGTTCGACTTCACGAACTATTACGAGGCGATCCCCAGCAACACGACCGAGACCTTCCTGTGGGCCGAGGCGGACCGCATGAAGGGCCTCGACATCACGCAGGACAACCTCACCAACCAGCAGGGCGTGGTGAAGAACGAGGTCAAGGTCAACGTCATCAACCAGCCCTATGGCGGCTTCCCGTGGTTGGACCTGCCGCAGCTGGCCAACACCAACTGGTACAACGCGCATAATTTCTACGGCGATCTCAAGGAGATCGACGCAGCGACGCTGACCGACGTGCAGCAGTTCTTCAAGGATTACTACGCGCCCAACAACGCCGTGCTGGTCGTCGCGGGCGACGTCGATCCGAAGCAGGTCATGGCCTGGACCGAGAAGTATTTCGGGCCGATCCCGGCCTCGGGCGCGCTCAAGTTCCCCGACATCTCCGAGCCGCGCCAGACGGCGGAGAAGCGCTCCGAAAAGACCGACCCGCTCGCGCCGCAACCGGCGCTGGCATGGGCCTATCACGTCCCGCCCAAGAACACGCCCGAGTGGGCAGCGATGCGGCTGATCGACCTGATGCTGATCCAGGGCGCGGACAGCCGGCTGACGCGGGTGCTGGTCAACCAGAAGGGCTATTCGGGCAACGTCTCGGGCGGGATCAACTGGCCGCTCGGCAGCGCCTACGACTACAATGGCCCGATGCTGTGGTCGGCATTCCTGATCCACGGGCCGGAAGTGACCGACGACGCCATCCTCGCCGACATCGACGCGGTGGTGAAGGACCTGCAGGACACCCTCGTCACTCCGGCCGAGCTTGCCCGTGCCAAGACCAAGGCGCGATCCGAAATCTACGATACCGTGGGCGATGGCTACCGCTTCGGGCTGGTCAACCTGCTCGCCAGCTTCGCGCTGTTCGACGACGATCCGGGGCGGATCAACCGGATGGAGGCGGAGATCGAGAAGGTCACGCCCGAACTGATCCGCAAGACCGCGCGTGAATACCTGCGTTCGACCAACCGTACCCTGATCAGCCTGAAGCCCGGCGCCGTCGCCGCGGCTCCGGCGGCCGCGAAGTGAGGGAGGGCATCATGATCCGGAATCTTCTCCTCTGCACCGCCGCGCTGGCGCTGACCGCCGCTCCTGCTTTGGCAAAGGAAGCGCCGCCCGCCCCGGCCGCGCCCAAACCCTTCGCTCTGCCGCCGCTGACCGAGTTCACGCTCGCCAACGGCATGAAGGTGACGATGGCCCAGCACGGCAACGTGCCCAAGGTCACGATCGTCGCCAGCGTACGCACCGGCAACATCGACGACGGCCAGAACGTCTGGCTCGCCGACCTCACCGGCGCCCTGATGCAGAAGGGCGCAGGGGGCCGCGACGCCTCGCAGCTGGCCGAAGCGGCTGCCGGGATGGGCGGTTCGCTGGCGCTGTCCACCGGGCTCGATTCCAGTTCGGCGATGATCGACGTGCTGGGCGAATCGACTCCCGAAGCCGTCGCCCTCGTCGCCGACCTGCTCCAGCGCCCCGACTTCAAGGCCGAGGAGCTGGAGAAGGTCCGCGCTGACATGCTGCGCAACCTGATGGTCGCGAAGTCCACCCCCGGCTCGATCGCGTCCGAGGCCTTTTCGGCGGCGCTGTACCCTGAGCATCCCTATGGCCGCACCTTCCCGACGCCGCAGCAGCTGTCGGGCTACACGCTGGAGCAGATCAAGGCGTTCCATGCCGCCAACTTCGGCGCCGCGCGAACGCACCTCTACATCGTCGGCCGCTTCGATCCGGCGACGGTGCGCGCGGCGGTCGAGAAGGCGTTCGGTGGCTGGGCGGCGGGCGCTGCGCCCACTGCATTGCCCGTGCCCGCCGAGCCCGCGCCCAGGGTCGTGCTGATCGACCGCCCCGGCGCGCCGCAGTCGACCGTGTGGATCGGCAAGCGGGTTGCCAAGCCCGGATACGACATGGATTTCCGCGCCACCAACACGCTGCTGGGCGGTTATTTCTCCTCGCGCATCACCCGCAACATCCGCGAGGACAAGGGTTACACCTATTCGCCAAGCGCCTCGCTCTCGCAGCGGGTGCAGGGCGCGTTCTGGGTGGAGGATGCGGACATCACCGCCGAATCGACCGGGCCTGCGATCACCGAGATCTACAAGGAGATCCGGCGCATGCAGGACACCCTGCCGACGCCGGGCGAAGTGCAGGGCATCCGCAACTACATGAACGGGACGTTCGTGCTGGGCCTGTCCTCGCGCGATGGGCTGGCGGGATCGCTGGCGAACCTCGACGTGCAGGGGCTGGGGGTGGACTACCTCAACGGCTACGTCGGCCGGGCGAGCGCGCTCACGGCGGCGGATTTCCAGACCGCCGCGAAGCGGGAGCTGCCGGTGGACAAGCTGAGCGTTGTGATTGTCGGACCGCTGGAGAGCGTGCGTACACAGCTTGAGAAAGTGCCGGAGATCGCGGCGAACCTGCCGAAGAAGTAAGCGTGATGGCACACCGTCGTCCCGGACTTGATCCGGGACCGGTGGCTATCTTTAGGTGGGCGCTGCCGCGCCGGGCGCCCTGAAGCTATGTGGGCTGTTCACTGCCAGCGGTCCCGGATCAAGTCCGGGACGACGTCATCTTGCCTTTTCCTCCAGCAGCGCGGGCGTAAGCACCTGAGGCAGTGTTTCGGCGTGCCCGTCGCGGCCATACCAGACGTAAAGGGGAACCCCCGCCGCGCCCTGTTCGGTGAGGTAGCGGGTGATCGCCGGATCGCGCCGGGTCCAGTCGCCGCGCAGCACCACGACCCCGGCCTTTTCGAAGGCGGCGCGGGTGTCCTCGCGCTCGATCGCGGCGGCTTCGTTGACCTTGCAGGTGAGGCACCAGTCGGCGGTCATCCACACGAAGACCGGCTTGCCGCTCGCGCGTGCCCTCGCCAGCGCCTCGGGCGAGAAGGGTCTGGCCTTGATGATCGAGGCTTCCTCTTGCGCCTGCGGGCGCGGCTCGGGCATCGTCAGCACGCCGACCGCCAGTACCGCCAGCGTCGCGAAAGCGGGCATGAGCGCGCGCTTTCCGCCTCGCTGCGCGCGTCCGACGAGGCCTAGCAGCGCCAGCACCAGCGCGGCCAGCGCGGCGACATAGGCGAGCGAGGCCGAGCCGCCGAGGCGCCAGATCAGCCACGCCAGCGCCAGCGCAGTCAAACCCATCGGCACGGCCATGACCCGCCGGAACGTCACCATCCATCGGCCCGGCCGGGGCAGGCGTGCGCGCAGGGCGGGCACGAAGGCGACGGCGAGGAACGGCAGCGCGATGCCGAGACCGAGCGTCGCGAACAGCGCCATTGCGGGCACGACCGGCAGCAGCAGCGCCGCGCCCATGGCGCTCGCCATGAACGGGCCGGTGCAGGGCGTCGCGACGAACGCGGCGAGCAGGCCGGTCGCGAAGGCTCCCTGCGGAGAGCCTGCCGAGGCGAAGCCCGGAACGGAAAACTCGAACAGACCCAGCAGGTTGGCGGTGATCGCGACCGCCAGCGCGAAGAGCGCGACGACGACGACCGGCTCCTGCAACTGGAAGGCCCAGCCGACCTGCTCGCCGCCAGCCCGCAGCGCCAGCAGCGCTGCGCCGAGGCCGAGGCAGGCGAGGATCACGCCCGCCGCGTAAGCCAGTCCCTCGATCCGCGCATGGGCCTCGCTTTCGCCCGCGCGGGCGAGGCTGAGGGCTTTGAGCGAAAGGATCGGGAAGACGCAGGGCATCACGTTGAGCAGCAGTCCGCCCGCCAGAGCCGCCAGCAGCAGCCAGGGCAGGGCGGGGAGCTTGGGCGCTTCGCTTCCGACCAGCATGGTGCCGCCGCTCGGCACCGGGCCGGGTTTTGCGGTGAGGGCGATGCCGTTGCCTGCGGCGTCGAGGCGCAGGACGGCGTCGAATCCTGCGGCATTCTGCGGGGCGAAGCGGGCGCGGGGGATCGTTACCAGCAGCATGTCGCCCTTGCGTGCGAAAGCTTGCGGAGCAGCATAGTCGATCAGTTTGTCCTGGCCGACGAAGAGGTGTGGGGCCTGCAGCGGCACCGACGCCGGGAGCGGGATGGCAAGGCGCAACGTCTTGTCATTCAACGCAAAAGCGGCCGGAGCATCGAGCGGCGCGGGCAGGCGCTGGGTCCATGTGTCGAAGCGCGGATCATGCGGCGCACCGGGCGCGATCTCGGCCGCGAGTTCGGCGCGTTCGGGGACGCAGATCTGCTCGGTGCAGGCCAGCCACTGAGCCTTCACGCGCACCGGAATCCGCCCTTTTTCGGCAGGAACGGTGACCGGCACCAGCACCGCGTACTCGCTTTCGTAGACGTGGTTCATCAGGCCCTGAACCACCAGCGTCTGCGGCACCGGATAGCGCGGCTGCCCCGTTTTCACGCCCTCAGGCAGGTCCCACGACAACTGCATCCCAAGACCCGCATCGCCCGGATTGAGCCAGTATCCATGCCATCCCGCTTCGGGCGTCATGCGAATGGCGAGGGTGGTCTTGCCGTCCTTCACCGGCCCCGCGAGCAATTCCGCCGCGATATGCGTGGGGGCTTGCGAGGACGCTGCATGAGCGGGCACACAAAGGGACACAACGGCACTCAACAGCACCATGAGATGACACAGAACTGTCACAGGCAGTCGGTAGCGGCGCTTTTGCATGGTGCTCCGTGAGGTTAGGCGAGTCTTGCGCCTGATCGACGATCGCGTCATCGCAGCATCTGCATCCAACGCTCGGACTTTTCAAGGAACCTCCCCCGATGCGCCTCCCGCTCTCCTCGCTCGTTGTCGCTCTTGCGCTCGGCGCTTCCGCTCCCGTCTTCGCGCAGGAGGCCGCTCCGGCCCCGGCGGCGAAGGCTGCTCCCCAGGCACCCCCGAAGCTGATCGTCGCGATCTCGGTCGACCAGTATTCGTCGGACCTGTTCCAGCAATATCGCGAGCGCTATTCCAAGGGTCTCAACAGACTGCTTAAGGGCGCGGTGTTCCCCTCGGGCTTCCAGTCGCACGCCGCGACCGAGACCTGCCCCGGCCACTCCACCCTGCTGACCGGCGTGCACCCCAATCGCACCGGCATCCTTGCCAACAGCTGGTACGTCCCGGGCATCGGCCGCGAGGACAAGGAGGTCTACTGTTCGGAGGACGAGACCAACCCCGCCAGCAATTCGCAGGATTCGGTCATCAGCCCGATGCACCTCAAGGCCCCGACGCTGGGCGACCTGCTCAAGGCGAAGAACCCCGCCACCCTCAACGTCGCCGTCTCCGCCAAGGACCGTGCGGTGGTGATGATGAGCGGCCATACCTCTGACGCCGCCTACTGGATCAAGGGCAAGGGCTTCGTCACCTATGACGACCGCAAGCCCTCCGCCGCCGCCGTGGCCGAAAACGCCGCCATCGCCAAAGCCGTCGAGGCGGGCGACGGCGACCTTCCCGTACCGGGCTGGTGCGCGCCTTACGACCACGCGGTCAACCTCGGCAGCTTCTCGATCGGCACCTTCCGCTTCGCCAACAAGGCGGGCGACTACAAGTCCTACCTCAATGGCCCGCGCGTAGACGACGTGACCACCGACATGGCGATCCGCCTGCTCGATGAGATGCCGCTGGGCAAGGACGACGTGCCCGACGTGCTCTCGGTCAGCTATTCGGCCAACGACAAGGTCGGCCACGCCTTCGGCACCGAGGGCGTCGAGATGTGCATCCAGCAGAACGTTCTGGACGCGACCATCGGCCGCCTGCTCGCCGCGCTCGACGCGCGCGAGATCGACTATGCGGTGGTGCTCAGCGCCGACCATGGGGGCATCGACGCGCCCGAGCGCCTCAAGTTGCAGGGCGTGCCCGAGGCCAGCCGCCTCGACCCCTCGCTGACCGAGAAAGGCCTGTCGGCCTCGGTCTCCAAGGCGACCGGCATCATCCCCAAGGACGGGCCGCTGCTTTATGGCGCGGGCAGCTCGGGCGACGTCTGGCTGAATGCGGGCCTGACGGCGGCGCAGCGCAAGAAGGTCATCGCCACGCTCATGACGCAGCTCAAGGCCAATCCGCAGATCGCGGGCGCCTATACCGCCGACGAACTGGCGAAGGTGAAAGTCCCCGCCGGTCACCCGCAGGACTGGACCCTGATCGAGCGCGTCGCCGCCTCGTTCGTGCCGGGCCGCTCGGGCGACGTGCTGATGATGACGAAGCGCGCGGTCGTTCCCGGCGTGGCTCCGCGTCCCGGCAGCGCCTCCACGCACGGCAGCCCGTGGGACTACGACCGCCGCGTGCCGATGCTGTTCTGGCGCAAGGGCCTGACCTCGATGGAGCAGCCCCAGCCGGTCGAGACCGTGGACATCGCACCGACCCTCGCCGCGCTCGTGGGCCTGAGCGAACCGGCGGGCACATGGGACGGAAGGTGCCTCGACATCTACGCCGGGGAGGCCGATAGCTGCTCGCGATGAGCGACTCGAATACGACTGGCACGGCGCCCGAAAGGCGCGATCTTATCATCCTGGGCGGCGGTCTCGTCGGCATGACGCTGGCGCTTGCCGCCGCCCGGGCGGGCATCACCGCCCATGTGGTGGACCGCGCCGACCCGGCGGATCTGGTGGCCGAAGGCGCGGACGGCCGCGCCTCGGCGATCTCGACCGCGAGCTGGAACCTGTTCACCAACATCGGCCTCGCGCCGGCGCTGGAGAAGCTGGGCTGCCCGATCGCCTCGATCGCGGTGACCGACGGCATGAAGCCCGGCCGCATCGACTTCACGCCCAAGGCCGAGGAAGGTTCTCTGGGCCGCATGTTCGCCAACCGCGACTTGCGCATCGCCCTGTTCGATGCGGCGCGCGGCGAACCGAACATCGCCTGGCACGTACGCACCGAGGCCGTGCGCAAGGATCGCGGCGCCCACGGCGTCGAGGTGGAACTCTCTGACGGACGGGTGATCCGGGGCTCGCTGCTGGTCGCGGCGGAAGGGCGCCAGTCGCCGACGCGCGACGAGGCCGGTTTCGCGCTGGCGAAGTGGGAATACCACCACCGCGCCTTCGTGACCGGGCTGTTCCATGAAAAGCCGCATGACGGCACCGCCTGGGAAATCTTCTATCCGGCGGGGCCGTTCGCGCTGCTGCCGCTGCTCGACGACGAACAGGGCCGCCACCGCAGCGCGCTGGTCTGGACCGTGGCGGAAAAGGATGCGGCGGGCGTCATCGCCATGCCCGATGCGATGTTCGTGAACGAAGTGTTCGAGCGGATGCACGGCATCTTCGGCAAGATCGAACTCTCGGCCCCGCGCATGAGCTATCCCTTGCGCTTCCACCACGCCGGGCGCGTGGTCGAGGAACGCCTTGCGGTGATCGGCGATGCCGCTCACGGCATGCACCCGATCGCCGGGCAGGGCCTGAACCTCGGCCTGCGCGATGTCGGCGCGCTGGTGGAAGTGCTGGTCGAGGGCATGCGCCTCGGCCTCGAGCCGGGTGATGCGCAGTTGCTGGCGCGCTATGAAAAGTGGCGCAGTCTCGACAGCCTGATGGTGATGGCGGCGACGGATGGCCTCACCCGCCTGTTCGGCATTCCCGGCCGTACCGCCAGCGCCGTGCGCCGCCTCGGCATGGGCGCGGTGCAGCGCACCCCGCTGCTCAAGCGCTTCTTCATGGACGAGGCGCGGGGCATGTCGGGCAAACTGCCGGAACTGCTGCAGGCGTAAGCGCCTGCCATTTCCTCATTGCTTCGCTGCGCTCTCAATGACGGGGCGGGTGGGTTGCACTCCGCACCGGGCGCTCCTAGTTGATAATAATTCGCAACTAGGAGTGATCATGACGAAACCGGCGGTTTATCAGGTCAGCGACTGGGTCGGCAAAAGCGGCGACAACTGGGTGAGCAACCAGCGCCGCCTTGATGCGATGCTGGCGGCCTTCGGTGAAGCCGCGATCGCCGCTGCCGACCCGCTCCCGGGCGAGCATGTGCTCGACGTCGGCTGCGGCGCCGGGGCGTCCAGCTTCGTGCTGGCCGACCGGGTGGGCGCCGAGGGCCGGGTGCTCGGTCTCGACATATCGCCCCAACTCCTCGAGCGCGCCCGCCAACCGGGCCATGGCGCCGTCGATTTCGCACTGGCCGACGCCGCCACGGCCGAGCTTGCCGCGCAGGCCTACGACCTGCTGTTTTCGCGCTTCGGGGTAATGTTCTTCGGCGATCCCGCCGCCGCCTTCGGGCACATGCGGGGGGCGCTCAAACCCGGTGGGCGGCTGGTGTTCGTATGCTGGCGCGGGGCGGCCGAAAACGACTGGGTGCGCCTGCCGATGGGGGCGATCCGGGGTATCCTGCCGCCGCAGGGCGCCCCGGATCCGGAAGCGCCGGGGCCGTTCTCTTTCAGCGATCCGCTCCGGGTGGAGCGCCTGCTGGCCGAGGCGGGTTTCGCCGACATCGCCCTTGCGCCGTTCGATGCGCAGATACCCTTCGGCGAGGGCGTCACTCGCGAGGCCGCGAACGACGACGCGCTGGGCATGGCCTTCGCGGTCGGCCCGTTGTCCCGGGCGCTGGCCGATCAGGATGAGGGCGTGAAGGCGCGCTGCGCCGAGGCCGTGCGCGCCGCCTTCGCAGCGCGACCGGGCGAGCGATCGGTCCTGATCGACGGCGCCGCGTGGATCGTCACGGCCCGCAATCCGGGGTAGGTCAGGCCGTCAGGATGCGGTCGAGCGCCAGCCGGAACTTCGCCATGTCCTCGGCCGAACCCACGGTGATCCGCGACATTTGCGGATAGGCGCTCCACGAGCGGCCGATCTGCACGCCTTGCGTCAGAAACGCCTCGCTCATCTGTTTGGGCGAACGGTCCTTCCATTCGAGCAGGAACATGTTGGCGCGGCTGCCGGGCAGCACTTTCAGGCCGCGTTTCGCGACATGTGCCAGGGTTTCCTCGCGCGCGGCTTCCATCTGGCCCCGCCGTGCGGCGATCTCGTCCGTCTGCGTCAGCGAGGCGGTGCCGCAGGCGACGGCCGTGATCGGCAGCATCATCGTCACCAGATCACCGTCGTAGCGCATCATCCGCTTGTGCAGCGCGGGGTCGGCCGCCGTCAGGCCGAGGCGCATGCCCGCCATGCCGAACAGCTTGGAGAAGGAGCGCATCACGATCACGTCGCTGCGCGTCGCGGCAAGCAGCATCGCACTGGGCGCTCCGGCGAAGTGGAGGTAGGCTTCGTCTACCAGGACCACCGCGTCTCTGGGCTTGGCCGCGAGCAGCCACTCTATGTCGGCAAGCGGCGTCAGCGTGCCGGTGGGGTTGTTGGGGGTGCAGATGTAATAGAGCCCGGCGTTCGGATCGGCAGCCAGCATCGCGCGCACGTCGTGGGCGTTGCTCGGCGCCAGCGGCACTTTCGAGACCTTGGCCCCCAGCCATTCGCCGACCTGCCAGATCGGCTCGAAGGTCGGATCGGCGGTGACGATCCCGCGCGTAGGGGACGCAAACGTGACGGCAATGCGGGCGAGCGGATCGCTCGATCCCGGCCAGGCGATGACGCGATCTGCAGGCACCCGTTCGACCATGGCGACAGTGTCGCGCAGTTTCTGGATCTCGCCGTCGGGCTCGTAGCGGTTGCCTTGCGTGACCGCCTTCATCGCCGCCTGCACCCCGGCGGGGAAGGGGCCGGTCCAGCACTCGTTGGCGCCGATGCGCACGGTTCCTGCAGCCGCCTTGGGCACTTGCGCGAAGGCAGGCCCAAAGCCTGGCATGGCCTGTGCCGCCGCGATCCCGCCGCCCAGCAGCGCGGCGATCCGTCCGAAGCTGCGCCGGTCGTAGCCGCGAGTGACGAGCTCGTGCTTCAGGTCGTCGTCAAGCGAACGGGGAGGCGTGTCGGGCATGGGCGGCTCCAGCTGTGCGGTTGCAGCATGATGCCTCAGCAAGCGCGCAAGACAAGAGCGCCCACGCAAAAGGGCGGAAGTGCATCCAGTGCGCTCCCGCCCTTGCAGATTATCAGAGCCGCCGCGCGGGTCAGACGTCGAGGTTGGCGACGTTGAGCGCGTTTTCCTGGATGAAGTCGCGGCGCGGTTCGACGATGTCGCCCATCAGGCGGGTGAAGATCTCGTCCGTCACGTCGGCGTCCTCGACCTTGACCTGCAGCAGCACGCGGTTTTCCGGGTCCAGCGTGGTTTCCCAGAGCTGTTCCGCGTTCATTTCGCCCAGACCCTTGTAGCGGGCGATCGACAGGCCCTTGCGACCGGCGGCCAGCACCAGTGCGAGGAGCTGGCTGGGGCGGGTGATGATATCCGCGCCCTGGGTCGGACGGGCAGCGACGACAGGTTCTTCCTCGCCGTCTGCATCCACCGTCGCCTCCGGCTCCGCCTCGGCTGCGCTGGCGCGCACCAGCCGTGCGGTGCCGGCGTAGACTTCGGCGTTCTCGGCGGCGAGGCGGGCGAGCTTGCGGGCCTCGGCGCTGGAGAGGAAGCTGCCTTCGATCTTGTGGTGATCGGTGACGCCGCGCCACAGGCGTTCGACCTCGACGGTGCCGTCTTCGGACAAGCGGGCCGACCAGCGGGCTTCGGTGTCGCCGCGATCGAGCCATGCCGCGGTGCGGGTGAGGGCGGCGCTGCGGGCCTCGGTCGACAGGTCGGGCTCGAACACGCCGGCGAGGCCCAGTGCCTCGATGATGACGGGGTCGTAGCGGCGCGGCACGAAGGCCATCAGGTTGCGCATGCGGATCGCATGCTCGACCAGCGCTTCGAGGTCAGGCCCGAGACGCGCGCCGCCCGAGGTTTCGAGCACACGGCCGTTGAGGCCGGCCTCGACCAGATAGCGGTCGAGGTGGGCACCGTCCTTAAGGTAGACTTCCGAGCGACCCTTCGACACCTTGTAGAGCGGCGGCTGGGCGATGAAGAGGTGCCCGGCGCGGATGATGTCGGGCATCTGGCGATGGAAGAACGTCAGCAGCAGGGTGCGGATATGCGCACCGTCGACGTCTGCGTCGGTCATGATGACGATCTTGTGGTAGCGCAGCTTGTCGAGCGTGAAGTCGTCGCGAATGCCGGTGCCCATCGCCTGGATCAGCGTGCCGACTTCCTTGGACGAGATGATGCGGTCGAACCGCGCGCGCTCGACGTTGAGAATCTTGCCCTTAAGCGGAAGGATCGCCTGAGTCTTGCGGTCACGGCCCTGCTTGGCGGAGCCGCCTGCCGAATCGCCCTCGACCAGGAACAGTTCGCAGAGCGACGGATCGCGCTCCTGGCAGTCGGCCAGCTTGCCGGGTAGCGAGGCGATGTCCATCGCGCCCTTGCGGCGGGTCAGTTCGCGGGCGCGCTTGGCGGCTTCGCGGGCGGCGGCGGCGTCGATGATCTTCTGCACGATCGACTTGGCGTGGGCGGGGTTCTCCTCCAGCCAGTCGTTCATGCGGTCCGCCATCAGGCTTTCCAGCGGCTGGCGCACTTCGGAGGAGACCAGCTTGTCCTTGGTCTGCGACGAGAACTTGGGATCGGGCAGCTTGACCGAGACGATCGCGGTCAGACCCTCGCGCATGTCGTCGCCCGTCAGCGAGACCTTCTCCTTCTTGAGCAGGCCCGACTTCTCGGAATAGTTGTTCAGCGTGCGGGTCAGCGCCGCGCGGAACGCGGCGAGGTGGGTGCCGCCGTCGCGCTGCGGGATGTTGTTGGTGAAGCACAGGACGTTCTCGTAATAAGAATCGTTCCACTCCAGCGCGACATCGATGCCGATGCCATCGCGCTCGGACGAGATCGCGATGGGCTCTGCCAGCAGCGCGGTCTTGTTGCGGTCGAGGTACTTCACGAAGGCTGCGATGCCGCCTTCGTAGAACAGGTCGTGCTCCTTGATCTCCTCGTGGCGCTTGTCGCGCAGCTTGATGCGCACGCCCGAATTGAGGAACGCCAGTTCACGGTAGCGGTGCTCCAGCTTGTCGAAGTCGAACTCGGTGACGTTCTTGAACGTGTCGGTCGAGGCGAGGAAGGTTACGCGGGTGCCCTTCTTGAAGCCGTCGTCGTCCGGGTTCTGCTCGGCCTTGGGGGCGGGGCCCTTGACGATGAGCGGCGCCACGGCATCGCCGTGCGCGAACTTCATCCAGTGCTCCTGACCGTCGCGCCAGATGGTGAGTTCCAGCCATTCCGACAAAGCGTTCACCACCGAGACGCCGACGCCGTGGAGACCACCCGACACCTTGTAGGCGTTGTCGTCCGAGGTGTTCTCGAACTTACCGCCCGCGTGAAGCTGGGTCATGATGACTTCGGCGGCGGACACGCCTTCCTCGGCATGGATGCCGGTGGGGATGCCGCGCCCGTTGTCTTCCACTGAAACGGAGCCGTCGGGGTTAAGTTCGATCAGGACCAGGTCGCAGTGCCCGGCGAGCGCCTCGTCGATGGCATTGTCCGAAACCTCGAACACCATGTGGTGCAGGCCCGAGCCGTCATCGGTATCGCCGATATACATGCCGGGGCGCTTGCGCACCGCGTCGAGGCCCTTGAGGACCTTGATCGAATCGGCGCCGTAGGAGTTCTGGTTCTTGTTTTCGGGATTGCTGGCCATGGCGAGCATATAGGGTCTGAGGGGGGCAAACCCAAGCGAAACCGGCGCGGTGGCGGGGGTTTTCCACAAGGGTGCGACAGCCATCCTGCCATGCTGCGGCGAACTGACGTGGGTGGTCGGTTGGGGCGCCTTCGGTTGGGGTGATGAAGTGCCCGATCAGAATTAAATATCTGTAATTCTCAAATCAAAGGTAATGCAATTGATTGTTGTTCGTCTGCGATTTGCGAAGGTTAATACTCGAATAAGTAAAATTACGTAGCGTCGCTTTCGAACCAGGGGGTGAGAGTGCGTGACGACAGCAATTTCCCGGCGAGAACTTGTCTGGCCCAATCTTGCCAAGGCGGGGTGCATCCTGCTGGTGGTTATGATGCATTTGGGCGAGCAGATCGCGCATATGCCCTGGGCTAACCAGGCTGAGCTGGCGGCGGCGTGGCATGTCGTGAACGGTTTCATCCGCCCGGTCCGCATGCCGTTGTTCTTCCTGGTTTCGGGGATACTTGCATCGGATTCGATCATGGAGCCGCGGCCGGATACGCAGCGCAGCCGGTTGGTGAAGCCGCTCTATCTCTATTTCGTCTGGGCAACGATCTATCAGATCCTGGCGCCGATCGATCCCGTGGGCTGGTGGTTCGAGGTCGCCATGACCAATCGCTTCCTGCCAGCGCTCCTGTTGACGCAAGTGTCGTGGTATCTGGTGGCGCTCGGCATGTATTACCTGCTGACGCGGATCACCCTGTCGCTGCCGGTCTGGACGACATTGCTGCTCTGCGCGGTTCTGTCCGTGCTGGGCACCGTGTTCGAGGGGCAGCTTGCCGCGCACGAGCCCAAGATGCTGCGGTGTGCGATCTTCTTCGTCGCCGGCGTGCGGATGAAAGGCGAGGTGCTGGCCTTCGTGGAACGGGCGACGGCATCGCGGGTGCTCGTGCTGGGGGCGGCATACCTTGTCGGAGCGGCAGTCGCGCTGAAGTCTGATACGTTTCTCCTACCGGTGGATATCCTGGCGGTCGCGGCCGGGGCGATGCTCTGCATGCTCATCGCGCGGCGCGGATCGGCGCTGATCCGCCCTGCGTCCTGGCTGGCAAAGCGGACTTTGCCGATCTATCTCATGCACTTCCTGCTGATGCCGGCGCTTTCCTTCACAATCGAACGGTGGGCGGCGCCGCTTCTCGGCAGTATCTGGGTCGGCGCGGCCTATCCGCTTCTAGCGGTGCCGCTGCTCGTGGCCGGGTGTCTCGCGGGGCATGTCGTGCTGGTGCGCACGCGCGCGGCCGAGTGGCTGCTGGATCTTCCTACATGGCGCATGCCGGGGCAGCTTGCGGTCGAGGGTCGCAGTATCCCTGTGTCGTTGAAGATGGCGGCCTGACGGGAGAGAATACGTCGCCCATACGAAAAAAGGCGGCCCTGGGGCCGCCCTTCTCATGGGTAATTCAGGGTAACGCCCCCAAGGCCTGAAATTAGGCGAGGGTGAGCGCAAACGCCAGCGCGCTGGTGCCCAGCGCGGCAGCGAACCCGAACGTGCGGTGCACGAGGGTCATAATAAAGCTCCTGCAAACATTTTTATCGTTTCATCGCATGCACAGAGCGTTCCGGCGCTCTGCCTTGCGTGCGGCACGAAGCGTTCCGGCGCCTCTTGCTGCGATGCGGCAAATAGCGATGCACAAAATTTGCGCAAATTCAAAAGGGGCAAGTTAGGTTGCAAGTCTTGCAACAAAGGAGCGATTTGGCGTGCGTGATGCTCAAGTCATCGCCAAACTGAGCCAGTTTTCCGTAAATGGCATTATCGCTTCCACCATCCGGTCGCTGAAACCTCCGGTTGTCTTCGCGCTCCGGCAAGGCGTCTGCCTAAAAATTAGGCAGTCATCGCTGCCGCGGAAAATGCTGCAATGCGAACTCGAAATCGCCGAGCATTTTCGCACGAATGGAAAACTGCCTTGAGGGGGCGCCGTGCGCAGCAATGATGCGTCATCCGGGTCGTTTCGGGGGCTGGACAGTCAACGCGCGCGCGACTAGTGGCTCGCCATGAATATCCAGCCCACCGAATCCGTTCTGATCGTCGACTTCGGCAGCCAGGTGACGCAGCTGATTGCCCGGCGCGTGCGCGAGGCCGGCGTCTATTCCGAGATCGCTCCATTCAACGCCGCTGAAGAAGCGTTTCGCCGCATGAACCCGGTGGGCGTGATCCTCTCCGGCTCGCCCGCCTCGGTGCTGGACGAGAACGGTCCGCGCATTCCTGACGTGATCCTGGAAAGCGGTCGCCCGATTCTCGGCATCTGCTACGGTCAGCAGTCGTTGATGCACCAGATGGGCGGCGAAGTGACCGGCGGCGACGCGGGCGAGTTCGGCCGCGCCTTCATCGAGATCGGCGACGAGTGCGCGCTGTTCAACGGCCTGTGGAAAGTCGGCGAGAAGCACCAGGTCTGGATGAGCCACGGCGACAAGGTGACCAGCCTCGCTCCGGGCTTCCGCCCGGTCGCATCGAGCGCAGGCGCGCCCTTCGCCGTGATCGCCAACGACGAGAAGCGCATCTACGCGATGCAGTTCCATCCGGAGGTCGTGCACACGCCCGACGGCGGCAAACTGCTCAAGAACTTCGTGCGCCACGTCTGCGGCCTCGCCGGCGACTGGACGATGGCGGAATTCCGCAAGACCAAGATCGAGGAAATCCGCGCCCAGGTGGGTGACAAGCGCGTCATCTGCGGCTTGTCCGGCGGCGTCGATTCGGCGGTCTGTGCGGTCCTCATCCACGAGGCGATCGGCGACCAGCTCACTTGCGTGTTCGTCGACCACGGCCTGATGCGCATGGGCGAGGCCGACCAGGTCGTCAGCCTGTTCCGCGGCCACTACAACATCCCGCTGGTCCACGTCGATGCCTCGACGCTGTTCCTCAAGGGCCTCGAAGGCGTCACCGACCCCGAGGCCAAGCGCAAGTTCATCGGCAAGACCTTCATCGACGTGTTCGAGGACGAGGCGAAGAAGATCGGCGGCGCCGAATTCCTTGCGCAGGGCACGCTTTACCCCGACGTCATCGAGTCGGTGTCGTTCACCGGCGGTCCTTCGGTGACGATCAAGAGCCACCACAACGTCGGCGGCCTGCCCGAGCGCATGAACATGAAGCTCGTCGAGCCGCTGCGCGAACTGTTCAAGGACGAAGTGCGTGAACTCGGCCGCGAACTGGGCCTGCCCGACGTCTTCGTCGGCCGTCACCCGTTCCCCGGACCGGGCCTCGCCATCCGCATCCCTGGCGAAGTCAGCCGCGAGCGCTGTGACATCCTGCGCAAGGCGGACGCGGTCTACCTCGAGGAGATCCGTAACGCCGGTCTCTACGACGCGATCTGGCAGGCCTTTGCGGTGCTGCTGCCGGTCAAGACCGTGGGCGTGATGGGGGACAGCCGCACTTACGACAGCGTCTGCGGCCTGCGCGCGGTCACTTCGACCGACGGCATGACGGCGGATATCTACCCCTTCGACGCCGCGTTCCTCAGCCGCGTCGCGACCCGCATTATCAACGAGGTCAAGGGCATCAACCGCGTGGTCTACGACTACACCTCGAAGCCGCCCGGCACGATCGAGTGGGAGTAAACGACAACCCGGTCTGCCCTAGTGTGTGCAGACCTTGGGCTGGTTTGGGTCGACCTGCTTGAAGATGAGCAGCTTGCGTTCGAGCCAGGTCGCGGATTCCAGCGTCAGGCTGGCGGCCGTCGCCTGCTCGATCAACTGGCCGTCGTGGATGTAAGTCACCCATTGGTCAGGGTGGCGGCGCAGAAATTCCTCGATCGAAAACAGCACGTTCATCCGGCCCTCGTTCGCCGTACGGGTGAGCGAGGGGCTTGACGAGGCGACGACCTGCACCACGTCCTGCTGATAGTCGAACAGATAGGGCGGCCGCGAGAACAGCAGGTGGTTGGTGGTGCCGCCCTCGGTGTGCAGGTTGCTGAACATGCTGATCGAGCTTTCGGTCTTGAGCCCGAGATAGGGTGACAGGCAACTGACGAAGTAGAGTACCGGGACGATCCTGTTCCATGCAGCATAAGGACTGCGACCGGCGGTTCCTCCGCGATAGGGCAGGTATAGCATCGCTGCGTAGATCATCGCGGTCATGGCCACGCCGCCCACCACTGCCCAGGTCAGGATGAAGATCGAGTGCAGCAGCATGAGCGCGGGGCGGCCCGGGTTCGCGAGCGCCAGTAGCAGCACGACCAGCGTGGCGATCGCCAGAAGCGCGGCTATCGGCGCCAGAATGCCGATGCGGCCGAACAGGCTGCGCAGCGGCTCCACGACATGACGGCAGGTAATCTCGTAGATCTTCGCGCTGGCGTCGCGCGGCATCGTCAGCATGTAGAGCGCGAAGACGAGGCTGGAGAAGTCCATGTACCAGCTATAAGCCGAGATCGGGATGATATAGTGGAACACCAGCGCGCTGGTCAGGCCGATCGCGAACCACCGCTTCCAGAACAGCGCGACGATAGCGATGCCCTCGATCACGAACGTCGACCAGATCGCAAGGTAACGGCCGAAGAGGTTGTCCTCCAGCCCGAACGGCTCGGCCAGCGGCTTGTACAGGCCGACCGCGCAACTGACGGTAGGGTCGAGAAAGTCGGTATTTATCTTAGAGCCTGATCAGAAAATAAGTTGAGTGGTATCAGCAGGTTAGCTTGACGCTTTGGCCTGTCATTGATTCATGGGTTTCGCCAAAAACTACCATGGATTCAACGATGTGGACCGATACCACTCGCGCCCTTCATGCGCGAAGAGGGCTAGCTTTGCCAAGCGATTTGACGGATGCCGAGTGGGCGCTGCTGGAGCCATTGCTTC
>NZ_JARVRY010000038.1:0-82222 GCF_030209485.1 Novosphingobium sp. fls2-241-R2A-195
AAGGACCCGCTGATTAAGAGTCAGCTGCTCTACCAACTGAGCTATGCGTCCCCACATGGTCTTCGTGGAAATAGGATGGTGGACGCACTTGGGCTCGAACCAAGGACCCGCTGATTAAGAGTCAGCTGCTCTACCAACTGAGCTATGCGTCCACGCTACCTGTCCTCGAAGGGCCTTGCGGCCCCGCCGGTCGGCGGCGGAGAGGTCCCTATAACGGCAGATTTTTGGATTGGAAGCGAAAACTTGAAAAAGTTTCAGCCGAGTGACCCTCTGCCTTGATTCCAACGGTTTACCGCCATGATCGTGCCCAGGCAGATCATGTTGGTGAGCATCGAAGTGCCGCCGTGGCTCATGAAGGGCAGGGGAATTCCGACCACCGGGGCAAGGCCCATGACCATCATCAGGTTGATCATCACGTAGAAGAACATCGTGGCGGTCATGCCCGCCGCCAGCAGGCTGGAGAAGCGGTCCGGCGCACGACGTGCGACCCCCATGCCCCAGCCGATCACCACGGTGAACACGAAGAGGACGAACAGCCCGCCCATCAGACCCCACTCCTCCGACATGGTTGCGAAGACAAAGTCGGTGTGCGGTTCCGGCAGATACTGCAGGTGGCTCTGCGTGCCGTTGCCGAAGCCCTTGCCGAAGATCCCCCCCGAGCCGATCGCGATCTTGGACTGGGTGATGTGATAGCCGGTGCCGAGCGGGTCGCCCTCCGGATCCATGAACACCAGCACGCGGTTGCGCTGGTAATCGTGAAGCAGCGTGAAGAACGCGATCGGAGCGATGACCATCATGGCACCGCCCGCGCCGAGGAACCACCACAAGGGAAGCCCCGCGAGGAACATCGTCACCACGCCGCCGAAGCACACGGCGGTGGCGGTGCCGAGGTCGGGCTGGATCAGCACGAACAGCGCCGGAACGCCGATCAGTACGCCCGCCGGGACGAGGCCGCGCCAACTGGCGGTCATGGCGTGGGGCAATGTCTCGTAGAAGCGCGCCAGCACCAAGACGATCGCCGGTTTCATCAGTTCCGATGGTTGCAGCGACATGAAGCCGAGGTTCAACCAGCGCTGGCTGCCGCCGCCGACCGCGCCGATCAGTTCGACGAGAACCAGCAGGATCAGGATCGCACCGTAGATGGGATAGGCCGCCATCCGGAACAGGTTGCGGCTCATCCGGGCGATGACCATGGCCATGACTAGGAACACGCAGAAGCGTACCACATGGCTGAGCGCATAAGGCTGCAGGCTGCCGCCGGCTGCCGAGTAGAGCACCGCCGCGCCGAGTCCGACGAGCCCGCAGAGCGGGATGATCATCTGCCAGGGCTGGCGCGAGATCGCCTCGGGAACGATGGAGCGGCTCATTGCGGCGATCCTCCGGCCCCGGGCGAAGTCGCGGGCGTAGCGGTGGGCGAGGGCGCCGGTGCCGGTCGATCGGCCTCGTCGGCAGGCTCGGGTGCGGGCGACTGCGCCTCGCTGATGGGCTGGCGTGGGTCGTCGGGCTGGTCGGCGCCCTGCAGCTTGCGGCGCTCCTCTTCCGGCGAAACCTTGGGAGCGCCGACCCCGTACTGCGCGGAATAGGCGCGGAAGCGGGCGTCGAGGCGCTCCTTGGCGGTGCCGCCCCACTTCGTCTCGAGTTCGGTGAGGACTTCCATGCCCTTCTCCTTGTCGAAGATGTAGGTCAGCACGTCGCGCGCGATCGGATAGGCCGCGCCGGAACCGCCGCCGTGCTCGACGACCACGGAGCAGGCATAGCGCGGGTTATCGGCAGGGGCGAAGCAGATGAAGTGCCCGTGGTCGCGGTGCTTCCACAAGCCGCCTTTGCCGTTGCCGACGTTGAGGCCGACGACCTGCGCCGTACCGGTCTTTCCCGCCAGCTTGATGTCGGGGAACGGCAGGCGTGCGTGAGGGGCCGATCCGGGGCCGTTGGCGACGTCGGACATGGCCTGCCGGATATAGGCGAGATGCTCCTCGGGCACGCCGAGGGATGCCTGCTTTTCATGTTCATGGCCATGGATCATCTTGGGCATGATGATCCGGCCGCTGGCGATGCGCGATGCCTGGATGGCCTGCTGCAGCGGGTTCACGAGGAAATAGCCCTGACCGATCGTGGCGTTGACCGTATCGAAGGTCTGCCATTGCTTGTCGTACTTCTTTAGCTTCCAGGCGGGGCTCGGAACCGTGCCGTAGGACTGGCCCGCGACCGGCAGCGGAAACTCCTGACCAAGGCCGAGGCGCTTGGCCATCGCTGCAATCGGATCCATGCCGATGCGCTGGGCGAAGTGGTAGAAGTAGACGTCGCAGCTCTGGTAGATGCCCTTGGCCATGTTGACCTGGCCGTGGCCGCGCCGCTGCCAGCAGTGGAACACACGGTTGCCTACCCGCAGGCCGCCGCCGCAGAAGACGCTTTCGTTCGGATCAAGGCCGGCTTCCATGAACGACAGCGCCACCATCGGCTTGACCGTGGAGCCCGGCGGATAGAGCCCGCGCAGCACCTTGTTGCGCAGCGGCACGTGATCGTCGTCCGACAGCATCTTCCATTCGAGACGGCCGATGCCGTCGGAAAAGCTGTTGGGATCGAAACTGGGCATCGACGCCATCGCAAGCACGTCGCCGGTCTGGCAGTCCATCACGACGACGGCGGCCGATTCGGGGCCGATGCGCCGGGCCGCGTAGTCCTGGATCGCGGCGTCGATGGTCGTCTTGATGGTCTTGCCCGGAACATCCTCGCGCGTGTCGAGGTCGCGCACGATGCGGCCCGAGGCGGTCACCTCGACGCGCCGCGCACCGGGAGTGCCGCGCAGATCCTTCTCGTAAAATTTCTCGAGCGCGTCCTTGCCCAGCTTGTAGCCGGGGGTGAGCAGGACGGGGTCGTGGTCCTTCTCGTACTCCTCGGCCGAGGCGGCGCCGACGTAGCCGATGAGGTGGCCTACAGAGGGGCCAGTAGGGTAGAAGCGCGAGTAGCCGCGCTGGGTGACCACGCCGGGAAGGTCCGGCAGGCGCACGCTGACCGAGGCAAAACGCTCCCAATCCAGGCGGGATGCGACCTCGACCGGGGCGAACCCGTGCGACCGGTCCAGCTTGTCCTGCAGGTCCTGCATCGCGATCGGCGTGAGCGACAGCAGCTTTCCGAGTTCGGCGATGGTGCGCTCGGGATCGCTCATCCGCTCGGGGATCACGTCGACCCGGAAGTCGGCGCGGTTGGAGGCGAGGGGCTGGCCGTGGCGGTCGAGAATCCAGCCGCGCCGCGGCGGGATCAGCGACAGGTTGACGCGGTTGCTCTCCGCCTTGAGCTTGTACTTCTCGTTCTCGAAGACCGAGAGGTACGTCATGCGCGCGGCGAGCAGGCAGCCGATGCCGCCCTGGATGCCGCCGACGACGATGGTGCGCCGGTCGAAGCTGTTGCGCAGGGTGCCGTTGGTGACGTGCGGGGCGCGGATCAGACGCCTGAAATTGAACTTCATGAGCTGGACTTCATCGCATGACCACGAAGGGGGTCAGGCGAAGGCGATCCATCAAGGCCACGAAGCGGCCGACGAGCGGGTAGATAATCACGGAAATCACGATCTGGGGCACGATCACATTGAGGGGGGCGGAAGCACCGGCGATGTTCGATACGCCGAGGCAAAGTACGATATACGCCACGATGAGCCCGATCGCCACCAGCCACTCGGTCAGGAAGTTGCGCCAGGGCAGGCGTGTCTCGACATGGTCCAGAACGATCGTCGACAAGGACCACAGCAGCACGGCGGTGCCGAACGGCGATCCCGAGAACAGGTCGTCGAAGAGGCCGAGCGGGAGTCCGGCCCACATCGGCATCAGGCCGGGGCGCAACTGCCGCCAGGCGATGAACATCAGGAAGCCCAGCGGGGGCAGGACGGGCGCCGACGCGATCAGCACCCAGCCCGGCGCCAGCGATCCCAGCATTACCGTCAGCCACGGAACCCCGCCCGCGATCGTGCGCGAGGGCTTGCGGTTGATCCTCTGCTTTACGACCGTGTCGTTGCCGGACAGCAGCGGCACGATCACTCGCTCCCGGGCGCGGGTTCGGCGGGAGGCGGCGGGGGCGGCGGTGCCCAGGCGCGCTCGACGACGACGTAGTCGGTGTCGGACGGGTTGCTCAGGACCCGCGCCATCGCACCGTCGCGCAGCAGTTCGGTGATGACCGCAAGCGGCGTGCCGGGCCGATAGAGCCCCCCCGAGCCGGAAGTGACCATCACGTCACCCTTGCGCAGCGGATTGAGGCCGAGGTTGACGAGTCGGATGCGGATCGTGCCGTCGCCGTGCCCTTGCGCAAAGGCGGGCACGCCGTCGCGCGCGCGGCGCACCGGGACGATGCTTTCGGTATCGGTGATGAGTAGCACGCGCGCGCTCGACATGCCGACTTCGAGGACGCGCCCGACGAGGCCCATCGGTGAACGGACGGGCATGCCCTTTACCACGCCCTTGTCGGTGCCCGCGCCCAGCGTCGCGAAGCGGCGGGTGCTGGCGCCGGTGGAACTGACCAGCCGCGCATAGGCGACCGGTCGCCCATCGTCCTCGCGCAAGTCGAGCAACTGCTTGAGGCGGCGGTTCTCGGTTTCGGTGGCCTGCGCCCGCGCGATGCGGACCTTGGCTTCGGCCAGTTCGCGTTCCAGCCGGGCATGCTCGCGCCCCGAGAGGAAGAAGCCGCCGATCTCCGCCATGAAGTCCTTGCCAGCGCGCCGGCCGCCAGCGGTCGCCTGCGCAGGCGACTCCGTCAGGTCCGAAGCGGCACCGCGCAGCGCCGAAAACGCATTCGGATTGACCATGGAGACGACGAGCAGACCCAATCCCACCACCGCGCCGAGCACGCCGGCGGTGTACTGGAAGAACGTCGAATATTGCGCCCTGCGCGAAAAGCCGGAGCGCCGATTGGCTGGCGGTGCCATGCGCCATGCACTCCTGTCATTCCCGCGCGGCGGTCCGGTGCAGGATATCCGCCGCGCTTTTCAAGGAGCCCGCACCTCGCACGGCGCGGTGCTCCCTATTCGATCAGGCGGACATCAGGACGCCGCGATAGATCGGGTCTTCCATCGCGCGGCCGGTGCCGAGCGCGACGCAGGACAGCGGATCTTCGGCGACGCTGACGGGCAGGCCGGTTTCCTCGCGCAGATAATCGTCGAGACCCTGGATCAGGGCGCCGCCGCCGGTCAGGACGATGCCCTGGTCGACGATGTCGGCGGCGAGTTCCGGCGCAGTGTTCTCGAGCGCGATGCGCACGCCTTCGATGATCTGTCCGATCGGCTCGGCCAGAGCCTCGGCGATGTTCGCCTGGCTGATGGTGATTTCCTTGGGCACACCGTTGACGAGATCGCGGCCCTTGATGTGGATCGTCTCGCCGATGCCGTCGGCCGGCATGATGGCAATGCCGTAGTCCTTCTTGATGCGCTCTGCCGTTGCGTCGCCGATCAGCAGGTTGTGGTGACGGCGGACGTAGGAGACGATCGACTCGTCCATCTTGTCACCGCCCACGCGCACCGAAGTGGTGTAGGCGAGGCCGCGCAGCGAGAGCACCGCGACTTCGGTGGTGCCGCCGCCGATGTCGACGACCATCGAGCCGACCGGTTCGGTGACGGGCATGTCGGCGCCGATCGCCGCGGCCATCGGCTCGAGGATCAGGTAGACTTGGCTGGCACCCGCGTTGCTGGCGGCGTCGCGAATGGCGCGGCGCTCCACCGAGGTCGATCCCGAGGGAACGCAGATCACGATCTCGGGGTAGCGGAACAGGTTCTTCTTGCCGTGCACCTTGCGGATGAAGTGCTTGATCATCTCTTCCGCGATTTCGATGTCGGCGATGACGCCGTCGCGCAGCGGGCGGATGGCCTCGATGTTGTCAGGGGTCTTGCCCATCATCATCTTGGCATCGTCACCGACGGCCTTGACCTTCTTCACGCCGTTCAGGGTTTCGATGGCAACGACGGAAGGTTCGTTCAGCACGATTCCGCGATCTTGTACGTAGACCAGCGTATTAGCTGTGCCGAGGTCGATCGCCATGTTCTGGGAGCCGAGTTTGAAGAATCGCGAGAAGGGGCCGGCCATCTAAAATCCGTTTCTTACCAATCGTTTGCCGAATCACTCTCGACATCGACGACCGGGGGTTGCGGGTAGGAGGGCTCCCCTTAGCCCATCGATTCGCGAAAGGCCAAAATTTTGTTCCCGATTCCGGGGGGAAACGCTCATCGCCCGTCTCGAATTAGCGCCGTTTCGTCGCTAGTTTGACCTGCTGCCGCACGATGCGTCCATGACGCCTTCAACGTTCGCATTTTGTCGAGAAGCCCCCAATCTTTGTCGAGACCCTGATGCCCACGATCCGCCGCTTGCCCGAACACCTCGTCAACCGCATCGCCGCCGGCGAAGTGGTCGAACGGCCGGCGTCCGCGCTCAAGGAACTGGTCGAGAACGCCATCGATGCGGGCTCCACGCAGATCACCGTGAGGATCGCCTCGGGCGGTCTCGACATGATCGAGGTGACCGACGACGGCTGCGGCATGCGCCCTGACGAGATCGCGCTTGCTCTGGAGCGCCACGCGACCTCCAAGCTGCCCGACGAGGCGATCGAACTGGTGGCGACGCTGGGCTTCCGGGGCGAAGCTTTGCCATCGATCGGTTCTGTCGCGCGGTTGACGATCGAAAGCCGTCCGCACGATGCTGCCGAGGGTTGGATGCGCGTGGTCGATCACGGCACCGTCGCGGTGGACACGCCCGCCGCATTGCCGCCGGGAACGCGCATCCGGGTCGAGGATCTCTTCGGCAAAGTGCCTGCGCGGCGCAAGTTCCTGCGCTCGCCGCGCTCGGAATACGCGGTCTGCCTCGATGTTGTGCGCCGTCTCGCCATGGCGCGGCCCGACGTCGGTTTCGTGCTGGAGCATGACGGGCGCCGCACCATCTCCGTGCAGCCGCGCGAGGAACTGGCGGCCCGCGTCGCCCGCCTCGTCGCGCGTGAGCTTGCCGAAGACGGCGTGGTCATCGAGGCCGAGCGCGGAACGGCGCGGCTTACCGGGGTCGCCGGCCTGCCGACCTACAATCGCGGGGTGGCGGATCACCAGTACTTGTTCGTCAATGGCCGTCCGGTGCGCGACAAGCTGCTTGTCGGCGCGGTGCGCGGTGCCTACTCCGATATGCTGGCGCGCGATCGCCATGCGGTGTTGGCCCTGTTTCTTGAGATTCCACCTGAGGAAGTGGACGTAAATGTCCATCCGGCCAAGACCGAGGTGCGCTTTCGCGATCCCGCCTTCGTGCGCGGGTTCCTCGTCGGGGCGCTGCGTCACGCGCTGGAGGCGGCAGGGCAGAAGAGCGCGCAGCCGCCTCAGGCCGCCGCGATGAACATGTGGCAGGTCGAGCCGGTTGCGCCCGCGCCCTCGATCGGCTCGCTGTTCGCGCGCGAATATTCCGCGCCGCGCAGTGACTACCAACCCTCGCGCGTTTCGGAGACGGGCACGGCGTGGCGCTCCTACGAGGCCGAGGTCATGGCCCAGCCCGCCGCGCGCGCCGAAGCGGCCGAAGACGCGAGCGAGGAAGCGCTGCGCTATCCGCTTGGCGTCGCACGCGGGCAGGTGGCGGGGACCTACATCGTCGCCGAAGCGGAAGACGGCCTTGTTATCGTCGACCAGCATGCGGCGCACGAACGGCTCGTGCTGGAAAAGCTCAAGGCGGCGGGCGCCGAGGAGGCGATGAACCGCTCGCAGGCATTGCTGCTGCCCGAAGTCGTCGAACTGGAGGAAGCCGCCTGCGATGCGCTGGAAGACAAGCTCGCAGACCTTGCCCGGCATGGCCTCGTCCTCGAACGCTTCGGACCGGCGGCGATGCTGGTGCGTGCGGTGCCATCAGTGCTGTCTAAAAGCGACGTCGGTGCTTTGGTGCAGGACGTAGCGGACGACCTGGCGCGCAATGGTGATGCTCTGCTGCTGGGGGAGAAGCTCGATCTCGTGCTTGCGACAATGGCCTGCCACGGTTCGGTGCGGGCCGGGCGCTCATTGTCGGTCGCGGAAATGAATGCGTTGTTGCGCGAAATGGAGCGCACACCGCGCTCCGGCCAATGTAATCATGGCCGCCCTACTTGGGTGAAATTATTGCACGGCGATATAGAAAAGCTGTTCGGCCGGAAGTGAGGCCGCAAGCAATGGCTGCTTTAGCCTCATTGCGCTCGCTCCCGCCATATGGATTTTCTGTTGGCGATGCGAGAACGCCCCCCTTCGATTATTAGATCATGGTTGTTAGGGTGTTATCTCGTCTCTGTTACCCAAGGCGTGTTTTAACTGCGCTGACCTTCGGCTTGGCATGCATCGGCCGAAAGATGCCGAAGGTCAGCGTCTCGATGAGGGGTAGGTCGGTGCAGGAGCCGTTCCTGACCGTCCGCTGCAGTCACGTCACCGGCGCAAACTCGCCGCTAGTTTCGTCCAAAAGATGCAGGACGCCATCGGAAATTGCGAAGAATGCGCCACGCAGCTTGAGATCGCCCCGGGCGACCTTGCTCTGCACGCAAGGGAAAGTCATCAGGTTGTCGAGGCTGACCTTGACCGCCGCCTGCTCCATCGCGCGCTCGGCGGTGCGCCCTGTGGTGCCGTGCTCGTGCGCGACCGGCACGCGGGCCTCGTCCAGCATCGAGATCCAGTCGGCCACGAAGCCACCGTGTCCGATCTCCGCGTCCTTGAGGTCCTGCGTCAGCGCCGCCTTGCAGCCGCCGCACAGGCCGTGGCCCATCACGACCACTTCCTTGACCTTGAGTACCTGCACCGCGAATTCCAGCGCGGCGGAGACGCCGTGGTGGCCCGGCGTCGTCTCGAACGGCGGCACCAGCGCGGCGACGTTGCGTACCACGAAGATCGTGCCGGGATCGACGTCGAAGATCTGGCTGGGATCGACGCGGCTGTCGGAGCAGGCGATGACCATGACCTCGGGCGACTGCCCCTGGCCCAGTTCGTCCCAGCGCGCGCGGTTGGCGCTCCAGCCGGTGCCGCGGAAACGGCGATAACCCTCGATCAGATGGTTCAGCACGCGGTCGTTGGATTCGGGGCTCTGATTAGTCATGGAGGTGGGCTCCGTTGCTGTTTTTCGAACTGATGGTTCGCCATACGCCGGATATTCGGGCTGGCAAGGTTGCGTGCATATGACTATCTGGACGGCATGAACGATCTCTCCTCCGTACCGGTTCCGGAAGAAGCCCCCGCCCGTCAGCGCAAGCCCGACTGGATTCGCGTCAAGGCGCCGACCAGCAAGGGCTACGGCGAGACGCGCCAGCTGATGCGCGACCTCAAGCTCAACACCGTGTGCGAGGAAGCGGCCTGCCCGAACATCGGCGAGTGCTGGACGAAGAAGCACGCAACGGTGATGATTCTCGGCGACACCTGCACCCGCGCCTGCGCGTTCTGCAACGTCAAGACCGGCATGCCCGGCCGCGTCGATGCGGCGGAGCCGGACAACGTCGCCGAGATGGTGCTGAAGACGGGCCTCGAGCACATCGTCGTCACCTCGGTAGACCGCGACGATCTTCCGGACGGCGGCGCCAGCCAGTTCGTCAAGGTGATCCAGGCGGTGCGCGCGGCCTCGCCCGCAACCACGATCGAAATCCTGACGCCCGACTTCCGCAACAAGATGCAGCGCGCGGTCGAGTCGATCGTCCAGGCGCGCCCGGACGTCTACAACCACAACCTCGAGACGGTGCCCCGCCTCTACCCGACCATTCGCCCCGGCGCGCGCTACTACGCCTCGCTGCGGCTGCTGGAAGAGGTGAAGCGCCACGATCCGTCGATCTTCACCAAGTCCGGCATCATGCTCGGCCTGGGCGAAGAGCGTCTGGAAGTCCATCAGGTGATGGACGACATGCGCTGCGCCGACATCGACTTCCTGACCATGGGCCAGTACCTGCGCCCGACGCCCAAGCATGCCGAGGTCAAGGAATTCGTCACCCCGCAGGCGTTCAACGCCTACGGTGCGATCGCGCGGGCCAAGGGCTTCCTGCAGGTGGCGTCCTCGCCGCTGACGCGTTCGAGCTATCATGCCGGCGATGACTTCGCCCAGATGAAGGCCGCGCGCGACGCCAAGCTGGCCAAGATGCAGCCCGTGACGGCGACCTCCGGGGCCTGAACTCATGCCCGGCATTCATGAGACCAAGCGCCTGCCTTACAGCGCGGAGCAGATGTACGACCTCGTCGCCGACGTCGGCCGCTATCAGGAATTCCTGCCCTGGGTCGTCGCGACGCGGGTGAAGTCCGACGACGGCCGCGAGATGATCGCGGACATGCTGGTCGGCTTCAAGGCTCTGCGCGAAAAGTTCACCTCGCGCGTCGAGAAGGAGCGCCCGCGCGTCATCAAGGTCCACTACGTCGATGGTCCGATGCGCGATCTCGACAACGTCTGGACCTTCCATCCGGTCGACGAGACTTCGTGCGACCTTGAGTTCGACGTGAAGTTCACCTTCCGCAACCCGCTGTTCGAGAAACTGGCGGGGCAGTATTTCGACAAGGCGTTCCGCAAGATGGTCGCCGCCTTCGAAACCCGTGCGGCAGAGCTTTACGGGGTCGCAAAGGTGGGTGAACCGTCGTCGTCCCGGACTTGATCCGGGACCGCTGGCGGTCTTCAGGCTGGAACTCGCGTCAGGGCGCTTCAGCGATAGCGGGGTCGTTCACGGCCAGCGGTCCCGGATCGAGTCCGGGACGACGGATGACTTACGGCAGCAGCAGTTCCAACGCCACGATCGCTGCCTGGTGGCGGATTTCCGCGCGGGTCGTACCGTCCAGCAGCTTCTGCTCGGCGTTGACCTCCTCCTCGCCGCGCCGGGCGCAGGCGAAGACGACCGTTCCGACCGGCTTCATCTCGCTGCCGCCGTCCGGTCCGGCGATGCCGCTGATCGCGACCGCGACGTCCGCCCGGCTCTTGCCGATTGCGCCCTGAGCCATGGCCCAGGCCGTCGCGGGAGAGACCGCGCCGAACGAATCGATGATGTCGGAGTGGACCCCCAGCATCTCCATCTTGGCCTCGTTCGAATAGGTAACGAAACCGCGATCAAGCACCGCCGAGGAGCCCGGGATCTCGGTCAGCGCCGCGCAGACGAGGCCGCCGGTGCAGCTTTCGGCCACCGAAACCATGCGGCCGAGTGCCTTGTTCTCCTCGATCACCCTTTGGGCGAGCGCATAGAGGTCTTCCGGGAAGAAGGGATTCGCGGCCATCGTCAGTCCTTGCAAAGCGTCACTTTGCCGAGCTTGGGATCGGCGCTGCCGGCCACATCCATGCTCAGCGCGATCAGTCCGGCGGTGTTCTCGGGCGGGAGGGGCGAGAGCAGGTCGATCGCGAGGTCGAGCTGCTTGCA
This sequence comes from Novosphingobium sp. fls2-241-R2A-195, assembly GCF_030209485.1. Classification (NCBI taxonomy): domain Bacteria; kingdom Pseudomonadati; phylum Pseudomonadota; class Alphaproteobacteria; order Sphingomonadales; family Sphingomonadaceae; genus Novosphingobium; species Novosphingobium sp. fls2-241-R2A-195. The sequence continues at coordinate 11,329 of NZ_JARVRY010000038.1, forward strand.
GGACTTGGGCGCGATCCGCTGCGAGACGAAGCCCTCCACGAAAACGTCGGCCATCTGGCGCAGCGTGTCGTCGGGAAGGCCGGTCATCATGTTCGCGGACCCGCCGCCGCCCTGCGTATTGAGGGCCTTCAACAACGCGGGCTTGGCCTTGGGCCAGTAGCGGTCCTTCTGCGCGGCGTAGCGGGCGGCAAGGCCCGGTCCCTTGGTGCGCAGAAACGCATCGGCGGGCAGTGAAGGGGCGCAGCGCTTCGCGGTGCCGTTGATCGCCTGCGGCAGGGAATAGGCGATCAGCGAGGTCGCCTCGGCCTTGCTGATGCACATTGGCTCGGCCGCCATCGCGGCGCAGGGCGTCATGGCAAGCGCCAGCGCAAGGGTTCGCGGGCCAAGGATTGAAGACAGTCCAAGCATGCAGGAAGTTCCTTTGCGCCCCAACAGTTATACCAGACCCAGACTGACCACCGCCTGCGCCGCGATCCCCTCGCGCCGCCCGGTGAAGCCGAGCTTCTCGGTCGTCGTTGCCTTCACGCTGATCGCGGCGATGTCAACGCCGAGTATGTCCGCAAGCCGTTCGCGCATGGCCTCGCGATGCGGGCCGATCTTGGGCGTCTCGCAGATGATCGTCACGTCGGCATTGGCGAGGGCGTAGCCCGCCTCGGCCACCAGTTTGCCCGCGTGGGCGAGGAAGCGGTCCGAAGCGGCGCCTTTCCACTGAGGGTCGCTGGGCGGAAAGTGCTGGCCGATGTCCCCGGCGCCGATCGCGCCGAGCATCGCATCGACGAGCGCGTGGATCGCCACATCGGCGTCGCTATGGCCGGAGAGCCCATGCGTGTGCTCGATCCGTACGCCGCAGAGCCACAGTTCCTCGCCTTCCTCAAGGCGATGGACGTCGTAACCACTGCCGACGCGCACCAGTGGCTTCGAAGCGCCGAAATCGGCGGCGTAGGTGAGTTTGTGCAAGGTTTCGTCCCCTTCGACGAGTGCCACTTCCATGCCCCATGCCTGCGCGACTTGCGCATCGTCTCCGGCATTGGTGGGGCCGTCCCAGTCCCGGTGTGCGGCGAGCACTTCGGCGAAGTGGAAGGCCTGGGGCGTCTGGACCCGACGCAAGTCCTCGCGCCGGGCAGGGGCGCCCATGAGATCGCCCGCCGCATGCGTCAGGCTGTCGGCCACGGGCAGGACCGGAATCGCACCCTTGTGCTTGTCCAGCGCGGTCTGCAGGCGTTCGATGACTCCGGCGGGCAGCAGCGGGCGGGCAGCGTCGTGGATCAGGACGCGGTCGGGTTCGGCGCCAGCCAAAACTTCCAGCCCGAGGCGCACCGATTCCTGCCGCGTCGTGCCGCCGGTGGTGAACTGCACGCCCGCAATTCCGGCCAGTACTTCACGGGCGACGGCTTCCGCGCCATCGGGAATGACCACCAGAATCGGCGCGCATCCGGCTGCCGCCAGCGCCTCGACCGAGTGTCGCACGACCGGCTTGCCGCGCCAGCGCGCAAACTGCTTGGGCACCGGTTGACCGGCGCGCAGGCCCTTGCCTGCGGCCACGACTAGCGCGGCAGTACGAATGCCAGTGCGATCACGGGGCGAATTCTGCGGCTCTGAGACGATTTGCGACATTGCCGATGCCGGTAATCGCTTGCCGCATTGAGGGCAATCCACTATGCGCTGCCTGTTTTTTAGGCAGCACTGCACGCATCATGACTCAATTGCCCAATCCTCCGGCACTCAAGCCAATCCAGGTCGGTCCGGTGACGATCGACTGCCCGGTCGTGCTCGCGCCGATGACGGGTGTTTCGGACCTGCCGTTCCGCCGGATGGTGCGCGCCTTCGGGTCGGGCCTCAACGTCACCGAGATGATCGCCAGCCCCGCCGCGATCCGCGAGACGCGCGTGTCGCTGCAGAAGGCGATGTGGGACAAGGTCGAGGACCCGGTCTCAATGCAGCTGGTCGGCTGCGACCCTGAACAGATGGGCGAGGCCGCCAAGCTGGTCGAGGATCGCGGCGCCGCGATCATCGACATCAACATGGGCTGCCCGGTGCGCAAGGTCGTCAACGGCGACGCGGGCTCGGCGCTGATGCGGCAGGTGCCGCTGGCGACCAGGCTGATCGAGGCGACCGTCAAGGCGGTGAAGGTCCCGGTCACCGTCAAGATGCGCATGGGCTGGTGTCACGACAGCCTCAACGCCCCCGAACTCGCGCGGATCGCCGAAGATCTGGGCGCGAAGATGATCACCGTCCACGGCCGCACCCGCAACCAGATGTACAAGGGCGAGGCCGACTGGGCCTTCGTCCGCAAGGTCAAGGACGCGGTGTCGATCCCGGTCATCGTCAACGGCGACATCTGCACCGTGCACGACGCCGCGCAGGCGCTGGAACAGTCTGGCGCGGACGGTCTGATGATCGGGCGCGGCTCTTACGGACGTCCGTGGTTTCTCTCGCAAGTCATGCAGTGGTGGCGCGGGGAGGCGGTCTCGGCCGATCCCGACATTGCCGGGCAGTACGACATCATCCGTCGCCACTACGAGGACATGCTCGACCACTACGGCGCGGACACCGGCGTCCGGATGGCTCGCAAGCACCTTGGCTGGTACATCAAGGGCGTGCGCGGCTCGGCCGAGTTCAGGAACAAGCTGAACTTCATAGCCGATCCTGCTGAAGTCCTTCGCGAAATCGATGAGTTCTATGCTCCCTACCGCGGTACCGACGACAGTCAGCTCCGCGCCGCATGAGCCTGGACACCCGGACCGATCTGCCTGACGCCCAGCGGTTGCTGGCGAGCCTGCCGCATGCCGTGCTGCTGCTGGAGAACGGACGGACGATCGCCTGGCTCAACCCGGCGGCAGAGCAGTTCTTCGGCCAGTCCGCTCGGCGCCTCGTCGGGACGCGGCTGCGCGACATCATGTCGATCTCCGACCGCCGCCTGCTGGATCGGCTATCGGATTCCGAGGCGCCGGTCTCCGCACGCGAAATCGTGGTGCAGATCAAGGGCAAGGGCGCGCGGCGGATCGACATCAACGTCGGTCCGGTGGCTGACAGTCCCGGCTGGCAGGTCGTGTCGCTTCACGACAATTCCGCGTCCGAAGCGCTTGGCGACGACTCCGGTGGCCCTGACAACGCGGTCCTGCGCGGCCCCGAGATCATGGCGCACGAGATCAAGAACCCGCTCGCCGGCATTCGCGGCGCAGCGCAGCTTCTCGCGCGCAAGGTCGACGAACGCGACAAGGCGCTGACGGACCTCATTACCGGCGAGGTCGACCGCGTCGCGGGGCTTATCGAGCGGATGCAGAAGCTGAGCGGCCGCACGACGCCGCCGGTGGAACCGTGCAATCTCCACGAGGCAGCCCGCCGCGCCATCGACGTGCTCAACGCGGCCAAGGCGGAGAAGCCGGCGTTCCGTCTGGTCGAGGAGTTCGATCCCTCGCTGCCATCGGTGCTCGGCAGTCCCGACGGGCTGGTGCAGGTGATGATGAACCTGCTCTCCAACGCCGCCGATGCCTGCAAGCACGTCGCCGAGCCGCGCGTGATCATCCGCACCCGCTTCGCCAGCGGCCTGCAGCTTCACACCGGCGATGACGGTGCCCCGCTGCGCCTGCCGATCGAGGTGCGCGTCAGCGACAACGGCCCCGGCATCGATCCGGCCATGCGCGATCATATCTTCGAACCGTTCGTCACCACCAAGAAGTCGGGGCAGGGCCTCGGCCTGCCGCTGGTCCGCAAGCTGGTGCGCGACATGAACGGTCGCATCACCCACGACCGCGACGACGAGAATGGGCTGACGCACTTCCGCATTCACCTGCCGCTCGCCCGCGAGACGCGCAATCGCCCCCGGAGAAAGACGGCATGACGCAGAACGTGCTGCTGGTCGAGGACGACATGTCCATCGCCATCGTCATCACCGCCGCGCTCGAAGCGGAAGGGTTCGGCGTTTCGCACTGCGTCACCATCGCCGAGCGTGACCGGATGCTGGCGGATCGCGGGTTCGCGGCGCTCGTCACCGACGTGATGCTTCCGGACGGTGACGGGATCGAGACGATCGAGCGGGTCCGCGCGCTGCATCCGCACATGCCGATTGTGATTCTCTCGGCCCAGAACACGCTCGATACCGCCGTGCGCGCCACCGATACCGGCGCCTTCGAGTATTTCCCCAAGCCGTTCGACATCGACGAACTGGCGCGTACCGTGCGCCAGGCAGCCGGCACGGCGCAGGGCCTTGCCGCGGACGGCGAGGAGCCGGTCGCGGACGGTCTGCCTCTGGTCGGCCGCAGCGCCGCGATGCAGTCGGTGTTCCGCATGATCACCCGCGTCCTGCGTAACGACCTGACGGTGCTGATCCTGGGCGAATCCGGCACCGGCAAGGAACTTGTGGCCGAAGCGATCCATCAACTCGGCAATCGCCGCGAAGGCCCGTTCATCGCCGTCAACACCGCCGCGATCCCCGCCGAACTGATCGAGAGCGAACTGTTCGGGCATGAGAAGGGCGCCTTCACCGGCGCCGTCGCCCGCCATGTCGGCAAGTTCGAGCAGGCAGCGGGCGGCACCCTCTTCCTCGACGAAATCGGCGACATGCCGATGCAGGCGCAGACCCGCCTGCTGCGCGCCCTTCAGTCGGGCACCGTGCGGCGGGTCGGCGGCCGCGAGGAAATCCGCCTTGACACCCGCATCGTCGCCGCGACAAACAAGGACCTCGAGCCCGAAATCGCCGCCGGGCGCTTCCGCGAGGACTTGTATTACCGGCTCAACGTGGTGCCGATCCACATGCCGCCGCTGCGCGACCGCCGCGACGACATCGACGTGCTGGCCCGCCATTTCCTGCAGCACGCCGCCAACGAAGGCCTCCCGCGTCGCCAGTTGACGAAGGAAGCCGCAGATGTGCTGAGCCGCCAGCCCTGGCGCGGCAATGTGCGCGAGTTGAAGAACTTCATCTACCGCCTCGCCCTGCTGGCGCGCGAGGACGTGATCGATGCCGACGCGGTCTTGCCGCTGCTTGCGCAGGAAGCTTCCACGCCGGTCGAGGATGATGGCGCGTCCGGGGTTTTCGACATCGCCAGCGCCGTGGCTCAATGGCTGATCGCCAGTCGCCCGGCCAGCGGTACGATCTACGACAGCGCCATGGCTGCTTTCGAGCGACCGCTTTTTGCCGAGGTGCTCCGCGAGACGGCTGGAAACCAATTGCGTGCGGCGCAAGCGCTGGGGATTAATCGCAACACCTTGCGCAAGCGTCTCGCCGAACTTGCGCTCGATCCCGAGGAATTCGCTCGTCGTCCCTAGAAGGGCCTTCGTGGATTTGCTCTTGCAGCCGGGTCACACTCCTGTTGTAACAGCGCAACGATGAGTGAAGTTTCCGTCCAGAAGCGTGCCTGGCCCCGATGGTGGCGGCGAATGCAGGTTGCTGCGCGCCGGGCGAATTTCTTTGCGGTCATGGAAGTGCTGTCGGTCGTCGCTTTCCTGGCAATGACGGCGACCACATGGTTCGCGCTCAACGGTAGTGGAGACCGTCGCGAACTCCTGCCCTCGAACCTGACCGCGAGCCTGCTGGTTGGGACGTTGGTGCCCGCGATGGCGATCCTCGTGCTGCTCGGGCGACGCATGGCGCTGCGCCGGGCGGCCGAGCACGCGACCGGTGGCACCGGACAGATGCACGTGCGCCTCGTGTTCATCTTCTCCCTGATCGCTGCAATCCCGACCTTGCTGGTAGTGGTCTTCGCATCCTGGCTGTTCCAGTCAGGCGTCGAGTTCTGGTTTTCCGACAGTTCGCGGGGCCTGCTGGAAAATGCCAACAAGCTGGCGCGGGGTTACTATGAACAGACGCTGCGTGACGTGGGCTACGAGTCGGTGGCGATGGCAACCGACTCGCGCGAAGAACTGAGCCGCAGTCCCGTCGCAAGCCGCGAGTTCCAGGCATTTCTCTCTTTTCACGTCATTCGCCGGAACCTGAGCGGCGCCGCGATCATCCAGATCGACGCTAGCGGAGAGCAACGTACGCCGATCATCGTCGATCCGGACGGTGTTGCGGAGAACAACCGTATCAGCAAGGACGGTCTCGAAAGGCTCGACAAGGGCGAGCCTTATGTCGTCAGCGCGAAAGACAACCGCATCGTAGCCGCTGCCCCGATCGAGCGATCATCGGGGGTCTATCTTCTCGTCGTGCGCAGTTCTGACCTCCTTTCATTGAGCCAGGGCGAGCGGGCCGAGAACATCGTCCAGGCATACGAAGTCCTCACCAATCGCGCGCGGGTGCTGCAGTTGCGTTTCAACGTCGCGCTGTTCGTGGCGTCGCTGGCGCTCGTCGGCTTGTCCGTTTGGTTTGCCCTGCGTTTCGCTGATAGGCAGGTCGAGCCGTTGTACCAGCTCGTGGATGCCGCTCGTCGAGTGGGGGCGGGTAACTATGCCCTGCGGATCGAAGGACGGACCGGTGCCGACGAGATCGGCCTGCTCAACCGCGCCTTCAATCGCATGACTGCGCAGATCGACAAGCAGACGCAGGCCTTGCTCGGCGCGAACCGGCAGTTGCACGAGCGCAGCGTCTTCATCGAGGCCGTACTGGAGTCGGTCACCTCTGGTATCATCTCGCTCGACGGTGAGGGACGGATACTGCTGCTGAATTCGACGGCCCAGAAGCTATTGACCAATCGACCGGAAGATGTGCCCGAAGGCATGCCCATAGCGGAACTAGCACCCTCGATTGCCGCCCTGGTGGAGCAGGGCATGACGGGCGGCATCGTCCAGTACAATCGCGGCGGCGACCTCCTGACCCTTACCGTCAAGACGAGCCGCGATGCCACCGGTCACGTCATCACCTTCGAAGATATTACCCGCCAACTTCTCGACCAGCGCACTGCCGCATGGTCGGACGTGGCACGGCGCATCGCCCACGAGATCAAGAACCCGCTCACCCCGATACAGCTGGCGACAGAGCGCCTCAGTCGTCGCTATCGCAAGCAGATTACTGACAATCCCGAGCTGTTCGAGGACCTGACCAGAACGATCATCCGGCAGGTCGGGGACCTTCGCAAGATGGTCGACGAGTTTTCATCGTTCGCTCGCCTCCCAAAGCCGGTATTCCGGACCGAGGATCCTGTCGCGCTTACGCGCCAAGCCCTGTTCCTCCAGGAAGTAGCGCGCCCGGACATCGACTTCCGTTTCGCCTCAGAGCGCGACATTCGGGTCATCGACTGCGACCGGCATCAATTCGGGCAGGCAATGACAAATGTTCTCAAGAATGCGATAGAAGCCACTGAAGCAAAAGCCAAAGAGGCAGACGAAAAGTATCGCGGTGCAATCGCAGTCGAGGTCGTCGAGCAACACGAGTCGATTCTCGTACGGGTCACCGACAATGGCATCGGCCTTTCGCAAGACAAGGAGCGACTGATCGAACCTTACGTGACTACACGGGAGAAGGGCACCGGGCTCGGCTTGGCGATCGTTAACAAGATCATCGAAGAACACGGCGGTGAAATGACCTTCACCGCCGCGCAAGGGGGGGGCACCACGGTCACCATGCGCTTCGCGCATGACCCGCTGGCCCAGGAAGCAACCAGTTCGGCATCGGTCCGCAAACCGGAAGCCGCGCAATGATCCGTTTTTCCAGCACGAAGAAGATGGCCCATGGCACTTGATATTCTGATCGTCGACGACGAGCGCGACATCCGCGAACTGGTCGCCGGCGTGCTGAGCGACGAAGGTTACGAATGCCGCACGGCAGGCGACAGCGACGCAGCGTTGGCAGCGGTCGATGCCCGGCGGCCGTCACTGGTGCTGCTCGACGTGTGGCTCCACGGCAGCCCGATGGACGGCCTTGAAATCCTGGATGCGATCAAGGCGCGCGAGCCGGAGTTGCCGGTCATCATCTTCTCGGGCCATGGCAACATCGACACCGCCGTCGCGGCGATCAGCCGCGGTGCGGTGGACTTCATCGAAAAGCCTTTCGAGGCGGAGAAGCTCCTTCACCTCGTTGGCCGCGCTACCGAGACCGAGCGCTTGCGCCGAGAGAACGCGCAGCTGCGTCAGGGCGTGTCCATGGGCGAGGAGTTCACCGGTTCCAGCGGCGTCATCAACCAGGTTCGCGCGACGCTCAAGCGCGTTGCCAATACCGGTAGCCGCCTGCTCATTACTGGTCCCGCCGGATCGGGCAAGGAAGTCGCGGCGCGTCTGCTCCACGCCTGGAGCCCGCGCGCGGGCAACGCTTTCGTCAGCGTCAACTCTGCCCGCATCACGCCCGAGCGCTTCGAACAGGAACTGTTTGGCGAGGAAGCGGACGGTACGCTGATTCGTTCGGGCCTGCTCGAAAGCGCCGATGGCGGTACGCTCTATTTCGATGAAGTGGCCGATATGCCGGCTTCGACACAGGCGCGTATCCTGCGGGTTCTGACCGACCAGGCGTTCGTGCGCGTTGGTGGTACCCGCCAGATTCGCGTCGATGTGCGCGTGGTTTCCTCGACTTCGCGCGATCTGGAAAAGGAAATCGCTGAACGCCGATTCCGTGAGGATCTGTTCTACCGCCTCAACGTCGTGCCGATCTCCATCCCGGCGCTGCGTGAACGTCGTGATGACATTCCCGCATTGATCGACCATTTCTTCGCTCGCTATGCCAACGAACAGGGCGTGTCGCCTCCACAGGTGAGCGGCGAGGCGATGACCGCGCTTCAGGCTTACGAGTGGCCCGGCAACGTGCGGCAGCTTCGCAACGTGGTCGAACGCACCGTGATCATGGCCCCGCGTGAGAAACTCGCGAAGATCGAAGCGGACATGCTGCCGCCGGAAATCTTCAACAGTCGGGGCGGGGCTGATGCAGGCGTGACCGTGATGATGAGTGCACCCTTGCGCGAAGCGCGAGAGAGCTTCGAGCGGGAGTATCTGCGTGTCCAGATTCGGCGCTTTTCCGGCAATATCTCCAAGACCGCCGCATTCATCGGGATGGAGCGTTCCGCCCTCCACCGCAAGCTGAAGCTGCTGGGCATGTCCGAGCGTCGCGAGGACGAGACAGACCTCGACGAGACTATCTGATTTGCTGTAACATTTTTGCTACAAAAACCCCGTTTACTGCATTGCAGCAAATGGGTAGTTTCCGATTCGAGAACGGCCCGCGCCAATGGCGGGACCAGATCGCGGACCGCATGCATGGGCGGCCGCCAAAAAGAAGGAGAATACAACATGGCTGGTCGTACCCTTTCCGCGCGTCCTAAAGCTACGCCGGAACCTGAGGCTGAAGAGGCTTCGCCGCCCGCTACCACCGCGCCTGCATCCGTCCCGGCTTCCACTGGCGCGTCGACGGGGAAGGGTGGTCAGAATCTGCAGGACCAGTTCCTGAACCTGCTTCGTAAGAACAAGACCCCGGTCACCATGTTTCTCGTCAAGGGCGTGAAACTGCAGGGTATCGTCACCTGGTTCGATAACTTTTCGATCCTGCTGCGCCGTGATGGGCAGTCGCAGCTTGTCTACAAGCACGCGATCTCGACGATCATGCCGTCGACACCGGTCGATGCACGCCAGTTCGGCAATGGTCCGGAAAATGCCAAGAAGCAGCGTGTGCTGCAGGACGTCTTCCTTTCCAGCATCCGCAACGCCGGCGTGCAGGTGACGATGTTCCTCATCAACGGCGTCATGCTGCAGGGCCGTGTTGCCGCTTACGACCTTTTCTGCATGCTGCTCGAGCGCGAAGGCTACGTGCAACTGGCCTACAAGCATGCGGTTTCAACGATTCAGCCCGTGACTCCTGTCGATCTTCAGGCGCATGAAGAAGCAGACGACTGAGAGAAGCTGAATCAACTTGAACGATGAACTGAAGGGCGAGGTCACGCGCGGTGCGCGTGCCCTCGTCGTCTATCCGCAGATGAAGGGTTCTAGAGGCGATCGGAGCGACCTTGACCCGGCAGCCCGCCTTGAAGAAGCGAAGGGCTTGGCCCTCGCTATCGGTCTCGAGGTGGTCGAGGCGATGGCCATTGTCATACGCGAGGCGCGCCCAGGTACGCTGTTCGGCGAAGGCCAGATCCAGAACATTGCGACCGCATGTACCCTCGAGGAAGCGGAGCTGATAATCGTCGATGGTTCGCTGTCTGCAATCCAGCAGCGCAACCTCGAAGAAAAGCTCAAGCGCAAGGTTATCGACCGCACGGGGCTGATCCTCGAGATCTTCGGTGAGCGTGCGGCAACCGCTGAGGGCCGCCTGCAAGTGGAGCTTGCACACCTCGACTACCAGGCGGGCCGCCTCGTTCGCAGTTGGACTCACCTCGAGCGCCAGCGCGGCGGCTTCGGCTTCCTCGGCGGTCCCGGCGAAACGCAGATCGAGGCCGACCGTCGTATGATTCGCGACCGCATGGCCAAGATCCGCCGCGAACTGGAGCAGGTGCGCCGCACGCGCGGGCTCCACCGGGATCGGCGTGAGAAGGCGCCGTGGCCGGTAATCGCGCTCGTCGGCTATACCAATGCAGGTAAATCGACGCTGTTCAACCGGCTGACCGGTGCAGGCGTCATGGCCGAGAACCTTCTGTTCGCCACGCTCGATCCGACCATGCGGGCGATCCGCATGCCGGGTCTCGAAAAGGCGATCCTGTCAGATACCGTGGGTTTCATCTCCGACCTTCCGACGGAGTTGATCGCCGCTTTCCGTGCGACGCTGGAGGAAGTGACCGCCGCGGACGTTATTCTGCATGTGCGCGACATCGCCAATCCTGACACGGAGGCGCAGAAGCGCCAGGTGCTCGATGTACTGGCCGACCTCGGCGTGATCCAGCCGCCGCTCGACGATCGCAAGCAGCGTCAGGCTCCCGCCCTCGACTGGTCGGACGACGAACCCGAAGACGAGCCGGAACCGCAAGTGCCGATCATTGAGGTCTGGAACAAGTGGGACTTGCTCGGCCCTGACCAGGCGCACGAACTTCGCGACGTCGCCGTGCACAGGGAAGGGGAGGTCATCATCCCCGTCTCGGCGCTGACCGGAGAGGGTTGTGAGGCACTGCTTGAGATCGCGAGCCGCAACCTGACGCGCGATTCGAAGCTCTACAGCTTTGTCTTGCCAGTCGCTGACGGCCAACGCTTCGCATTCCTTCACGCGCGCGGCGAAGTGGTGTCCGAAGAAGATGCTGGCGAAGGTGAGCAGGGGCCTCAGATGAGGCTTGAAGTACGCTTGTCGGAGCGGGAATTCGGGCGCTTCATGGCGCTTTGAGTGCCGCTATGGTAGCGTCATGTGCCGTGATGCGCGTTTATTCGGCGCGCTTCACGGCCTGCCAGTAACCTTCCTGTTCTTCCAGGGAAAGTGCGGCGAAATCGCGGTTTTCCTGGGCCGAGAGGGTCTCCATCGCGCGGAACCGGCGCTCGAACTTGGCGTTCGCGGCGCGCAGCGCATCCTCGGGCGCGATTCCGTTCAAACGCACGAGATTAACCGCTGCGAACAGCAGATCGCCGGCTTCCTCCAGCCGTTCCGCAGCCCCGGCTTCAGCGAGTTCCTGCATTTCCTCGTGCACCTTGTCCGCGGCTCCGCTCGGATCGGGCCAGTCGAAACCAACCCGCGCCGCACGCTTCTGGAGCTTTTCGGCCCGCATCAGAGCCGGAAGCGAGAGTGCGACGCCGTCGATCGCGCTGGTCGCTCCCTTGGCGACGCGCTCGCTGGCTTTGAGCTTTTCCCAGCGATCAATCTGCGCATCGTCGGAAACGTCGTCACCGAAGATGTGCGGGTGGCGGGCCTCCAACTTGTCCGAGATTGCGGCGGCGACATCGCCAAAAGCGAAATGCCCGAGTTCTTCTGCCATGCGCGCATGAAACACGACCTGTAGCAGCAGGTCGCCAAGTTCTTCGCGCAGGGACGAAAGATCGTCATGCGCGATGGCTTCGGCGACTTCGTAGGCTTCCTCGATCGTATATGGTGCGATCGTCGCGAAAGTCTGCTCCTTGTCCCATTCGCAGCCGTCCTGCGGATCGCGCAGGCGGGCCATTATGGTCAGAAGGCGATCGATCTGCTGGTGTCGGTTCTGTGTCATACCTGAAATGATAATGATGATTATGTAAAATAGAGGGTGGCGATCATGAGGTGATCCTCAGACCGGACCATTGAATCACCAGCACGAGGCTAATGATGACGGCTGCCCATATGGCTGCGAGGCGCAATGCCTGCCCGCCGCCGAGCCCGCGAATTTGCGGGTTGCGCGATGCCAGGACCAAACAGCCGACGATGGAGATCATCGATACGATCATGGCAGTCAAGGTCATGGCGCGATCACCAGTCCATCATAAGCGACCTGCACGTTTGCAGGCACTGAGGCGCTCAGTGTGGCATAGTCCATGCTCTTGTCGAGATGCGTCAGCACGGCCGTGCTGACGCGGCACACTTCAACGAGTTCCAGCGACATGGCCAGATGTGAATGGGTCGGATGCGGTTCGCGGCGCAGGCAATCTACTATCAAGACGTCGCAACCATAGAACAGGTCTATCATTCCGCGTGTAATCTGATTGAAGTCTGTCGCATAACCGATTGATTTACCGTCGGCATCGAACAAGAATCCGGTCGAATCCATACCCCCATGTGGCATCTGGGTATGGCCGACGCGAAAACCTTCGCAAAGGCGTAGCGTGTCGAGATTCTCCAGCGAAATCAACGTTGGATAGCCATGCTGGCCGGCAAAGACGTATCCAAAGCGCTGCCGCAGCCGACGAACCGTTTCGGAATCTGCATAACCCGGAATCGGTCCGGCGCGGCCGTAGCGCAGCGGGCGAAGATCATCGATGCCGTGGCAGTGATCGGCGTGATCGTGCGTCCAGAATACTGCGTCTATGCGATGGATGTCATTCGCAAGGAGCTGCGCGCGCAGATCGGTCGGCGTATCGACCAGAATACGGGCTCCGGCATCGCTTTCGAGCAGGATCGCGACGCGCGTGCGCCGGTTTCGGGGCTCCTTGGGATCGCACAGGCCCCAGTCTGCCCCGTTATTCTCGCCGCCGAGCCGCGGTACTCCGGTGGATGTGCCGCTACCAAGGATCGTCACCTTCACGCGTAATGCGCCTTGGTAAACAGAGCGAAGAAATTGCGCGTCGTCACCTCGCCAAGATGCTCCACGCTGATCCCGCGCAAGGTCGCAACGAAAGCGGCGGTATCGGCCGTGAATGCCGGCTCGCACTTGCGGCCGCGATGTGGGACCGGTGCAAGAAACGGCGAATCGGTCTCCACAAGAAGCCGATCTTCAGGAACTGTTTTTACGAAGTCCTGCAAGTCCTTGGCGTTCTTGAACGTCACGATGCCGGAAATACTGATCGTGAGGCCCAGATCGAGGACCTTGCGGCCGAAGTCCGCGCTGGCGGTGAAGCAGTGGATCAGCGCAGGGAAAGCGCCCTTCCCCATTTCCTCCTCAAGAATACGCGCGGTATCACCCTCGGCGTTGCGCGTGTGAATGATGATCGGGAGGCCGGTCTCACGCGCGACGGCGATATGCGTGCGGAACAATGCCTGCTGCACGTCGCGGTCGGACTTGTCGTAATAATAGTCGAGCCCGGTTTCGCCTATGCCGATCACGCGGGGATGGGCCGCGGCTTCGCGCAAGGCGCTCTCGCCGAGATCGGCATGCTGGTCCGCCTCATGCGGATGGATGCCGATCGAAGCCCATACGTCCGGTTCGCGCGCGGCGGTATCGACGACGCGGTCCCATTCCCGTTGCCGGGTCGAGATATTGAGGAACCCCTTGATCCCCGCCGCGCGCGCGCGAGCGAGAACGGCCTGCTGATCCTCGACCAGGCCCTCATACTCGAGATGGCAGTGGGAATCGATCAGCATCAGGCTGCCGCTTCCTCGGGCAATTGAAGGCGGGGGAACACGCCCTGCGGCTTGTCGACCTTGAACCCGGAAGCGACGAGTTCGTCAAACCACCCGGCCTCCGCTAGCGCCGCATAATTCCGGGCATCCGCGCCCTGTCCCATCTGGTCGAGTAACGCGTCGATTGCGGTGGGCACCACGGGCCTTACGGCAAGGGCAAGATCGCGCACGACGCGGAAGAGGGTCATCAGCACCGTCTCCATGCGTGCGGGATCGCTCTTGCGCAGTGCCCAGGGGGCCTGTTCGTCGACATACTGGTTGCAGGCGAAGACGCCGCGCATCCAGGCTTCCAGACCAGTGCTGAAATCGAGGGCGTCAAAGGCCGTACGCAGACCTGAGATGCCCTCGGCTACGGCGGCGAACAGTGCGGTGTCCGCCTCACTATATTCAAGCCCAGACTTCAAATCCCCATCCATGTTCTTGAAAATCATGGATAGGCTGCGCTGCGCTAGATTGCCGAAGCTATTCGCGAGCTCGGCATTGGTGCGGGTGACGATGGCTTCGGCCGACCACGAACCATCTTGACCGAACGCGACTTCGCGCAGGAAGAAATAGCGCAGCGTATCGACGCCAAAGGTTGCGGCCAGCCCGATCGGATCGGTGACGTTGCCCAGTGACTTCGATTCCTTCTGCCCACGATTGAGCAGGAAGCCGTGTCCGAAGACCTGCTTGGGCAGGTCCAGGCCTGCGCTCATCAGGAAGGCGGGCCAGTACACGGTGTGGAAGCGAACGATGTCCTTGCCGATCAGGTGAACGTCGGCAGGCCAGAACTTGGCGAAGTCGCCCTGCTCCTCGGGGAAGCCGAGACCGGTGATGTAGTTGGTCAGCGCATCGACCCACACGTACATGACGTGATTATCGCTCCCGGGAACCTTGATCCCCCAGTCGAAGCTGGTGCGCGAAACCGACAAGTCGCGAAGGCCACCTTCGACGAAGCGCTGGATCTCGTTGCGGCGGCTCTCGGGACGGATGAAGTCACCTGAAGCGTAGAGTTCCAGCAATTTGTCCTGATACCTGGATAAGCGAAAGAACCACGATTCCTCAACGGTCCATTCCACCGGAGTGCCCTGAGGCGACAGCTTCGCGCCACCTTCGCCAGCCTGCAGTTCGCTTTCGTCGTAATAGGCTTCGTCGCGGACCGAATACCAGCCTTCGTAGCGATCGAGATAGAGGTCGCCGTTCGCTTCCATGCGGCGCCACAGTTCCTGAGTGGCGGCGTGGTGGCGCGGCTCAGTCGTGCGGATGAACACGTCATAACCGATATTCAGAGTGTTGCACATTTCCTTGAAATACGACGACATTTCATCTGCCAGAGCAGCCGGCGTGGTATCGAGTTCGCGCGCCTTCTGGGCCATCTTCAGCCCATGCTCGTCCGTGCCGGTCTGGAACCGGACGTCGAAACCTTCCGCCTTCTTGAAACGGGCGATCACGTCCGCGGCGATGGCCTCGTAGGCATGGCCGATGTGTGGGCGTCCATTGGGGTAGCTGATGGCGGTAGTAATGTAATAGGGCTCGCCCATACGGCGTCGCGCTTTCCTGGCTGGTGTTTACAGGTCAATATTCAAACACGTTCCGAACTTCCCGCAGGAGTCCGGCGAACGCGCTAGCGTGCCGCTTCTCTAGGCATCGCGGCCGAGGCCAGCAACCCGCCAATTTCCATTATGAGGAGCCCGGCATCGAAATTGTAGGTCGGAGCCTGCGTCGCCAGCTTCGTAAGCGCGCCATAAGCCTCGATAATGCCGAGTTGGCGACGGCGTGGCGCGTCGCGCAATTGGTGGACGAGGACCGCTCGGGCCAGTTCCAGCGCCGCCAGTTGGCGGTCGCGTGCCGGTCGCCCGCCCATCTCATCAGCAAGGGCGCCGCGAAGGAGGAAATCCGGGTCGCCGCGCTGGAGGATGCGCATCATCAGTTCGTGAACGGCACCGAGGTCATGCTCGACGATATCGAGCGCTACGCCGGGCGACCCTTGGGCAGCTGCGATCGCGGCGGAGCGCGCGGCGGCATCGGCTTGCGGTGCGTCGCGGCGGATGACAGCTTCGAGCTCCTCCCGGTCCAGCGCTGCGAAGCGCAGAACCCGGCACCGGGAACGGATGGTCGGCAGCAGGCGCCCAGGCTGGTGCGTGACGAGCAGGAAATAGGTTCCCGCCGGCGGTTCCTCTAGGGCCTTCAGAAGCGCGTTGACCGCCCCCTTTTCCATGTCGTCGGCAGGGTCGATGATGATCGCGCGGCGATCGCCCAGCGTCGGCTTGGTCGCGAGGCGGCGGATCATGCCGCGTACCTGGTCCACGGTGATGTTGCGCTTGGTCTGGTAGGGCTTGCCTTCGGCCTTCTTCTTTGCCTCGTCGTCGTTGGCGGGAAGGTGGTCTAGGATGTGGATGTCGGGATGGCTCTCGACATCGAGCACCGGGGCGCCGGGCTGACGGACCAGTTCGGCAGCGGCGGCGCGAGCGAACGCGCGCTTTCCGAGGCCCTTGCCGCCACTCAGCAGCCAGGCGTGGTGCATACGCTCGGACGCGATGGCGGCGAGCCATTCCTGCCACGCGGCATCCTGGCCGATAAAGGGCTTGTCCATGTTCACCCCAGCAACGGCGCCAGTGCAGCGAGGACCTGCGCTTGCGTGTCGTAAGGGTTTCCATCCCCGTCGACCCGGGCGAAGCGGGCGGGCTCTGCGTCGGCGAAGGCAGAAAACGCGCTGGCCACACGGGCATGGTAGGCGGCATCCCGGCCGCCGATACGGTCGCTGCCGTCGGTGTCGCGCAGGGCGAGCCTTTGCACGGCCACCGCCGGGGTTACCTCGATCAGCAGCGTCAGATCGGGCAGCAGGCCGTCGCTACCAATGGCGTGAAGGGCGGCGATGTCGCTGTCAGACAATCCGCCGCCACCACCCTGATAGGCGCGGCTCGAATCGAGATAGCGATCGCAGATGACCCATGCGCCGCGCGCAAGCGCCGGGCGGATCAGGCGGTGGACATGGTCTGATCGTGCGGCGGCGAACAAAAGCGCCTCGGCGCGCGGGTTCCAGCTTTCGCCGCCGTCCCCCTCGACGCCATCGAGAAGCAGGGCACGGATCGCCTCTGCCCCCGGAGTGCCGCCCGGCTCGCGGGTGGTGACCACCTCCAGGCCAAGCCCACGCAGGGCTTTGGCCAGCAGGCGGGCCTGGGTGGACTTGCCTGCCCCCTCCCCGCCCTCGAGCGCGATGAATCGACCCTGTGTCATGTAAACAGGTTGATAAGCCCGTTCAGCAGCCTGTCCAGCCATCCGGCAGTGCCCACGTCACGCCCCGCGTAGAGCGGCACGCGGCCCGGTGCGAGCCCGGCGACGCGGATCTCCAGTTCGCCGACCTGCTCGCCTTTGCGGATCGGCGCCTTGATCGGTCCGCTGTAGTGGACGGCAAGCGTGATGCCCGGCTGAGTGCCGCGCGGGATGGTGGCGTGAACCTCACGGTTGGCGACGAGCGGCAGCGAGCGGGCGTCGCCGCCCTGCACCCTGGCCTGCGCGATCGTCTGGCCCTGGTCGAAGAGGTGGCGCGTGTCCCATGCGGCGAAGCCCCATTCGAGCAGCGCCTTTGCCGCATCGTCGCGCACCTTGGGCAGCGGCGATCCCGCCAGCACCATGACGAGGCGGCGCCCCCCACGCTCGGCCGTGCCGAGAAAGTTGTAGCCAGCCTCGCGGGTATATCCGGTCTTGATGCCGTCCGCGCCGGGCACGACGCCCACCGTCGGGTCGTGGCTGCGCATGTGGACGTCACGCCAGATCCAGTGCTTATGACCGGAAAACTCGCGGTAAAGATCAGGATAGCGCGTGATCATCGCATCGGCGAGGCGCACCAGATCGCTGGCGGTGACGTAGGTGTTGCCCTCGTCCATCCAGCCGTTGGGCGTGTTGTAGTGACTGCGCGTCATGCCGAGGCGCCGCGCGGCGTCGTTCATCTTCGCCGCCCAGCCCTGCACGCTGCCCGCATAGCCCTCGCCCAGCACGACGGCGGCATCGTTCGCCGAAGCGGTCATGATGCCATGGAGCAGGTCGCGCGTGGTCGGCCTGTCCTTGGTCGTGATGTACATGTTGGTGCCCTTGGCGAACCATTCCTTCTCGGTCTCGGGTCGCTCCTGGAACTGGCGGTCCATGCGGAGACGGCCCGCGCCGATTTCTTCGAAGGCGACGTAAGCGGTCATCACCTTGGTCACCGAGGCGGGCAGGAAGGGCGTATCGGGATGTTTCTGCGCCAACACCTGGCCGGAGCCGAGATCGACCAGCAGACTTACCGGGATCGGCGCAACCTGCGGCGGCGGGGCCGGGATGGAGGCGGCCGAGGCACTCGCCGGTATGGTCACGGCCAGTGCCAGCTTCACGATATTAGAAAACGACTTCAAGACCCGACTTCTCCCGCGCGCCTGTCGGCGTCTGGCTGCGCGCGGGAGACGTTTCAGGTTCAGTCCGCGCCGAGGATTCGGGCATCCCTATAGCCCGCGCCTTTCGCCTTCTCCAGCGCCGGCGCGGCTTTTGCACGGTTCGCGTAAGGACCGAGCCGCACGCGCCAGAACTTGCCTGCCGGGGACACGCTGCCACCGAGTTGCGCGGCGACCTTGCGAGCCGAGGATTCGGAGGAAAACGCGGCTACCTGTACGTAAGTCGAGCCCTTATCGGCGGGTTTGAGCGCTTCCGGTTTGGGCTTCGCCGCCGGAGCAGCGGGCTTCGGAGCGGGGGCCTTGGGCGGCGAAGGGGGCACCGTTTGCGACGGGCGGGCGGCGGGCGATACGGCCGGGGCGACGGATGCGGGCCTGGCCACCTTCGGTGCCGCTGCCGGCTTCGCGGCCGGAGCCTTGACTATCGCAGGCGGTTCTCCCGCAGGCATTGCCGGCGGCGTGGAAGGCGGCGGGACCAGCGGCGACTGATCCGCCAGCTTGCGGCGCAGGACCTTGAGCAGTCCTTCGGGCGTTTCCATGCGCTCCGGCGCCCGGCCGCCGGCCCGAAGGAGCGCGCGCTCCTGCTCCGGCGGATTGACGCGGCGTACCCGCACTTGCGCCCTGGCGCCAGGAGCGAGACCGAGCTGCGCCGAAGCATCGGCCGACAGTTCGATGAGCGCATCGTTTACCATCGGGCCGCGCCTCTCGATCCGCACGAGGATGGTGCGGCCGGTGTCGAGCGCGGTCACTTCTGCATAGCTGGGCAAAGGCAAAGTCTTGTGCGCGGCGGTCACGCCGATGCCTTCGCCGGTGATGACACCGCCGACCGCGTCGTAGTTCAGCTGGTCGGTCGGCGTCCAGACGGTGCTGCCTATGGTGAAAGGTTCGCCGACGACGACCGGATAATCGGCGGCAGGCCCCGTAGCAGGAGCAGCGACCTGCGGAGTGCGGGAAGCGGCCAAGGCCCCTCCCGAACCGAGCAGGATCAGCGCCGCAAGCGGCAGGGCATGGTTAACGGGCAATCTCATCTGCAAGCAACCCCACGGACATCGCGTAGTAGTTCGAGCAGTTGTACTGGAGGATCACCCGATAATTACCGGTTAACAGATAAGCTGGCGTGCCCGGGCCGTCTGGCTGGAACACCGAAGCGAGCACCTCATTGCCGATCGTCCCCTGCGGCAACACACCCAGCGCGCGCCATTGCGACACCGGCTTCCACTGCGAATGGCGCGCGTGGACGGCGGCGCAGGAAGGCGAAGACAGCTTCGTCGCATAAACGTTCACGTTGAAGCCCGAAGGCAGACTGGCCTGCACGCCCCAGGGCTGGCCCGGTCGCCACCCCGCGTCACGAAAGTAGTTTGCGATCGAGGCGAGAGTGTCGGCAGAACTGGAAAAGATGTCTGCACGCCCGTCCCCGTCTCCGTCCACGGCAAGGCGAAGGTAGACGCTAGGCAGGAACTGCGGATAACCGAAGGCCCCTGCCCAGCTGCCTCTGAGTTGCGAGCGTGGTACGCCGCGATCGACCATCTTCATCAGCGCAATCAATTCGCCTTCGAAGAGTTCACGGCGGCGTCCCTCCCACGCCAGCGTCGCAAGCGAACGGGCAAGGTCGAAATCGCCGGTATAGCTCCCGTAATTGGTTTCATGGCCCCAGATCGCGAAGAGAATCGGCGCGGGCACGCCATAACGCCGCTCTATCTGAGGAAGGATCGAGGCGAGCGAGGCATAACGCGTCTTCCCGCGCGCCACGATCGAACTGCCGACGTGCTGCGCGATGTAGGGCGCCAGCGGCGGCGGCGCTCCCCGGCTGCCGGGCTGCGAGGAGTCGAGCGCGATGACCCGGTCGTTAGGCGTGAGACCGCTCAGCACGCTCGTGATCGCGCCCTCGCTAACCCCTTGGGTGCGAGCGTGGGAGGCGACGATTCGCAGATAATCGGGGAACGACTCCGCCTGTGCACAGGCCTGCGCGGCAGGAAGCGCAAGCACGATGGCGAAGACGGGAAGACGCAGGGATCGCATGAAGGTTGCAAAGGTCATCGCGAGGAAACTTCGCACAAAGCAGTCCGGTTGCAAATGGCCCGCTGCGCCTCGTCGTGGACAGTCGCCGCAAGCCCGATGCCCTTCACCGAGCATCAACCCCTTGCGCCCGCGCCACTTTGGGCTATGCGCAGGAATAGAGCGGACAGGTGGCCGAGTGGTTTAAGGCAGCGGTCTTGAAAACCGCCGTGGGTGCAAGCTCACCGTGGGTTCGAATCCCACCCTGTCCGCCACTTGCTTTCGTCATCCGCTATCGCCGCCTTTGCTCTGTCTCTCGATGCGCCACTTGTGACGAGCAAGCCGCGTGATCGGTCGGGAGCAGCGGCGGCAATCGCTGCGATAGTGCGAGCCATCCCATTCAACCGAACGGCGAGGGCGATGGCGATTGAACAAACAGAAAAAGCGCCCGAAAGCCACGCTTAGCCCCCATACATGCAGAAAATTGAGACCAGATAATTCGCCGCCCCCTTTAGGCTCAACGAAACAAATCCGTCGCATTTCTCCGTGCATTTGCGGAAGAGCAAGGCGCCGCGAATAGTGAGAGCCTGCGCCATTCGGCGCGGGCTCTCATCGTTGCGTCTCAGTTCAGGCGCTGACGGGTTGGGGCCGGTTTGCCAGCAGGTTGTCGACCACCGACGGATCAGCCAGCGTCGAGGTATCCCCCAAGTTGGAGACGTCGTTCTCGCCGATCTTGCGCAGGATGCGGCGCATGATCTTCCCCGAGCGGGTCTTGGGCAGGCCCGGTGCGAACTGGATTACGTCTGGCGTGGCGATCGGGCCGATCTCGTGGCGCACCCACGCGATGAGTTCCTTGCGCAAGGCGTCGTCGGGCTCAACTTCGGCGTTGCAGGTGACGAAAGCGTAGATGCCCTGCCCCTTGATCTCGTGCGGCATGCCTACAACCGCCGCTTCCGCCACCTTGGGGTGAGCGACGAGTGCGCTTTCGATCTCCGCGGTGCCCATGCGATGCCCGGAGACGTTGATGACATCGTCGATGCGGCCGGTGATCCAGTAGTAGCCGTCCTCGTCCCGGCGGCAGCCGTCACCGGTGAAGTACGTGCCCTTGAAGGTGCTGAAATAGGTCTGGAAGAAGCGCTCGTGATCGCCCCAGACGGTGCGCATCTGGCCGGGCCAGCTGTCTGTGATGACGAGGCAGCCATCGCCCGGCCCCTCGATATCCTTGCCGTCGTTGTCGAGCAGTTTCGGCTGCACGCCGAACATCGGGCGGGTGGCGGAGCCGGGCTTGAGCGGGGTCGCGCCGGGAAGCGGTGAGATCATCACGCCGCCGGTCTCGGTCTGCCACCAAGTATCGACGATCGGGCAACGCCCCTCGCCCACGACCTCGTGATACCAGGACCATGCCTCCGGGTTGATCGGCTCGCCTACCGAGCCGAGGAGGCGCAGCGACTGGCGGCTGGTCTTCTTCACCCAGTCGTCGCCTTCGCGCATGAGCGCACGCAGAGCGGTGGGGGCACCGTAGAAAATCTCGACGCCGAACTTGTCGACGACCTGCCAGAAACGGCTGGGATCGGGGAAGTTGGGGACGCCTTCGAACATCACGGTGGTCGCACCGTTCATCAGCGGGCCGTAGACGACGTAGCTGTGGCCGGTGACCCACCCGATGTCGGCCGCGCACCAGTAGATCTGGCCGGGGCGGTAGTCGAAGACGTACTCGTGGGTCATTGAGGCCCATACCGAATAGCCGCCGGTGGTGTGCAACACGCCCTTGGGCTTTCCAGTGGAGCCCGAAGTGTAGAGGATGAACAGCGGGTCCTCCGCGCTCATTTCGACCGGCTCGCATTCGGCGGCCTGATCGGCGACGGCCGAGGCCCAGTCGATGTCGCGACCCTCGGCCATCGGTACGCCGGACTTGGTGTGCGCGAGGACGATCACGCTGTCGACGCCGGGACAGGCCTTGAGCGCCTCATCGACATTGGCCTTGAGCGGGACTTTCTTACCCCCGCGCAGGCCCTCGTCGGCAGTGAGGACGACGCGGCTGTCGCAATCCTGGATGCGGCCCGCCAGCGCGTCCGGCGAGAACCCGGCGAAGACGATCGAGTGGATTGCGCCGATCCGCGCGCAGGCCAGCATGGCAACGGCCGCTTCCGGCACCATCGGCAGGTAGAGAGTGACGCGCTCACCCTTCCGGACGCCGCGTGCCTTGAGGAGATTGGCCAGGCGGCAGACCTGCTCGTGCAACTGGCGGTAAGTGATCCGGCGCTCGGGAGCGGTAGGACTGTCCGGCTCCCACAGGATCGCGATCTGGTCGCCCCGCTCCGCGAGATGGCGATCGAGACAGTTGGCCGAGAGGTTCAGGGTGCCGTCGGTGAACCACGAAATGCCGAAGTCCTCTTCGTGGAAACTGGTCTGCTTGACCACGCTGAAGGGCTTGATCCAGTCTATCCGCCGCGCTTCCTCGCGCCAGAACGCTTCGGGCTCGGAAACCGACCTTTCGTACATCTCCTGATAGCGGGCATCGTCGATCAGGGCGTTCCGGCTCCACTCGGCGGGAACGGGATAGACGGCCTCGGCCATGCGGATTCTCCTCTCATATCGTAGGGTCGGGCTCTCCCGGCCTTGCATGTTGCATAGCACAATGGACCCGGGCCGTTCCCATTGGACAATGGTAGAACGGGCCGGGCGGAATCTCGTGCCGTTTCGACGAAGATGGCGGGCGATCTGATCTCGATCAAGGTGCATCGCATGATCGCGGTCTAGAGATTCGGCATTCAATCGAAAGGTAACGCCGTCATGATCGTCACCCTCCCCACCCGTTCGGGCATTGACCTCGACGTGCGCCCGGCGACCGAGGCGGATGCACCCGCGCTGACCGATTTCTTCACCCGCGTGACGGACGAGGATCGCCGCTTCCGTTTCCTGTCGGCGACCGAGCACGTCGGGCCGGTATTGCTGGAGCCGCTGGTCCACGCCGACCACTTCCGGACCGAATCGTGGGTCGGGATCAACCAGGCCAGCGGGCAGATCGTCGCGTCGGGGCTGTTGGCTTGTGACGGACCGCTGGATACCGGCGAGATCGCCATTTCGGTCTGCGGCAATCACCGCGGCAAAGGGATCGGCTGGGCCATGCTCGATTACCTCTCGGCCCAGGCCAAGGTCCGTGGCTGTCGCCGCGCCATTTCCATCGAGAGCCGTGACAATCGCGCCGCCATCGACCTCGAACGCGAAAGGGGCTTCAGGCCTGAGCCGTTCGACGGCGATCCCGGGCTGGTCGTACTGGAAAAGACCTTCCGCTGAATAGGGTGGCAGCGTACGCGCGCCCGAATGCTAACGCGCTGGTAACCTGTTTTACGGCATGGGGTTCTCCCCCCAAGGAGACCCCATGCGCGATTCCCTCAAGCCCGGCCCGGCCGACAGTCGGACCCCTCGTTCCGCACGCGTCGGCGTGTCGATCCTGTGCGAGGTGCGTCAGGGAACCCGTCCGTGGAAACCGGCGCGACTGGAGGACTTGTCGCCCGGAGGCTTCCGCATCGGCCTGTTGCCCGATGCCCGGATGGAAGTGCCGCTGCGTATCCGCATCCCCGGACTGCAGTTGCTAAGCGCACGCATCTGCTGGGTGCGCGAAGGCGCCGTCGGTTGCGAATTCGCCGAGCCCCTGCACGTGGCCGTGTTCGAGCATATCGTGCGCGCCGCCGGCTGATACGAAAAAGGGCGGACCTTGCGGCCCGCCCTCTTCGTTTTTCCAGACCTTGCGGCGCGATCAGATGTGGATCGCGCGGCCGTAGGCGGCGAGGGTCGCCTCGTGCATCGTCTCCGAGATCGTCGGGTGCGGGAACACGGTGTTCATCAGTTCCGCCTCGGTGGTCTCCAGCGTCTTGCCGACGACGTAGCCCTGGATCATCTCGGTCACTTCCGCGCCGATCATGTGGGCACCGAGCAGCTCGCCGGTCTTGGCATCGAACACGGTCTTCACGAAGCCTTCCGGCTCGCCCAGCGCGATCGCCTTGCCGTTGCCGATGAACGGGAAGGTGCCGGCCTTGACCTCGTAACCCTCTTCCTTGGCCTTGGCTTCCGTCAGGCCGACCGAGGCGATCTGCGGGTGGCAGTAGGTGCAGCCCGGGATGTTGCGGCGGTCCAGAGCGTGCGGGTGCACTTCCGTGTTGCCCAGTTCCTTGGCGATCGATTCGGCGGTGGTGACGCCTTCATGGCTGGCCTTGTGGGCAAGCCACGGGCCCTTCACGCAGTCGCCGATCGCCCAGACGCCGGGGACGTTGGTGCGGCCATAGTCGTCCACCTTGACGAAGAACTTCTCGTCCGGTTCGATCTTGAGTTCTTCCAAGCCGATGTTCTCGACGTTCGGAACGATACCGATCGCGACGATGACGTGGCTGAATTCCTGCGTCTCTTCCTTGCCGCCCTTGGGCGTGATCTTGACAGAGACGCCCTTGTCCGAAGCCTTGACGTCGCTCGCCTTGGCGCCGGTGAGGATCTTCATCCCCTGCTTGGTCAGCGCCTTTTCGAGGAAGGCCGAGACGTCCTTGTCCTCGACCGGTACGATGCGGTCCATCATCTCCACGACCGTCACGTCGACGCCCATGTCGTTGTAGAAGCTGGCGAACTCGATGCCGATCGCGCCCGAGCCGAGGACCAGCAGCTTCGTCGGCATTTCCTTGGGCGTCATCGCATGGCGGTAGGTCCAGATGCGGTTGCCGTCCGACTTGGCGCCGGGCAGTTCGCGCGCACGGGCGCCGGTGGCGATGATGATGTGCTTGGCCGAGAGGGTTTCCGAACCCTTGTCCCCGGTCACTTCCAGCTTGCCCGGAGCGACCAGCTTGCCGGTGCCCATGTGGACGGTGATCTTGTTCTTCTTCATCAGGTGCGTGACGCCCTGATTGAGCTGCTTGGCCACGCCGCGCGAGCGCTTGACGATCGCGTCGAGGTCGGCGGTGATGTTCTCCGCCGCGAGGCCATAGTCCTTGGCGTGCTTCATGTGGTGCAGGATCTCGGCCGAGCGCAGCAGCGCCTTGGTCGGGATGCAGCCCCAGTTGAGGCAGATGCCGCCGAGCAGTTCGCGCTCGACGATGGCGGTCTTGAGGCCAAGCTGCGCGCTGCGGATCGCCGCGACATAGCCGCCGGGGCCGGAACCGAGAACGATGACGTCGTAAGAATCAGCCACTCTTAACTCTCCTGTTCGATCGCGCGGGGGCGGCCCGCGTCGTCGATTGCGACGAAGGTGAAGACCGCTTCGGTCACCTTCACCTGTTCTTCTTCATGCCGGTGGCGCCGCCAGGCCTCGATGCCGATGGTCATCGAGGAGCGGCCCACTTTCCTGAGTTCACCGTAGACGCTGACTTCGTCGCCCACCTTGACCGGCTTGTGGAACTGCATGCCGTCCATCGCGATGGTGACGGCGCGGCCATGCGAGTGGCGCGCGGCGATCAGGCCGGCGCCCATGTCCATCAGGCTCATCAGCCAGCCACCGAAGATGTCGCCATAAGCATTGGCATCGGCGGGCATCGCGGTGATGCGGATGACGGGTTCGCGGTATTCTTCCGCCATTTCAGACGATCTCCGAAGTCGCGGCGATGGGCCTGGGGCGGTCGTTTTCATCCAGCGTCACGAATGTGAACAGCCCGGTGGCGACTTCGACCTGATGCTCGCTCGCCCGCGCCCGGCCAAAGCCGCGCGTGGCGATCGTCATCGAAGTGCGCCCCGTCCGCTGCACGCTCGCATAGACGTTGAGTTCGTCGCCCACGAGCATGACGCCGGGAAAGGTGAAGTCGGTCGCCCCCACCACCACGGCCTTGTGGCCGGTGCGGCGGGTGACCAGCGAGGCGGCGCCCAGGGCAAGCTGGCTCATCAACCAGCCCCCGAAAACGCCGCCATAGGGGTTGAGGTCGGTGGGCATCGCGGTGACGCGGATGACCAGCTCTCCGGCCTCGTGCTCCATATCAGGCGATCATGCTCAGCGGGTTCTCGACGAACTCGCGGAACGCGGCCATCAGGCGCGCGCCGTCGGCGCCGTCCACGGCACGATGATCGAAGCTGCCAGTCGCACTCATCACAGTCGCCACTCCCAGCGACCCGTCTGGCATGACCCAGGGGCGCTTGTCGCCTGCCCCAATGGCGAGGATGGTCGACTGCGGCGGGTTGATGACGGCCGAGAAAGACTTGATGCCCATCATGCCCATGTTCGAGATCGAGGCGGTGCCGCCCTGGTACTCGTCAGGCTTGAGCTTGCCTTCCTTGGCGCGGCTCGCAAGATCCTTGGTCGCCTTGGCGATGGCCGAGAACGACTTTTCGTTGGCGGCGGTGACGATCGGGGTGATGAGACCGCCCGGGATCGACACGGCGACCGAAATGTCGGCGCGCTCGTACTTGATGAGTTCGTTGCCCGCGAACGTCACGTTGCACTCGGGCACCGCGACCAGCGCCATGCCGAGCGCCTTGACCAGCATGTCGTTGACCGAGACCTTCACGCCCTGCTTCTCCAGCGTGGCGTTGATCTGCGAGCGCAGTTCCAGCAGCTTGTCGAGCTGAACGTCGACGCTGAGGTAGATGTGCGGCGCTTCCTGCTTCGACTGGGCGAGGCGGCGGGCGATGGTCTTGCGCATGCCCGAAAGCTTCTCGACCGAGTGCGGCACGCGGGCATCGAGCAGCGCGCGGGTCTCGTCGGCCATCTCGACCGAAGAGGTCGCGGCAGCGGCGGGAGCAGCGGCCGGAGCCGACGCTGCGGGCACCGGAGCGGCCTTCTTGGCGGTCCCGCCCTGCGCGGCCTCGACGTCGGCCTTGACGATGCGGCCGTTCGGGCCGGAACCGGCGACGCCCGAGAGGTCCACGCCCTTGGCATCGGCGATACGCTTGGCGAGCGGGGTGGCGACGACACGGTCACCCGAAGCGGCGGCCTTCGGGGCAGCTGCGGGAGCGGGCTTGGTGTCAGCCTTGGGGGCTTCGGCCTTCGGAGCCTCTTCCTTGGCGGCGGCCTTCGGGGCGTCAGCCTTGGGTGCTTCGATCGCCGAGGCATCCTCGCCCTCTTCGACCAGCACGGCGATGACGGTGCCGACCTTGACGCCTTCGGTGCCCTCGGCGACGCTGATCTTGCCGATCACGCCTTCATCGACGGCTTCGAATTCCATGGTCGCCTTGTCGGTCTCGATCTCGGCCATGATGTCGCCGGAGGAGACGGTGTCGCCTTCCTTTACCAGCCATTTGGCCAGTTTGCCCTCTTCCATGGTGGGGGACAGGGCGGGCATCTTGATCTCGATGGGCATGGAAACTGTACGTTCCTTATTGTCCGTAGGGAGGCCGCTTTCGGGCGCTGGCCCCCTCCTTGGACGGCTTGAGCGTTGCGTTCAAGAACCTTGCAGTTTCTTTTTTCGCAACAGTGGTGGCTTGTCTTGCAGGCTTCGCGTATCGATAAGCCGGTTGGAGAGGGAACCACCCATGCGCATCTACCTGGTGATCGTCGACGAGAGCGAGGAAGCGCTCGTCGCCCTTCAGTTCGCGGCCCGCCGCGCGGCCAAGACCGATGGTGCGCTGCACCTTCTGGCGCTCGTCCCGCCGCAGCCCTTCAACGCCTTCGCTGGGGTCCAGGCGACCATCGAGGAAGAGGCCCGCGCCCGCGCCGAGACGCTGGTGACGGCGGCCGCCGGAAACCTTTTGTCGCAAGGCGCAAAGATGCCGGTCATCTCCGTTCACATGGGAGAAGACATCAAGATCGTGCGCAAATATCTGGAGGAGCACCCCGAGGTTTCGGCGCTGGTGCTGGGCGCGGCGAAGGAAGGCGGACCGGGCGCTCTGGTCGCGCACTTCACCGGGCCGGGCATGGCGCATATGACCTGTCCGGTGTTTGTGGTCCCCGGCGGGCTCGATGCCGAGGCGATCGAACGGTTGAGCTGAGCGGCACTGGGCGGCACCTAACGGCACTCAGGGGTGCCACAAACGGTCCATTGCCCCACATAACTTCGTCATTGCGAGCGTAGCGAAGCAATCCAGTGCGGTTTGCTCTTCCCTGGATTGCTTCGCTACGCTCGCAATGACGATGAGGGGCTGGATCGAGTGCGGGGCGTTACCGCTTGCCCCGCCCCTGATGCCGGATGTTCTTCGGCCGCCCGCGCTGGCCGACGAAGTGCTTGCCCTTGTGCTTGAGCGCCGGAGCATTCCCGCGCGGCTCGATCCGGCCGCCGCCGTCGGGCAGCTCATACTTGAGCGCGCCAGTCAGCGCATTGGCCTCCGCCAGTCGCAGCTTGAGGATCTGGCCGATCGAGAAGGCGGTGCCCGTCTCGTCGCCGACCAGCACCTTGGCCTTCTCGTC
This sequence comes from Novosphingobium sp. fls2-241-R2A-195, assembly GCF_030209485.1. Taxonomy (NCBI): domain Bacteria; kingdom Pseudomonadati; phylum Pseudomonadota; class Alphaproteobacteria; order Sphingomonadales; family Sphingomonadaceae; genus Novosphingobium; species Novosphingobium sp. fls2-241-R2A-195. Next base: position 39,833 of record NZ_JARVRY010000038.1, read on the forward strand.
GAACGTGAATCGCTCGTCCCCCAGCGTCGAGACCGGGACCAAGCCGTCGCCGCCGAGGCCGACGATGGTGGCGAAGAAGCCGAACTTCTGGACGCCGGTGATGCGCGTGTCGAACACTTCGCCCACGCGGCTCGCCAGCCAGGCGGCGACGTAGCGGTCGATCGTTTCGCGCTCGGCTTCCATGGCGCGGCGCTCGGCCTGGCTGATCGCGTCGCTGACGCGGCCGAGGTCTTCGCGGTCACGCTCCGACAGGCCTGACAGCGCCGGAATGTCGGCTTTTGGCTTCGGCTGCTCCAGCCCATAGGCATCGACCAATGCGCGGTGCACCAGAAGGTCCGCATAACGCCGGATCGGCGAGGTGAAGTGCGCGTAGGACGCCAGCGCCAGCCCGAAGTGCCCGGCATTGGCGGGGCCGTAATAGGCCTGCGTCTGGCTGCGCAGGACCGCTTCCATGATGAGCGCCTTCTCGGTCTCGTCGGTCACGTCCTTGAGCATGCGGTTGAACAGGCTGGGCGTGATGACCTGCCCCATCGCCAGCTTCTTGCCGAACGTCGCGAGGTAGTCCTTGAGCGCCATCAGCTTCTCGCGGCTCGGCGTTTCGTGGATGCGGTAGACGACGGGCGCGGTCTTGGCCTCCAGCGCCTTGGCGGCGGCGACGTTGGCGGCGATCATGAAGTCCTCGACCACGCGGTGGGCATCGAGCCGCTCTCGGATCGCGATCTCGGTGATGCGGCCCTTCTCGTCCAGCTTGACGCGGCGTTCGGGCAGTTCGAGTTCCAGCGGATCGCGATTGCTGCGCGCGGTGGCCAGCGCCTTCCACGCGGCCCACAGGTTTGTCAGGTGCTCAGCCGCGCGGCCCTCGTCGATGCGCGCCTGCGCTTCTTCATAGGCGATCACTTCGTCGATGCGCACGATCGCGCGGGTGAAGCGCCAGTCGGTGATCTTGCCCTCGGCGTCGATCTTCATGTGGCAGGCCATCGCCGCGCGGTCCTCGCCCGAGCGCAGCGAACAGACGTCGGCGCTGAGCACTTCGGGCAGCATCGGCACGACGCGGTCGGGGAAATAGACCGAGTTGCCGCGCCGCCGCGCCTCGCGGTCGATCTGGCCGCCGGGGCGGACGTAGAACGAGACGTCGGCGATGGCGACGAGCGCGTCGAAGCCGCCCTCCCCGTCCGGCGCCGCCCAGATCGCATCGTCATGGTCGCGCGCGTCGGAGGGATCGATGGCGACGATCGGCAGGTGCCGCAAGTCTTCGCGGTGCTCGGGGCTGAGCGGCAGCTTCGCCGAAACCTGCGCCTCTTCCAGCACTTCCTCGATGAAGTGGTTGGGAATGCCGTGCTTGTGGATGGCGATCAGGCTGAACGACTTGGGCGCCAGCGGTTCGCCGAGCACTTCGGTCACCTTGACCGAAGGCCGTGCCGAACGGCCGATCGGCACGCCCAGCACCAGCTCGCCCGCCTTCGCCTCGCCAAGATCGGAGATTGGCGAGGAATTGCGGATGCGCTTGTCGACCGGGGCCAGCCAGGGCTTGCCGCCGCCGTCGATCTCGACGACGCCGAGGATCTGGTCGGCGCGCAGTTCCAGCTTCTTCATCGGGAAGGCGCGCCAGCCGGTAGCGCTTTCCTCGGTGCGCGACAGCACGCGGTCGCCCTTGCGCAGCGCCGAACCGCGCCCCTTCTCGATCAGGCGAATGCGTGGCGGCGGGGTGGCGTCGTCGGGCTGCCAGGTATCGGGGACGGCGATCGCCTCTCCCTCGTCGATGTCGATCACGCGCAGGACGGTGACCTTGGGCAGCCCGCCCATCTTGTGGAATGCAGTGCGCTTGCCGTCGATCAGGCCCTCTTCGGCCATGTCCTTGAGCAGCGCCTTGAGCTGGATCTTTTCATTGCCCTTGAGGCCGAAGTGGCGCGAGATTTCGCGCTTGCCCGCAGGTTCGCTCGAGTTCTGGATGAAGTCGAGGATCTGCTTGCGGGTGGGCAGTCCCGGCGTGGGGCGATCCTTGGCCGAACGATCCTTGACCGGACGGTTGGCGGTGAGCCGATTGCCTGAGGTTCGGTTATTGGCGGGGCGGTTGTTTGCGGGCATTCCTCGCAGATGCCCCCTGCAGCCGTGCAATGCAATCTCGCAGGCGCGAATTGCCCCCGGAAGCTCCGGGTTCACCCCGCCTCATCGCCACCCGTCTCGTCATTGCGAGCGCAGCGAAGCAATCCAGGGCGGTTTACGTGGCTCTGGATTGCTTCGCTGCGCTCGCAATGACGAAATAGAGAGATGCAATGACGAACTGTGGCCCTCAGATGTGATCGGGCTCCGCACCGTAACGGTTGGCTCCGTCGCTCGAGGGCCAGACGCCGAACACGATGATGAGCAGCAGGGGCACATAGCCGAGCATGCCGTTCATCATCACGCTGGCCTGCGCCTCCTGCAGCTTCACCATGTCGCCGCTCTGGGCGATGATCATCATCTCGGCGACCTTGTCAACCGAAGCGACCGCCACGCCCAGCGCCGCGAACTGGATCAGCGCCGTCAGCCCGGCGATCCAGCCCGGCTTGTCGGAATCGTGCAGCCGCCGCGTGAACGAGGCGACCAGCAGACCGGTCAGCACGAGTGTGCTGGCGACGGAAGCCCAGACCGAAGTGCGCATCATCCCCGAAAGGCGGCTGAACATGCGCTTCTGCATCTCGGCTTCGCTCAGCCCCTGCTTCGCAGCCTCGAACACGTCGGCCATCATCGGTGCCGTCATCACCATCGAGATCACGATGGAAATCACGATCTGGATGATCGCCAGGAACAGGAAATAGAACCAGAAGGCCGAGCGACCCTCGCGTCCCTTGAAGTTGGTCAGGTTCGCGAGGTTGTATTTAATCGCTGCGATCATCCGGAGCCCCCGTGTGAAATCAGTAAGACCCCATTCAGTAGGATCGGGCGACGTATATCTTCTCCACGGCGCCACGTCCCGTGAAAATGCAGTTACCGGTCGCGGGTTCGGCGCCCAGCGGCGTATTGCGCATGGTGAGCTTAAGGCCCTTGAGCTTCTGGACCACCGCTTCGAGTTCATCGCCGGTCGGGCGTGCCCATTCGACTTCGACCCAGCCCGGATAGCGCTTGTCCTCGGCGAAGAACGCCGCGAGTTCCTCGAAGCTGGACGCCTTCGAGATGTTCGCGTCGCGCCTGGCCTTGGCTTCGGCGTGAAGCGAGGCCTGGATGTCCTCGATCTCGGCCGAAGCGCGGGCCACGAACTCGTCCTTGGCGAGGCCGACGAAGTTCGCCTTGCCCGCCTCGGTCCACAGCTTGTCGCGGCGCAGCATCGAGACCTGACCGCCCGCCGCATCGCGCCCGCCGATCTCGAGGATCAGCGGCACGCCCTTCTTGACCCAGGCCCAGCGCTTCTGCGTGGCCTTGCCGGGGCGCTTGTCGAGCAGCACGCGCAGGCTTTCGCCAAGGGCCGACTGGCCGACGAGGGCCTTGCGCAGTTCCTCGCAGTAGGCGAGCAGCGCGTCGTCCTCGGGCGTGTCACGCAGCATCGGCAGGATGACGATCTGGTGCGGCGCCACTGCGGGCGGCACGCGCAGGCCGTCGTCGTCGCCGTGCGTCATGATGAGGCCGCCGATCATGCGGGTCGAGGTGCCCCAACTGGTCGTGTGGGCATACTGCTGCGTGCCCTCGCGGTCCTGGAAGGTGATCCCCGCCGCATGCGCGAAACCTGTGCCGAGATAATGCGAAGTGCCCGCCTGCAGCGCCTTGCCGTCCTGCATCATCGCCTCGATCGAATAGGTCGCGACGGCGCCGGGGAAGCGCTCGTTCTCGGGCTTTTCACCGGCGATGACGGGCATCGCCAGCTCGGTCTCGGCGAAGTCGCGGTACATTTCGAGCGCGCGCAGCGTCTCGGCCATCGCATCGTCCCGGTCGGCGTGAGCGGTGTGGCCTTCCTGCCAGAGGAATTCGCTGGTGCGCAGGAACATGCGGGTGCGCATTTCCCAGCGCACCACGTTGGCCCACTGGTTGACCATCAGCGGCAGGTCGCGCCACGACTGTACCCAGCGCGCCATGGCGGCGCCGATCACGGTTTCGGAGGTGGGACGCACGATCAGCGGCTCTTCCAGCTTCGCCTCGGGATCGGGCACAAGGCCGCCCTTGCCGTCGCCGACGAGGCGGTGATGGGTGACGACCGCCATCTCCTTCGCGAAGCCCTCGACGTGCTCGGCTTCCTTGGCGAAGTAGGAAAGCGGGATGAACAGCGGGAAGTAGCAGTTCTGCACGCCCGCGGCCTTGATGCGGTCGTCCATCAGGCGCTGGATGCGTTCCCACACGCCGTAGCCCCAAGGCTTGATGACCATGCAGCCGCGCACGCCCGATTCCTCGGCCATTTCGGCTTCGGAGATGACTTCCTGATACCACTGGGCGAAATCGTCTTCGCGCTTGGTGGAGAGGGCGTGGCGGATCGCGGTCTTCTGATTCATGGCGCGCCTGTTAGCGGGACTTGGCGCAAGGTTCAAATGAATGGCGACGCGTTCGGCATGACCCTTCGACAAGCTCAGGGTGAGCGGGGGATAGTGCAAACCTCCCAAACCCGCTCAGGCTGAGCTTGTCGAAGCCCCTGAAAGCCCGCGCGACCTTAGAACATCTCGGCCAGATCTTCCGGAAAATACGGTTCCTCAAGCGCGGCCAATGCCGCGCGGTCGAACCAGCGCCAGCTGCGCATCACCGAGCGTTCCAGTTCGGTGTGGCCGCCGGTATCGATCGCCTCGGGATCGGTGCCCGCAGGAGTGCGTATGCGGAAATATCGCTCGTCGGCCGTCACCGGCACGCCTTCGATGGTGATGAAATCAGCGATCCGCTGCGCCACTTGCGGTCCCGGCTCTGCAACGAAGCCGGTTTCCTCCAGCAGTTCGCGCCTTGCCGCATCCTCGTAGCTTTCGCCGGGATCGACCGCCCCGCCCGGCGTGCACCAGAACGGGGGACGGTCGGGCGGGTCGAACCGGAACAGCAGCACGCGCTCAGCCGGATCGAGCAGGATGATACGCGCGGCAGGGCGAGCGACGCGGGAGGTCATCACTTCGCCCCTTCGGCCTGCTTACTTGCCCGCAATTATTTACCCAGCGCGTCGAGGCGCTTCTGGATTTCAGCCATCTGGTCGCGCAGCGCGGAGAGATCGCCTGCATCCTCCGCGGGCGGCGCCTTGGTTTCCGGCTGCTTTTCCGCGCCGGGCATGAAGGCGGAGGACGCAGCGCGAAACATCGCCATGTTCTGCTCGGCCAGCTTGGCGAGCGGATTATTGCCCAGGCTGTCCTCGAACGCCTTGGCGAGCTTCGCCTGGTTGGCGCGGAAGTTCTCCATCGAGGCTTCGAGGTAGTGCGGGATCAGCGACTGCATCTGGTTGCCGTACATGCTGATGAGTTCGCGAAGGAAGTTGACGGGAAGCATCTGCTCACCGTTCGATTCCTCTTCCATGATGATCTGGGTGAGGATCGTGTGGGTGATGTCGGCGCCGGTCTTGGCATCGAGAACCTTGTAGTCCACCCCTTCGCGCGTCATCTTCGACAGATGATCGAGCGTGATGTAGCTGGAGGACCGCGTGTTGTAGAGACGCCGGTTCGCATATTTCTTGATGATTACGGTGTTGTCTTCGCCAGACGCCGTTTCAGTCATTATCCAGTCCCCATTTGCCGGATGGCTAAGATACCATTCCGGAATATCGCATTGCAACACAAATTGCTGCGCAGCAAAAGAGGAAATCGGCGGAAATTCCGCGATTTTCAGCGCCCGAACCGCCTGCCGAGCAACGTCAGCAGCTCATATTGCGACAGCCCCGTGGTTACCGCAGCCTGAGGCAGCGCATAGTCCGCCGTGATCCAGTCGCCCTCCGCCACGTCGGGAGCATGGGTGAGGTCGACGACGGTGAGGTCCATGCTCACCCGGCCGAGTACCGGCAGAATCGTTCCTGCAGCGCAAAAGCGTCCCTTGCCGGACCAGCACCGCAAATAGCCGTCGGCATAGCCGAGGGCGATCGTCCCTACCCGCATTGCGGCAGGCGCGGTGAACGTCGCGTTGTAGCCGATGGTCTCGCCCGCTTCGACATGACGGACCTGCAGGATCGCGGTCTGCGGGCGAACGACCTGGCGCAGCATGGGCGCCATCTCCGGCCGGGGCACTCCGCCGTAAAGGGCAATGCCGGGGCGGGTCAGATCGCCGTGATAGGCCTCGCCCAGCGCGATGCCGCCGCTGTTGGCGAGGCTTGCCCGCTTGTGGCGAACCCGCGTGCGGGCATCGTTCCAGCGCTCGCACTGGATGACGTTGAGTGGCGTATCTTCCTCGGCGGCCACGAGATGCGAGAGCAGGACGTCGATCTCGAGCTGTGCCAGCACCGGCTCGGCCAGTTGGTCCAGCGTCACGCCCAGACGGTTCATCCCGGTATCGACCATCAGGTCGCAGCGCCCGCCTCCAGCGTCGATCCAGCGCCGTGCCTGTTCGAGCGAGTTGATGACCGGCTTCACGCCTGTCGCCTGCGCATAAGCGGCGTCCTGCGACGTCAGCGGTCCGTGGAGAACAGACAGCGAGCCGGGGCTCGCCACTTCAAGCACCGCGCGGACTTCCGACCAGTGCGCCACGAAGAAATCTTCGCATCCAGCGGCTTGCAGCAAAGGCACGACCTTGTGCACGCCGAGGCCGTAGGCATCCGCCTTGACCGCTGCCCCTGCCCGCGCGCCGCCCGACATGCGGTCGAGCGCGCGCCAGTTGGATTGCAGCGCGTCTTGGTCGAGATCCAGGCGGAGCGCCGGAGCGGGCAGGTCGGAATACGAAGTCACGTGATGGCCCATAGACCCAGCTGTCGTGCCGGGGCAACTCGGCTGCAGTCGCTCAGATGTGGGAGATCGCCTCGACCGCCGCATCCCATGGCAGCAGGACCGCACCGTGCCGCGCAGGATAGTCCCGCGCGGCGGAGATCGCGGCGAATCCGGGCCATTGCGGCAATGCGCCCTCGCCTGCCAGCCACGCTACCACGGCGGCGCGCGTCGCAAGGATGTCCTTGACGGACGCGCCCGGTGCATTGCGGGCGAAGATAGCGGCGGAGGCCTGCCCGATCGCGCAGGCGTGGCTGCGCAGCCCGACGCGCGCGATCGCACCGGCATCGTCGAAGGCGAGGCCCAGCGCTATCGTGCTGCCGCAACTGCGCGAACGGGCTTCGCCGCGCAGGGGCAAGTCGTCGGTCAGCGGATGACGGGCCAGTTCGATCGCGAGTGCGAGAACGTCCGGCGTATAAAGTACGGCCGTGGACACGCCGGTCTTACTGCGCTTCGTGCGCTGCTTCGGCCGCACGGGCCTCCGCACGGCGTTCGGCGATGAGCTGTACCAGCGCTTCGCTGCTGGCGTTGATGAAGGGGTAGGTGCGGGCCTGCGTGATCCATTCGGGACGGCCGCCGATGCCCCAGATCGTATCGTAGCCCAAGACCAGCACGGAGAAGCCGAGCACGATCACGATCACGCCCTTCACCGCACCAAACCCGAAACCCAGCACCCGGTCGATCGGCCCGAGCACCGAAGCGCGGCTCTTGGCGCCGGCCCACTTGGCGACCAGCTTCACTGCCAGGAACGGAATGCCGAGCAGCAGCGCGAAAGCCAGCACCGCCGCCCCCGAATCCGAGCTGATGTAATCGCCCAGCGCCGCCGTCAGCGGCGTGTGGAACAGGCGGATGGCGAAGATGGCAAAAATCCACGCCGCCAGTGCAAGGATTTCCTGCACGAAGCCGCGAATGAAGCCGGTAATGGCGCCGAGTCCCACGAACAGGAGAACGGCAATGTCGAAGCCAGTCATAGACCGGCAGAATTAGGCATCGGACAGGATGCGGTCAACGAGGTTGGGCAGCATCGTCAGCCCGGAAAATGAAAGGCCCTTTTCCGGCACGGGTCCGTTCGACGGACCGAACGCCTTCGAGAACCCCAGCTTGGCGGATTCGCGCTGCCGGATCGAAGCATGAGCCACCGGCCTGATCTCTCCGGCGAGCGAAACTTCGCCGAACCACACGGCATCGGTGGAGAGCGGCTTGTCGCCCAGCGCGGATACCAGCGCCGCCGCCACCGCGAGATCGGCGGCCGGGTCGCCGAGTCGGTAGCCGCCCGCGACGTTGAGATAGACTTCCGCGTTCGAGAAACTGAGCCCGCAGCGCGCTTCCAGCACCGCCAGCAGCATTGCCATACGGCCCGAATCCCAGCCCACGACCGCGCGGCGAGGCGTGGCACCACTCTGCAACCGCACGATCAGCGCCTGGATTTCGACGAGTACGGGCCGTGTTCCCTCCATCGCCGGAAACACCGCGCTTCCCGCCATCGGTTCTTCGCGGCCCGAGAGGAACAGCATCGAGGGGTTACCGACTTCCGCCAGACCCGAGCCCTCCATCGAGAATACGCCGATCTCGTCCACCGGGCCGAAGCGGTTCTTGATCGAGCGCAGGATGCGGTACTGGTGGCTGCGCTCACCTTCGAAGCTCATCACCACATCGACCATGTGCTCCAGCACGCGCGGCCCGGCGATGTTGCCGTCCTTGGTGACGTGGCCGACGAGGACGAGGGTGACGTCGTTCTCCTTGGCGTAGCGAATCAGTTCGAACGCGCACCCGCGCACCTGGCTGACGGTGCCGGGTGCGCCCTCGATCTGGTCCGAATGCATCGTCTGGATCGAATCGATCACCAGCAACGATGGCTTGTCCATCATCCCCAGCGTGGTGAGAATGTCGCGTACCGAGGTCGCCGCGGCCAGCTGGATCGGCGCCTTGGACAGACCGAGACGCTCGGCACGCAGACGCACTTGCCCAGCAGCCTCCTCACCGCTGACGTAGACGGAAAGCCCCCCCTTCATCGCGACATTGGCCGAAACCTGCAGCAGCAGCGTGGACTTGCCGATGCCCGGATCACCGCCCATCAGGATCGCCGAGCCGGGCACGAGCCCGCCGCCCAGCGCCCGGTCGAATTCCGAGATGCCAGTCGTCTGCCGCTTGGGCACTTCACCCGGCGCGTCGAGCGGGGTGAACTGGATCGGTCGGCCGCCCGAAGAGAGGTCGTGCTTGGCGGAGAAGATCGTCTGCGGCGCATCCTCTGCCAGCGTGTTCCACTCCCCGCAGTCGGGGCACTGGCCTTGCCACCGGGTGGAGACGCCGCCGCAGGATTGGCACACATATCGACGCTTGGGTTTAGCCATGCCGTCCGCGTAAACGGAACGGAATGAGAACGCAATTGCCAATCCTGTAACCCTCGGTAAGATACCGATATGCAGCAAAAAGAACTGCGGATCGCTCTGGTCTGTTATGGAGGCGTCAGCCTCGCCGTCTACATGCACGGCGTCACCAAGGAGTTGTGGAAGGCCCTGCAGGCGAGCCGCGCCGCCTGGGCCGATCTGCCCGGCGAGGCTGGGCTGCAAGGCAGCGCGGCGGTCTATCTCGACTTGCTGCGCAGGCTTGAAAGCAGCGGCAACCTCAAGCTACGGATATTGACCGACATTGCCGCCGGGGCCAGCGCGGGCGGGATCAATTCGCTGTTTCTCGCCCAGGCCATTCATTCGGGCCAGTCGCTGGAGCCGCTGACCGACTTGTGGCTGGAGACGGCCGACGTCGACGTGCTGCTCGATCCTGACGCCCGCCCCGGCTCGCGTGCCGCCAAGTTCTGGGCCAGCCCTCTGGTGACCTACCTGCTCCATCGGCCCGGCAATGCCGTCAGCGCAAGTGTGGCGCCGGAGACGCGGACGGAAGTGCGCGAAAAGCTCTCGCGCCTGATCCGCTCACGGTGGTTCGAGCCACCGTTCAGCGGCATCGGCTTTTCGAGGCTGCTGCACCGCGCTCTGACCGCCATGGCCGAAACCCCGGCCGGACCACCGCTGCTGCCGGAGCACCATCCGCTCGACGTGTTCCTGACCTCGACCGACTTCAAGGGGCATCTGGAAACGCTGCGGCTCCATTCGCCGCAGCAAGTGCTGGAAAGCGAACACCGGATGACCTTCGGCTTTCACGTCAAGGCGGGCGCTGAGGGAGCGCCGCTGGCGCCCTTGCCGGAACTGGTGATGGCGGCCCGGGCGTCGGCGAGTTTCCCCGGCGCCTTCCCGCCGCTGCAGATCGGCGAGATCGACCGGCTGGTGGACGAACAGGGCGGGACATGGCCGACGCGCGATGCCTTCCTCGCGCGGATCATGCCCGAGCATGCACGGCGCGGCGACCTGGACTGCGTATCGCTGATCGACGGGGCGGTGCTGGTCAATGCGCCTTTCGCCGATGCCATGCATGCCCTGCGGGACCGACCCGCCGCGCGCGAAGTGGATCGCCGCTTCGTCTACGTCGATCCGACACCCGATCATCTCGGCGCGGAAATGCGGCGCGATGCGAGCCTGCCGGGTTTTTTCTCGGTGATCTTCGGCTCGCTCTCCGCGATCCCCCGCGAGCAGCCCATCCGCGACAATCTGGAGGCGCTGGAAGCCCGCTCGCGCGAGATGGCGTCGCTGCGCGAGATCGTGCTGGCCCTGCGGCCGGAGATTGAGGAGACGGTGGACCGCCTGTTCGGGCACACCTTCTTCCTCGACCGCCCTACCCCCAAGCGTCTTGCGGCATGGCGCGCCAAGGCGCAGGGCGCGGCTTTCGAGCAGGCGGGGTTCGCCTATCACGGCTACGCGCAGGTCAAGTTCAGCGGTATCACCGCGATGATGGCCCGCATGGTGCTGGAAGCGGCGCCCGAACTCGATCTGTCTTCTCCGGAAGCGGTGCGACTAAGGCTGATCGCGCACCTGGCGGCGCAAGGCCTCGACCGGGCGCAGGCATTGCGCGAGGCCGGTTCGCCGATGATGATAGAGTTCTTCCGCAACCACGATCTTGCCTTCCGCATCCGCCGCCTGCGCCTGCTGGCTCGGCGCGTGACTCAGGAGTGGGAAGCGGAACCCGATGTCACCGAACAGGACCGCGATGCCGCGCGCACCGCGATCTACAAGGCGCTGTCGCTCTACATCGACCGCGAGCCGCTGGCGGCGCTGGGCGAGGGTTTTCCGGCCGTGGCCGCGCGCTTTTTCGAGGAGCCGCAGGTAGTCGTCGATCATTTCGCCGAAGCCCGAAACCTGCTGGAGACCGACAACGCGGTGGACGAGTTGCTGGCAGAAGCTCTTGCCGCAATGCCGCAGGCGCTACGTCGCCGGGTGCTGCTCGCCTACCTCGGCTTCCCGTTCTACGACACCGTCACCCTGCCCCTGCTGCGCGGCGAAGGACTGACCGAGTTCGACCCGGTGCGGGTCGATCGCATCTCGCCCGAGGACTGCCACGCGATCCGCGACGGCATGCGCGAGGAGACGCTGCGCGGGAAGGAATTCTTCAACTTCGGCGCGTTCTTCAGCCGTGGCTACCGGGAAAACGACTACCTGTGGGGGCGCCTGCATGGTGCGGAGCGGATGATGGACCTCATCGCCTCCACGCTCTCGGTCGAACATGCGATGCCGCAGCCGGAACTGCTCGGGTTCAAGCGGCGGGCGTTTCTGGCGATCCTCGATGAGGAGAGGCAGCGCCTGCGAGCTGATCCGGAACTGCTGCGCCGGATCAGGCGTGAGGTGCTGGCGGGGAAGTAGGACACCTGAAGGTCGTCATTGCGAGCGCAGCGAAGCAATCCAGGGCAGTCTTGAGCCGCCCTGGATTGCTTCGCTGCGCTCGCAATGACGAGGTGGGGTGAGAAAAGCGGGTGGAGCACGCGCCCCACCCGCCTTAGTCACTCCGTCAGGTCGGTCCAGGCGTCCTTGATGCGGTCGAAGAAGCCCTTCGACTGCGGGCATTCATCGCCGGTCTCGGTCGACTGCAACTCGCGCAGGATTTCCTTCTGGCGCGCCGACAGCTTGGTCGGGGTTTCCACCGCGATCTCGATCACAAGATCGCCGCGGCCGCGGCCCTGCAGCACCGGCATGCCTTCACCGCGCTTGCGCAGCTGCTTGCCGGACTGGATGCCTGCCGGAATGTCGAGCTGGATCGCCTCGCCGTCGATGCCGGGGATCTCGATCGAGCCGCCCAACGCCGCCGTGGTGAAGGTGATCGGCACCTTGGTCACCAGCGTCGTCCCGTCACGCTCGAACACGCGGTGGCGCTTGACGTGGAGGAAGATGTAGAGGTCGCCCGGGGGCGAGCCGAACGGCCCGGCCTCACCCTTGCCGGAGAGGCGGATGCGGGTACCCGAATCGACGCCCGGCGGAATGTCCACTTGCAGCGTCTGCGGCTTGTCCACCCGTCCCTCGCCGCCACACGAGCGACACGGCTTCTCGATTACCTCGCCCCGGCCGTGGCAGGTCGGGCAGGTACGCTCGACCACGAAGAAGCCCTGCTGCGCACGGACCTTGCCGTGGCCGCCGCACATCGAACAGCCGCGCTTGCCGGTGCCGGGCTGTGCGCCCGAACCGTTGCAGGGTTCGCACGATTGCGAGACTTCGATGGTGATCTCGGTGCTCTTGCCCCGGAACGCTTCGTCGAGGCTGACTTCCATGTCGTAGCGCAAGTCGGCGCCGCGCCGCTGCTGCTGACGAGCACCGCCACCGAAGGCGCTGCCGAAGATGGATTCGAAGATGTCGCCGATATCGCCGAAGTCTCCGCCGCCCTGACCGCCGCCTGCGCCCTGCTGGAACGCGGCATGACCGTAGCGATCGTAAGCCGCGCGCTTCTGCGGGTCCTTGAGGCAGTCGTAAGCCTCGCTGATCTGCTTGAAGCGCGCCTCGGAATCGGCGCAGCCCGGGTTCTTGTCCGGGTGGAAGCGCATGGCAAGCTTGCGGTAGGCCGACTTGAGGACCTTGTCGTCCGCAGTGCGCTCTACCTCAAGCAGTTCGTAATAGTCGATTTCAGTCGCTGACACGTGATATTTCCCCGTCGGAATACCTTAACCGCCACCGGCGCGGTTTGCACAGGTGGCGGCCAGGGTTTTCATCAGGACTTGTCAGCCCTTGTTTTCGTCGACTTCCGAGAACTCGGCGTCGACCACGTCGTCGTCGGCCTTGGCGGCTTCCGGCGAAGCGGCAGAAGCCTGCTCCTTCTCGTAGATGGCCTGGCCGACCTTCATCGCCACCTGGGTCAGCTCCTGAGCCTTGGCGTTGATTTCGGTCGCGTCGTTGCCTTCCAGAGCGGTCTTGGTCGCGGCGATCGCGGCCTCGACTTCAGCCTTGAGCGAAGCGTCGATCTTGTCGGCGTGCTCGGTCAGCTGCTGCTCGGTCGCGTGGACGAGGCTGTCGGCCTGATTGCGGGCCTCGGCCGATTCGCGGCGCTTCTTGTCCTCTTCGGCGAACTTCTCGGCGTCACGGACCATCTGGTCGATGTCGCTGTCCGAAAGGCCGCCCGAGGCCTGGATGCGGATCTGCTGTTCCTTGCCGGTGCCCTTGTCCTTGGCGGACACGTTCACGAGGCCGTTGGCGTCGATGTCGAAGGTCACTTCGATCTGCGGGACACCGCGACGCGCCGCCGGGATGCCGACGAGGTCGAACTGGCCGAGCAGCTTGTTGTCCTGCGCCATCTCGCGCTCGCCCTGGAACACGCGGATCGTCACCGCCTGCTGGTTGTCCTCGGCGGTCGAGTAGACCTGGCTCTTCTTGGTCGGAATCGTCGTGTTGCGGTCGATCATCTTGGTCATGATGCCGCCCAGCGTCTCGATGCCCAGCGACAGCGGGGTCACGTCGAGAAGCAGCACGTCCTTGACGTCGCCCTGCAGAACGCCGGCCTGGATCGCCGCGCCCATGGCGACGACTTCGTCCGGGTTCACGCCGGTGTGCGGCTCCTTGCCGAAGAAGTCCTTCACGACTTCACGCACCTTGGGCATGCGGGTCATGCCGCCCACGAGCACGACTTCGTCGATGTCCTTGGCCGAGAGACCGGCATCGGCGATCGCCTTGCGGCAGGGCTCAAGCGTGCGCTGGATCAGGTCGGCGACCATGCGTTCCAGGTCGGAACGGGTGATCGTCTCGACGAGGTGCAGCGGGGTGGTGGCGCCGCCTTCCATGCGGGCGGTGATGAAGGGAAGGTTCACTTCGGTCGTCGCGGTGGACGACAGTTCGATCTTCGCCTTTTCAGCCGCTTCCTTCAGGCGCTGCAGAGCCAGCTTGTCGGTCTTGAGGTCGAGGCCTTCCTTGGCCTTGAACTTGTCCGCCAGCCACTCGACGACCTTCGAGTCGAAGTCTTCACCACCGAGGAAGGTATCGCCGTTGGTGGACTTCACCTCGAACACGCCGTCGCCGATTTCCAGAACCGAGACGTCGAAGGTGCCGCCGCCGAGGTCGTAGACCGCGATCGTCTTGCCGTCCTGCTTGTCGAGGCCGTAGGCCAGCGCCGCAGCGGTCGGCTCGTTGATGATGCGCAGGACTTCGAGACCGGCGATCTGGCCGGCGTCCTTGGTCGCCTGGCGCTGGGCGTCGTTGAAGTACGCAGGAACGGTGATGACCGCCTGCGTGACCGTCTCGCCCAGATACGATTCGGCGGTTTCCTTCATCTTCTGGAGCGTGAAGGCGCTGATCTGCGAGGGCGAGTAATCCTCGCCACCGGCCTGGACCCATGCATCGCCGTTCTTGCCCTTGACGATGTGGTACGGAACCAGCTCGGTGTCCTTCTTGGTCACCGGGTCGTCGAAGCGGCGGCCGATGAGGCGCTTCACCGCGAAGATCGTATTGTTGCCGTTGGTTACGGCCTGGCGCTTTGCAGGCTGCCCGATCAGGCGCTCACCATCCTTGGTGAAAGCGACGATCGAGGGCGTGGTGCGCGCGCCTTCTGAATTCTCGATGACCTTGGGCTTGCCGCCGTCCATGACGGCGACGCAGCTGTTGGTGGTGCCAAGGTCGATACCAATTACTTTAGCCATTATCCCCATTCCTCACGTCAGTGGGTGACACCGTGCGGATCGCCTCCCTTACACAAGGCAAGGCAGCTTGCACGGCTCGGTGACGTTCCAAGTCGTCGAGGCCGGATATAGGTGACGTTTCGCTTGGAACAAGCCTGTGTGAATGGCATTAGGCGCAACGATTCAGAAACGGGGCATAACAAAGGGAAATGCCTGTGACCAAACGTAACCTGCCAGTCGCCCTGATCTGCTCCGTCGCGCTGATGTCCATGGTCGCCGGTTGCGGCAAGACGCCCGACAGCCCGACCGAATCGAACGACGCCACCCTCTCCGGCCCCAACGCCAAGCCCGGCATGGTGGCGAGCGACGGCAAGTTGGTGCTGCCCATCGTCGCGGGCCGTCCAGGCGCAGTCTACTTTACTGTGCGCAATGACGGCGCCGAGCCGGTTACGCTGGCAGGTGTCCATGTCTCCGGCGCAGCCAAGGCGGAGATGCACCAGAGCAACGGCGGCACCATGGCCAAGGTTGACAGCCTGCCGATCGACCCGGGCGCCTCGATGGTCTTCGCGCCGGGCGGCCTTCACGTGATGGTCTTCGACGTCTCGCCCGATCTCAAGCCCGGCGGCAAGGCGGAGCTAACGCTGACGTTTTCGGACGGCGACAAGCTGTCGATGCCGCTGCAGGTAGAGGCTCTGGGGAGCGATACGGGGGGCGGTGGCATGAGCCATGAGGGTATGGATCACGGCTCCATGGAAGGAATGCACCACTGATCCTCGGGCCGACCGTAGATCAGGGCGGTGAGCGGGCGCTGACGGCGGGCGAGGTCGATCTCGTCCGCTCGATCTTCGGGAATGCGGTGGACTGCGCGCCGGTGCGTGTCCGTCGCCGCCGATGGTTCCCGTTCCAGCCCGTCAACACGGTCATGGCGCCTTGCGGTCACCTGCACTTCCATCCCCGCAGCGATCTCTATCTGGATGATTTCTCGCGCGCTGCGCCGGGACTGCAGGGATTGTTCATCCACGAGATGACCCATGTGTGGCAAACCCAGTGCAAGGGACGCTGGTATCTGCCTCTGATGCGTCATCCGCTATGTCGTTACGATTATGTGCTGAGGCCGGGCTGGACGCTCGATCGCTATGGCATCGAGCAGCAGGCGGAGATCGTGCGGCACGTCTTTCTGCTGCGTGAGGGGCTGCACTTTCCCGGAGCGCCGGAACTGGCAGCCTATCGCGGGATTCTGCCGTTCGGGGCGTAACTATAACGCCATTGCGAGCGCAGCGAAGCAATCCAGGGCAGTTCCACCCCGCTCTGGATTGCTTCGCTGCGCTCGCAATGACGATGTAACTCGCAAAGGCGCATGTAAATCGTAGAACAAGCCTCTACGAAACAGGGCGCAGGCACTTATGCGCCCGCGCCCTGCTCGAATTAACCTGACTGCCTGATCAGCAATCGCGATCCCAGTAACGGTCGCCGCGACGATCGTAACGATAGCAGCCGCGATCGTTCTTCTTGGCCTGCGAACCGGCTACGGCACCAGCCGCAGCGCCGATCGCCGCGCCGGTGCCGACGTCACCGCCGGCGATCGCGCCGACGCCCGCGCCGAGCGCGCCGCCTGCAAGGGCGCCCTCGCCCGCATAGTTGCTCGCGCAGCCACCGATGCTCAGCGCACCGGCGGCCAGAATGGGAAGGATGAGCTTGCGCATCGATGTTCTCCGAAAATTCTGTAGCCTATGCACAAGTGAACGGAAGCGCGCGCGTGAGGTTCCCCGGCAACAATACGATACGGCCCACCTCCGGTATTTGCGGAGGCGGGCCGAATGTTCAGCTTAATAGAGAAACCCGATCAGTCCGGCTTCTTGGCTACGGCAACCATGGCCGGACGCAGGAGGCGGTCCTTGATCATGTAACCGGCCTGCATTTCCTGCAGGACCGTACCCGGCTCGGCGTCGGCCGAGGGCAACTCGATCATGGCCTGGTGCTGGTTGGGGTCGAGCGGCAGGCCCATCGCGGCGATGCGGGTGATGCCGTGGCTGGCGAAGACCTTGTCGATCTCACGACCGGTGGCCTCGATACCTGCAACGAGGCCCTTGAGCTTGTCGTCTTCGCGCAGTTCCGCGGGGATCGCAGTCAGCGCGCGGGCGAGGTTGTCGGACACCGAGAGAATATCGCGCGCGAAACCGGTCGCAGCATAAGCGCGGGTGTCGGCAATGTCCTTTTCAAGACGGCGGCGCACGTTCTGCGTTTCGGCGCGGGCGTAGAGTACGTCCTGTTCGGCCGTAGCCAGTTTCTCGCGAAGAGCCGCGATTTCCTCGTTCTCGCCCTTGGTGTCCACGAAGTCCTCCGGCACGCCCTGAAGTTCCTCTGCCACTGCGGGATCTATGGCGGGCGACTGTGTCTTGTCGTCGGTCATTTGTTCTTTGGTTCCAGCTATCCGATGAGCTTGCCCAGGCTCTGGGCAGTGAAGTCCACCATGGGGACGACGCGCGCATAATTCAACCGAGTCGGGCCGATTACCCCCACCACGCCGACCACCCTGCCCTCGCGGTCGCGATAGGGTGAAGCGATGACCGAGGACCCGGAAAGCGCGAAAAGCCGGTTCTCCGAACCGATGAATATGCGCGTCGACTGCGCTTCGCGCGCGGTGTCGAGCAGGTCGGCGACCGACTGCTTATTCTCGAGGTCGTCGAGCAGCGAGCGGACGCGTTCGAGGTCGGTCAGCGCCGCCTCGTCGAGCAGGTTCGCCTGCCCCCGCACGATCAGCACCGGCCTTGCAGTGGCATCCTGGCTCCACACGGCGAGACCGCGCTCCACGAGATCGCTGCTGGCGGCATCGAGGGCGGACTTACCCGAAGCGATTTCCGCGCGCATCGCCCGCGCAGCCTGCGCCAGCGTGCGACCGCCCAGATGCGCGGAGATGTAGTTGGAGGCTTCCTCCAGCGCGCCGGAGGGAAGGCCCATCGGCAGTTCAAGCACACGGTTCTCGATCCCGCCATCTTCGCCCACCAGCACCGCCAGCGCCCGGCCCGGTGCCAGCGGCACGAGTTGCAGGTGCATGAGTCGCGGCTCCCGGCGCGGCACCATGACCACGCCTGCACCCGACGAGAGGTTCGAAAGCAGGGCGCTGGTAGCCTCCAGCGCCGCTTCGATCGGCCCGGGCGCGGCGATGCGGCGCTCGATGGCCTGTCGTTCCTCGGCTGTGGGTTCGGCCACCTGCATGATGCCGTCCACGAACAGGCGAAGCCCCGCCTCGGTCGGCAGGCGCCCCGCGCTGGTATGCGGTGCGGCGAGCAGCCCCAGCCCTTCGAGGTCTGCCAGCACCGAACGGATCGAGGCAGACGACAGGCTCACCCCGCCCGGCCCGGCGAGCGTCTTCGAGCCCACCGGCACGCCGGTCGCCAGATACCCCTCCACGACGAGACGGAAGATGTCGCGCGCGCGCGTGGTCAGTTCGGTGATCGGGGGCGTGGGCATATCGCGTGTCAATCTAGGCAATCCCCTTGAACCCTCAACCCCAATGCGCCTAGGGCGAGCGGGTATTTTCACGACGAGGATTCCCAAGAATGCGCCCTTCCGGCCGTGCACCTGACGAAATGCGTGCCATCGACATCCAGACCGGCTTCACCAAGCACGCGGAGGGCTCTGTCCTGATCTCCTTCGGCGACACCCGCGTGCTGGTCACCGCCTCGGTCGAGGAGAAGGTGCCGCCGTTCCTGCGCGGCAAGGGCGAAGGCTGGGTAACGGCCGAATATTCGATGCTCCCCCGCGCCACGCATACCCGTGGCAGCCGTGAAGCGGCCAAGGGCAAGCAGTCGGGCCGCACGCAGGAAATCCAGCGCCTGATCGGCCGCTCGCTTCGTGCCGTGGTGGACATGAAGAAGCTCGGCGAGCGCCAGATCGTGCTCGACTGCGACGTGCTGCAGGCCGACGGCGGCACCCGCACCGCCTCGATCTCGGGCGCCTGGGTGGCGCTGCGCCTCGCCGTCGACAAGCTGATGGCAGATGGCAAGATCAAGGAAGACCCGATCACTGCGCGGGTCGCGGCGATCTCCTGCGGCATCCACCAGGGCACCCCGGTGCTCGACCTCGACTACATCGAGGACAGCGGCGCCGATGCCGACGCCAACTTCGTGCTGATCGAAGGCGGCCTGATCGCCGAGGCACAGGCCACCGCCGAAGGCGCGACGTACGACGAGGAAGGCCTGCTGCGCCTGCTGCGCCTCGCCCGCATCGGCTGCGAGGGCATCTTCGCGGCGCAGGCCAAGGCGGTCGGCCGCTGATGACGCGCAAGCTCGACGGATCGAAGCTGGTCATCGCCACGCACAACGCAGGCAAGCTGCGCGAAATTTCCGCGCTGCTCGCCCCGTTCGGCGTGGACTGCGTCTCGGCGGGCGATCTCAGCCTGCCCGAACCGGAGGAGACCGGCACCACGTTCGTCGAGAACGCGCTGCTCAAGGCCCATGCCGCTGCGAAGGCGGCAGGGCTGCCCGCTCTGGCCGACGACAGCGGCTTGTCGGTGACGGCGCTCGGCGGACGGCCGGGCGTCTATACCGCCGACTGGGCTGAGCGGCAGTGGTTCGAAGGCGAGCCGGGCAAGGATTACAAAGGCCGCGACTGGTACATGGCGATGGGCAAGGTCGAGGGGCTGCTCAGCCAGCAGGGACCGGATGTGGACCGCTCATGCTGGTTCACCAGCATTTTAGCGATCGCATGGCCCGAGGGCGACGAGGCAATCTACGAGGGGCGGGTGACCGGCACCTTCTCGTGGCCGCCGCGCGGGACGATGGGCTTCGGTTACGACCCCGTCTTCGTGCCTGAAGGACGCGACGTCAGCTTCGCCGAACTCACGGTCGCCGAGAAGCAGACGATCAGCCACCGCGCCGACGCTTTCGCGAAGCTCGTCGCGGACCAGTTCCCCGATCAGTCCACGGCGTGATACGTTAGGCCGATGGCCCGCGCCCTCTACATTCACTGGCCGTTCTGCCTCGCCAAGTGCCCGTATTGCGACTTCAACAGCCATGTCCGCGAGCGTGTCGATCACGCGCGCTGGCAGGACGGGCTGCTCGCCGACATGCGCCATGAGCACGCGCTTGCAGGCGGAGAGCCGCTGCAGTCGATCTTCTTCGGCGGCGGCACGCCCTCGCTGATGCCACCCGCGCTGGTCGCGCGTCTGCTGCAGGAGGCCGAGGCGCTCTGGGGCTTCGCGCCCGGCATCGAGATCACGCTGGAGGGCAATCCCTCCTCGGTCGAGGCGGCCAACTATGCGGCGCTGGCGCAAGTCGGCGTCAACCGCGTGTCGCTGGGTCTGCAGGCGCTGGATGACGCGACATTGCGCTTCCTCGGCCGCTTGCACGATGCGTCAGAAGGCCTGAAAGCGCTGGAAGTGGCGCAGCGGCATTTCCAGCGCGTCAGTTTCGATCTCATATATGCGCGTCCCGGCCAGTCGCTGAACGACTGGCGCGCCGAACTGGACCGCGCGCTGGCCTACGGCACCGGACACCTCTCGCTTTACCAGTTGACCATCGAGCCGGGCACGCGATTCGAGACGATGGTGCGCAAGGGCGACTTCGCTCCGCTGGACGAGGACGCCTGCGCCGATATGTTCGCGCTCACCCGTGAAGTGACGGTGGCTGCGGGGCTCCCCGCCTACGAGATCAGCAACCACGCCCGTCCCGGCGAGGAAAGCCGCCACAACCTGACCTACTGGCGCTATCAGGACTATTGCGGCATCGGCCCGGGTGCGCATGGCAGGCGCGGCGGTGTGGCGACGGTGCGCCACCGTAAGCCGGAGAACTGGCTCGCCGCGATGGCACAATCCGCGCATGGGATTGTCGAGGAACGCCCCCTTGGCATCCTAGAACAGGCGAGCGAGGCGATGCTGATGGGGCTGCGCCTGCGTGAAGGCGTGGATCTCGGCGCAATGGCCGTACGCTTCGGCCTGACCGGAGATCAACTGTGCGATCCCGCCAAGGCCCGGTTCTACGAAGGACAGGGTCTGGTCTGGCGCGACGGCGCGCGGGTCGGCGTCAATGGCGAGGGCATGGTCCTGCTCGACGGACTGCTGAGCGAACTGGTGCCCGAACAACTGGTCGCAGGCTGATGGCGAACAAGGCCGACCTGCTCGAAGCCTGGGGCGGGCATCTGGCCGAAGGACGGCGGCGCAGCCCGCACACTGTGCGCGCTTACGTGGCGACGGCGGGGCGCCTGCTCGAAAGTCTTGGAGAAAGCGACTGGCACCGGCTGGCCGCCCTCGATGCGGGGGCGCTGCGCGGGCATCTCGCGTCGCGGCGGCAGGACGGGATCGGCAATGTCTCGGCCGCGCGCGAGCTTTCGGCGCTCAAGGCGTTCCTCGTCTTCGCGCGGGAGAAAGCCGGGGTAGTGCAGGCGTCGGCCCCGCGCGTGAAGGGGCCGCGCGTCAAGAAGGGGCTACCCCGGCCCGTCACCCCTGACGAAGCGGTGGGGCTTGCGGAAGGGGTGCAGGACGACGCCTCTGAGCCATGGATCGGTGCACGGGACCGGGCGGTGCTGCTGCTGCTCTACGGCGCGGGCCTGCGCATCGCCGAGGCACTTTCGCTGACCGGCGCGGCGCTGCCGCTGGGCGAGACGCTGATGGTCACCGGCAAGGGCGGCAAACAGCGGGTCGTGCCCTTGCTCCCGAAGGTACGCGATGCCGTGATGGACTATCTCGCCAAGTCGCCGTGGCCGGTGGAACGCGATCATGCGCTGTTCCGGGGCGCCAAGGGTGGGCCATTGTCGCAGGGGATGGTGCAGAAGGCAGTGGCGCGCGCGCGGATATGGCTGGGCCTGCCGGCGAGCGCGACCCCGCATGCGCTGCGGCACAGCTTCGCCACGCACCTGCTCGGTGCGGGGGCGGACTTGCGCTCGCTGCAAGAACTGTTGGGCCATGCCTCGCTGGGATCGACGCAGATCTATACCAAGGTCGACTCGGCGACGCTCCTCGAGGTCTATCGCAATGCCCACCCTCGCGAGCGGGACTGATCTATTCTGAACGGGGCTTCCAGCGCAGCACCCGCCAGACGTAGAACACTACGGTCACCACCGCGACCGCCAGCGTCGCCCAGCCGAGCCACTGCTCCGCCTGTGCCAGCGTGTTGCCGAGCCACTTGCCGCCGATGATCAGCAGGACATTCCAGATCGCCGCGCCGAAAAAGGTGAAGGCGAAGAACTTCACGTGCCCCATGTGGGCCAGCCCGGCCGGGATCGAGATTACCGAACGGAACATCGGCATGAAGCGGAACACGAAGACCACCCAGTGCCCGTGCCTGCGCAGGAAGCGTCCGGCCACTTCGACATCGTGCCATTCCAGCGTCAGCCAGCGGCCCCAGCGGTCGATGAACGGCCGCAGTCGCTCGTAGCCGAGGCGGTCGGATATCAGGAACAGCACGTAGTTGCCGAGGGTCGAGCCTAAAGTTCCCCAGAACAGCAGAGGCCAGAAATGCATGTCCCCGCGTGCGACGGCGATCCCTCCGAGGCCCATGATGACTTCGGAGGGGATCGGCGGGATGATATTCTCCAGCGCCATGAGGAACATGATGCCGAGATAGCCGCCCTGCCGGATGATTTCGTAGATCCATTCACCCACGATGAGCGACACCCGGTTGTCCTTGCCCTGTCAGGGGGAAGGATAGCGCAGCTTGGAAGCGGAGCTTGACCACCAGCCCCACCCAACTTCGGCTGGGCCGCTGAGCGGCCAAGCCTGCGTATCCCGCCCCTGAAGGGGCAGGAGAAAAGATCACATCGCGGCATGCCGCCTTTCGATCGCATCCCAAATGCGCGCGGCCGTATCTGTGCCGTTGAACCGGTCGATCGCCACGATGCCGGTGGGCGAAGTCACGTTGATTTCCGTCAGCCATTTTCCGCCAATCACGTCGATACCGACGAAAACCAGCCCCCGCGCCTTGAGTTCCGGCCCAAGCGCCGCGCAGATTTCCTCTTCCGCCGAAGTGAGCGTGCTGGCCTCGGCCGAGCCGCCCACCGCGAGGTTCGAGCGGAACTCGCCCTCGCCCGGCTTGCGGTTGATGGCGCCCGCGAACTCGCCGTCGACAAGGACGATGCGCTTGTCGCCTTCCGACACGTCGGGGAGGAAGGGCTGGACCATGAACGGCTCGACCCAGGCGTTCTCGAACATCTCGATCAGCGCGCCGAGGTTTGATCCATCGGCGGGCACGCGGAACACCGCCTTGCCGCCGTTGCCGTGCAGCGGCTTGATCACGAGGTCGCCGGGATGGCGCAGGTTGAACGCCTTCACGTCCTCGATCCGCCGGGCGATGAAAGTCGGCGGCATGAACCGCGCGTAGTCGAGCACGAAGACCTTCTCCGGCGCATTGCGCACAGAAGCGGGATCATTGACCACCAGCGTCTTGCCTGCGAGCCTTTCCAGCAGGTGCGTCGCGGTGATGTAGCCAAGATCGAACGGCGGGTCCTGCCGCATCAGCACCACGTCGATGTCTTCGCCGAGGTCGATCAGGCGATACTCGCCGCGCGTGAAGTGATTGCCCTCGACGCGCTGGACGGTGACGGGCGCGCCCCAGCAGGTCAGGCGGCCGCCAGCGCCGTGCGCGGTGTCGTAGGCGAGCGTGCGCACGTCGTAGTGATAGAGGGTGTGCCCCCTCACCTGCGCGGCGAGCATCAGGGCGAAGCTCGAATCGCCCGCGATCTTGATCGTTTCGAGCGGGTCCATCTGGACGGCGACGCGCAAAGTCATGGCGGATTCGGGCCTTTCGGAGTCGGGGGTACTTTGGTCGGCGGCGGTCTAGCCGCGTTCGCGCCTAGGTGCGACCTCAATCGCGAGTTTCAAGTCCGCGTCAGCCTCCTGGCTGCCAGGCATTGACGATTCGGCGGGGCCAAACCCAAGGCGCGATCAGGATCACGTCGATGCGCTGGTCGTCGCCGGGACGGGCATAGCGGCTCGCTATCAATTGCGCGGCATCGGCCACGCGCCTGAGCCGCCGCTCATCGATGGCCATGGCGAGTTCCGCCTGCGTCGCCCGCCACTTCACCTCGACGAAACAGACCGTGCAGCCGCGCCGCGCGACGATATCCACCTCGCCCTTGCGGGTCTTCACCCGCCGCCCGACCACGCGCCAGCCGGTGAGTCAGAGGTAGAGCGCGGCGATCCACTCCCCGCGCCGTCCATGCCGCTCGGCCCGCTTGCGCCGCTCGCTCATTTAAGTTCGAGTGCCCGGGCATAGAGCGTCTTGCGGTCGAGCCCAGTCGCCTTCGCCACCGCCGCTGCCGCCTGCGAGGCCTTGGCCGTGGCCAGCGCCTCGCGCAGCAGGGCATCGACGTCCACTTCTCCCAACGGCTCCTCTCCGGGCGGTGCGATCAGCAGCACGATCTCGCCCTTGGGTGGGTGCGCGGCGTAGTATTCCGACAGTTCCTGTGGAGAACCGCTGCGGCATTCCTCGAATTTCTTGGTCAGTTCCCGTCCCACGGCAACCTCTCGCCCCGGCAGCACCGAGGCGATCGCGGCCAGCGACGCGTCAAGGCGCGGCGCCGTATCGTAGAAGATCAGCGTGGCGGGAACCTTACCCAGTTCAGCAAGCATGTCCTCGCGCGCCTTGGCCTTGTTCGGCAGGAAACCGGCGAACAGGAAGCGGTCGTTCGGCAGCCCCGAAAGCGTCATCGCCACGACCGCCGCATTCGGCCCCGGCAGGCTGGTTACCGCGATTCCCCGCTCCCTTGCGGTACGCACGAGGCGATAGCCCGGGTCCGAGATCAGCGGCGTCCCCGCATCGCTGACCAGTGCGACCGGCTCGGCTTCCATCATCGCCAACAGCCGTTCGCGATCGCCCTCTCCGGCATGGTCGTCGTAGCGTACCAGCTTCTTCTTCAAACCGAGGTGATGCAACAGCTTGCCCGTCACGCGGGTGTCCTCGCAGGCGACTGCGGAGACGCCGCGCAGGGTCTCGATTGCCCTGAGGGTAATGTCCCCCAGGTTGCCAATCGGGGTTGCGACTATGTAAAGGCCCGGCAAGAGTGTGTTTTCCATCGGCCAGACTCATGGCCCAGATACCGAGGGAGCGGCAAGCTATGTTCGACCTTAAAGGGAACGGGCGCCTCAATCGTCGCAGTCTTCTCGCCGCGGCCGCCATGGCTCTGGTCGCCGGTTGTACCGTGGTGCCCAAGGCGCCGCAGCCCGGCCCGCCGCCCGCGCCCACGCCTCCTCCCTCGCAGAGCGAACTGCCGGTGGACAAGGACCGTCACAGCATCGCGCTGCTGGTGCCGATGACCGGCGCCAATGCGGGCGTCGGTCAGGCGATCGCCAATGCCGCCAACATGGCCTTGCTCGACACCGCCGCCAAGAACCTGCGCGTGACGACCTACGACACCAGCGCCAATCCGGCCGAAGCTGCCCGCCGCGCGGTGACGGACGGCAACCAGCTGATCCTCGGCCCGCTGCTCGCCGACGACATCCCGGCCGTCTCGGGCATCGCCAAGGCGGCCAAGGTTCCCGTCATCTCGTTCTCCAATGACGAGCAGGCGGCGAACCGCGATGTCCTCATCATGGGCAACCTGCCCGGGCAGTCGGTGACCCGCACGGTGCAGTATGCCCGTTCGCAGGGCATCTCCACGTTCGGCGCGCTCGTCCCGCGCGGCGACTACGGCGACCGCACCAGCGCGGCGCTGCTGCAGGCGGTGCGCGCCAGCGGCGGTTCGGTGATCGCGCTGGAACCCTACGAACGCAGCGCCGTCTCGATCGCCTCGGCCGCGCAGCGCGTGAAGGCCAAGGGCGGTTTCGACGCCCTGCTGATCGCCGACAGCGGATCGCTCTCGGTTCGTGCCGCCACGGCCTTCAAGGGCGCCGCGAAAACGCCCCGCGTGAAAATCCTCGGCACCGAACTGTGGAGCGGCGAGCGCGACGTCAACGCCTCGGCAGCACTGGCAGGCGCCTGGTATTCGACCGTGTCCGACCAGCGCTTCGCACAGTTCTCCAAGAGCTACCGCGCGCGCTTCGGCACCCAACCGTTCCGTAT
Organism: Novosphingobium sp. fls2-241-R2A-195; assembly: GCF_030209485.1. NCBI lineage: Bacteria > Pseudomonadati > Pseudomonadota > Alphaproteobacteria > Sphingomonadales > Sphingomonadaceae > Novosphingobium > Novosphingobium sp. fls2-241-R2A-195. The sequence continues at coordinate 65,638 of NZ_JARVRY010000038.1, forward strand.
CGCCACGCTCGGCTATGATGCAGTGCTCCTGACCCTTCGCGTCGCGCGCGACTGGAAGCCCGGCACCCGCTTCCCGGTCGATACCCTGCGCGACACCAAGGCGTTCCCTGGCGGCTTCCTCGGCGTGGACGGCGCGTTCCGCTTCACCAGGGGCGGGCTGATCGAGCGTGCGCTCGAAGTGCGCGAGGTCGGCGCGGGGACGATGAAGGTCGTCAGCCCGGCGCCGGTGAAGTTCGGGGAGTAAGGCTCTGCCCACCCCGTCCGGCTAGGCAGCCAGCTGCCAAGCCTTCCGGCCCTCCCGTAAGCGGGCGGGCAAAAACGACATGAACTCCCCTCCCGCTTGCGGGAGGGGCTGGCGGTGGGCCGGTTCCGACGCGACGCCTCAGACACTGCGGATAAAGCGCAAACCCCTGCTTGCCCCCACGATTCCGCGCGCCCTATAGTGGCCGTCATGTCCGACGACCTCTTCGACAAGCTCCCCGCCGCCACCGGCGAGTCCTATGACGGTTCCGCGATCGAGGTGCTGGAGGGGCTCGAACCCGTCCGCCGCCGTCCGGGCATGTACATCGGCGGCACGGATGAGCGCGCGCTGCACCACCTTGCGGCCGAAGTCCTCGACAACGCGATGGACGAGGCCGTCGCCGGTCACGCCAACCGCATCGAGGTGACGCTGGAAGAGGAGCCCGGCACCGCCGGCCGCATCACCATCACCGACAACGGCCGCGGCATCCCGGTGGACGAGCATCCCAAATTCCCGGGCAAGTCGGCGCTGGAGGTCATTCTCTCCACCCTGCACTCGGGCGGCAAGTTCTCCGGCAAGGCCTACGCCACCTCGGGCGGCCTGCACGGCGTCGGCATCTCGGTGGTCAACGCGCTCTCGGTGAAGACCCGCGTCGAAGTGGCCCGCAACAAGGAACTCTACGCGCAGGAATTCTCTCGCGGCGTGACGCTCGGCCCGATCCAGCGTGTCGGCGCAGCGCCGAACCGGCGCGGCACGGCCGTCACCTTCACGCCCGACACCGAAATCTTCGGCGACCAGAAGTTCAAGCCCGCGCGTCTGTTCAAGCTGGTGCGCTCCAAGGCGTACCTATTCGCAGGCGTCGAAATCCGCTGGAAGTGCGCGCCTGCACTCGCGGTGGACGGGGTTCCGGCGGAGGCGACCTTCCAGTTCCCCGGCGGCCTTGCCGACCATCTGGCCGAGCAGATCGGCACCCGCGAATGCGTGACCACGCAGTTCTTCTCCGGATCGCAGGACTTTCCCAAGGGCGAGGACGGCTCCGAACAGGGCCGCGTCGAGTGGGCGATCGCCTGGCCGCTCTACTCCGACGGCTCGTATTCGTGGTACTGCAACACCATCCCCACGCCCGACGGCGGCACGCATGAGCAGGGCCTGCGCGGCGCGCTGACCAAGGGCATTCGTGCTTTCGCCGACCTCGTCGGTCAGGCCAAGAAGGCCAAGGACATCACGCCGGACGACGTGGTGACCGGCAGCGAGGTGATGCTCTCGGTCTTCATCCGCGACCCGCAGTTCCAGAGCCAGACCAAGGACCGCCTGACCTCGCCCGAGGCCGCACGCATGGTCGAGGCGGCGGTGCGCGACCACTTCGACCACTTCCTCACCGACAACCTCGATCGCGGCAAGGCGCTGCTCGGCTCGGTGATGGAGCGCATGGACGAACGCCTGCGCCGCAAGGCGGAGCGCGAGGTCAAGCGCAAGACCGCTACCAACGCCCGCAAGCTGCGCCTCCCCGGCAAGCTGACCGACTGCTCGGGCGAAGGCCACGGCGAAACCGAACTGTTCATCGTCGAGGGCGATTCGGCAGGCGGCTCTGCCAAGCAGGCGCGCGATCGCAAGACGCAGGCGATCCTGCCGATCCGCGGCAAGATCCTCAACGTCGCGAGCGCCACGGCGGACAAGATCCGCGCCAACCAGGAAATCGCCGACCTCGGCCTCGCGCTCGGCTGCGGCACGCGCAAGGACTGCAACGCCGACAACTTGCGCTACGACCGCATCGTCATCATGACCGACGCGGACGTCGACGGCGCGCATATCGCCACGCTGCTGATGACGTTCTTCTTCCAGGAGATGCCGGACATCGTGCGGCGCGGGCACCTCTACCTCGCGCAGCCGCCCCTTTACCGCCTGACTTCCGGTGCGACCTCCGCCTACGCCCGCGACGATGCGCACCGGGCGGAGCTGGAAGCGACGAAGTTCAAGGGCAAGAAGGTCGAAGTCGGCCGCTTCAAGGGCCTTGGCGAGATGAACCCCGGTCAGCTGCGCGAGACGACGATGAGCCCGGACACCCGCTCCCTGATCCGCATCACCCTGCCGCAGGAGAGCGAGGGCCGATTCGCCGTGAAGGATCTCGTCGACCGCCTGATGGGCCGCAATCCCGAACATCGCTTCCACTTCATCCAGAACCGCGCCGGCGACCTCGACCGCGAACTGATCGACGCCTGACGGATACCGCCCGATGAACACCCGTTGACCTTCATCCTGCCTGCCGTCAGCCTGCCCGCGATGGTCAGGCCGGGGGCAGGCAATGAGCGGATGGCGGGGTTTTCTCAGTTTCGTGCTGGCACTCGTTCTGGGTAGCGGCACGGCACATGCGCAGGACGATACCGAGGCTTTGCTCAAGCAGCGTGTCGCGGAGGTCGTCGCGGTCATGCAGGGCAAGCGCGATGCCGCAGAGACTTTCGACGCCCGCTTCCTGAACGAAGTTCCGGCCGAGCGCCTTCGTGCCCTCACCTCGCAGATCGCGGCGCAGGGCGGGACGGTGGAAGGATATGCGGACTTCAAGCGCGAACAGCAGCGTTCGGCCACCTTCACCCTGAAACTCGCCAATGCCACCGCGCCCGCCCGGATCGAACTGGGACCGGGCGACAAGCCCCTGGTGGCGGGCTTTCGTATCTTCGCGGTGACGCCTGCAGGCGACAGCCTCGACAAGCTGGATGCGGATTTCGCAGCCCTGCCGGGAAAGGCCGGGTTCGCGGTCTATCGCCTCGGTGATGACGCGCCGGTGCTCGCGAAGGGCCGCGAGGTGACGACACCGTTCGCAGTGGGCTCCTCGTTCAAGCTCTGCGTCCTCGCGGCGCTTGCGCGGCAGGTGAAGGAAGGCAAGCGGCGCTGGAGCGACGTCGTGCCCGTATCGGGCAAGTCCTTCCCGAGCGGCACCGTGCACACCCTCCCCGACGGTGCGCCGGTGACGGTGCATACCCTCGCCAGCCTGATGATCTCCATCAGCGACAATACCGCGACCGACATGCTGGTGCGCCTTGCCGGGCAGGAGGCATTGGCACGCGAAGTCCGCCTCGCCCGGCACGCAAGGCCCGAGGCGATGGCGCCGATAATGACGACCGCGCAGCTCTTCGCCCTCAAGCGTGGCGGTGATGCGGTCACGGAGCGGTATGCCAGCGCCTCGCCGCAGGAACGCCAGCGCCAGCTCGATGCGCTGGACCTCTCGTGGGTCGCCGAGGCCGATCCCGGAGAAGTGTTCGGTCATGGCCCGGTGGCGATCGACCGGATCGAATGGTTCTCCTCCCCTGCAGACCTTGCAGGGGTGATGGACGACTTGCGCCGCCTCGACAGCCGCGAGGCGTTCGACATCCTCGCCATCAACCCGGCGATGGATAGCGCCACCGCCCGCACGCGGGCCTACGTGGGCTACAAGGGCGGCTCGGAAGACGGCGTGATGAGCATGACCTGGCTGCTGCAGGGCAAGTCGGGAGCGTGGTCGGTGGTGACGGGAAGCTGGAACGATCCGAAGGCGCCGATCGACAACAAACGCTTCGAAGTGCTCATGCTGCGACTGGCGAAGCTGGCCGGCTGACCCGTCGCCACAGCACGGCAAACAACAGGCCCAGCACCAGCGGCATCACCGGCAGGGCAAGGTTCATCGCCAGCGGCCGCGCGAAGGCTGGCGCGGCGAAGGCGAGGAGGATCGCCAGCTTCTCCCACCCGGCGAAGCCGTGGCGCAGCCCCTGCCCCACCAGCCAGAGTAGGGGGAACGCCAGCAGCACCATGTCGTAGTCGAGCACGAAGGGCGTCACCAGCGGCGCTCCGGCGAGGGCCAGCGCGGCCAGACCATCGGACCAGCCCCTTCGCCATGCTGCCCGCGCCAGCAAGCCCGCTATCACCAGCGCCACCACCGCCTGCACCGTATAGGCAATCGATGTCGCGGCGCCCAGCAGCTTGAGCGCCGCGAAGGGGCTCATCATCTTGGCGTAGCCGACCGCGCCTGCCGCCATGGCCTCCTCGGCGCGGGCACTGGCGGAGAGCCAGCCTGACCAGACCTCGCCGCCGAACAGCAGCGCCGAGGCGGCGGCAAGCAGTCCGGCGGTGAGGACGGCTGCGAGGATCGTTCGCCATTGACCGGTGAGCAGCAGCACGATCGGCAGCAGCAGCCCGAACTGCGGCTTGATCGTCGCCAGCCCCAGTAACACGCCCGCCAGCACGGGCCGCGTGGGCACGAGCAACAGTCCAGCCCCGAGCAATCCCGCAACGAGGAACGCCGTCTGGCCATGCGTCATCACGATCGGTACCGCCGGGAACGCGAGGAGCAGCAGCCACAAAGGCACCGGCACTAAAAACCGGTGCCACCACGCCCGCACGCTCGCGACATAGACCGCCCCCGTCGTCACCAGCCACGCGGCGAGCGCCGGGAAATAGCCCAGCCCGCCGAGCGGCCAGCAGAATGGCAGGAACGAGGGCGGATAGAAGAAGGCGGTGTAACCGCCCTCGGATGCAAAGAAGGCCCTTTGCGCGGCGATATGCGCGGCGCCGTCGTACACGTCCGCGCCTGCCCGAAGCATGTGCCCGACCGTCCAGAAGCTGATGAAATCGCTCCCCAGCAGGAAGCCGTTGCGATCGACACCGCCATGCGAACTCGCCACCAGCCAAGCGAGCATCGCGACATTGAGCAGCGCGAGAATCCGCAAGTAAGCGCCGCAACGCGCCGCGCCCAGCCAGTCCATCTTTCGCAGGAAATCGAGCCCCATGCGCTCTGCTCTGCAACGCTCGCGCGGGGAAGTCCATCGCCTGCCCGTCGTATCCGGATCGATATTGCCTTGCAGCATCGCACCCCATAAGGCTTAATCAAACGGTTAAAGTCACAGGATGAGCCGATGCAGCGTTTCGAAGGCACCAGCAACTACGTCGCCACCGAGGACCTCAAGGTCGCCGTCAATGCCGCCGTGCTGCTGCGCCGCCCGCTGCTGGTGAAGGGCGAGCCCGGCACCGGCAAGACCGTGCTGGCCGAACAGATCGCCGAGGCTCTCGATGCCCCGCTCATCACCTGGAACGTCAAGTCCACCACCAAGGCGCATCAGGGCCTGTATGAATACGACGCGGTCGCCCGCCTGCGCGATGGCCAGCTCGGCGACGCGCGGGTGCACGACATCGGCAATTACATCCGCAAGGGCAAATTGTGGGAGGCGTTCACCTCGCCGCGCCTGCCGGTCCTGCTGATCGACGAAATCGACAAGGCCGACATCGAGTTTCCCAACGATCTCCTCGCCGAACTCGATCGCATGGCCTTCGACGTCTACGAGACCGGCGAGCATGTCGCCGCCGTCGAGCGCCCCATCGTGGTCATCACCTCGAACAACGAGAAGGACCTGCCCGACGCCTTCCTGCGCCGCTGTTTCTTCCACTACATCCGCTTCCCGGACCGCGAGACGATGGAGGCGATCGTCGACGTTCACTTCCCCGGTATCCAGAAGGTGCTGGTGCGCAAGGCCATGGAGATCTTCTACGAACTGCGCGAAGTGCCCGGCCTCAAGAAGAAGCCCTCGACCAGCGAACTGCTCGACTGGCTCAAGCTGCTGATGAACGAGGACATGCCGCTCGACGTGCTGCAGAACAGGGACTCCGCCAAGGCCATCCCGCCGCTGCACGGGGCCTTGCTCAAGAACGAGCAGGACGTGATGATGTTCGAACGACTGGCCTTCATGGCCCGGGGAAACCGCTGAGATGACCGCATCGTATTCGGGGCGCTGCAACTGCGGTGCCGTTACCGTCGAAATCACCGCGGAGCCGGTTGCCACGCGCCAATGCTGGTGCCGCCAGTGCCAGAAGGCCGCCGGTGGCGGCCCGACTCACAACGCGATGTTCCCGACCGACGCGGTGACGCTGACCGGGGATCGCGGCGAGTTCGTCTACGTCGCGGCCAGCGGCAATACGCTGACGCAGGAGTTCTGCGTGGCCTGCGGCAGTCCGGTCCTCGGCCGATCGAGCGCGCGCCCGCAGTTCCGCACCATTCGCATCGGTCTGCTCGAAGGCGACCACGGCGTGAAGCCCGCGATGGCGATCTGGACGGACGACGCACCGGACTGGGCGGTGATCGATCCGGCGCTGGAACGCTGGCCGCAGCAGCCCCCTGCCCCGGCTCCCACGCCGCAGGACTGATCGGCGGCACCGGGTCATGACCGCAGGGCCGACCACGCACACGCGTTTCGCCGTGATCCGCGCGCGGCTCGAGGGCTTCACGCCGCGTCCGGGCTGGCGCGCGTGGGTCTACGAGTTCCTGCTGTTCGGCTTCAAGCAGGGCTGGGCCTGCCTGTTTGGCGGGCTGCTGCTCGCGCTGCTCCTTGGCACGCACCTGTTCTATCCCGACGATGCGCCGCTCGCCCGATACGATTTCCTGACCATCAGTGCGCTCGCCATCCAGTTGGCGATGCTCGCGCTGCGGCTGGAGACGTTGGACGAAGCCAAGGTCATCCTTGCTTTCCACGTCGTCGGCACCGTGATGGAACTGTTCAAGACCTCTGTGGGATCGTGGGAATATCCCGAGGCGGCGATGCTGCGGGTGGGCGGAGTGCCGCTGTTCTCGGGCTTCATGTATGCGGCCGTCGGCAGCTACATCGCCCGCGTCTGGCGTATCTTCGACTTCCGCTTCACCGGCTACCCGCGCGAGGGGCTTTCAGTGGTGCTGGCTTTGGCGATCTACGTCAATTTCTTCGCGCATCACTGGCTGCCCGACTTGCGGCTCGCGCTGTTCGCCATGCTGGCTCTGTGTTTCGCCCGCACCCGCATCTGGTTCCGTGTCTGGCGGGAGGATCGGTGGATGCCGCTGCTGCTCGGCTGGTTCCTCGTCGCGCTGTTCATCTGGTTCGCGGAGAACCTCGCGACGTTCTCGCACGCGTGGATCTACCCGAGCCAGCGCAGCGGCTGGGCGATGGTCCACTTCGGCAAGCTGGGCGCGTGGTATCTGTTGATGTATATTTCCTTCGTGCTGGTCGCGGCCGTGCATCGCCCCAAGTCACGCGTGACGGCCGAGGCATTTTCCTACACCGCGCAGGACCGGTAGCATGCGCCGCATGAACTGCCTGCCGCCCCTCTCCAACCTGTCACCTTACGGTGCACCGAAAGGTCACACGGCACTTTTGAAAAGGCCCGGAAAACCGGAGGTTTCGGGAGTAAGGTTACACATTTTCACCGCTCGTTCCGTGTCAACCCGCAGAGGCAGCGCGCCATGTTCCTGAACTTCATCGACGAACTGCGCAGCGCGGGCATTCCGGCCTCGCTCAAGGAGCACCTCGTGCTGCTGGAAGCGCTCGACAAGGACGTGATCGAGCAGACGCCCGAGGCGTTCTACTACCTCAGCCGCGCGACTTTCGTGAAGGACGAGGGCCTGCTGGACCGCTTCGACCAGGTGTTCCGCAAGGTGTTCGAGGGCATTTTCAGCGACTACGGCCAGCAACCCGTCGAGATTCCCGAGGACTGGCTCAAGAAGCTCGCCGAACGCTACTTCTCGGCCGAGGAGATGGAGGCGGTGAAGGCGCTCGGTTCCTGGGACGAGATCATGGAAACGCTGAAGAAGCGACTGGAGGAGCAGGAAAAGCGGCATCAGGGCGGCAACAAGTGGATCGGCACCAACGGCACTTCGCCGTTCGGGCACTCGGGCTACAACCCCGAAGGCGTGCGCATCGGCGGGGAAGGCAAGCAGGGCCGCGCGATCAAGGTCTGGGAAAAGCGCGAGTTCGCCAACCTCGACAACACCCGCGAACTCGGCACCCGCAACATCAAGGTGGCGCTTCGCCGCCTGCGCCGCTTCGCCCGCGAGGGCGCGGCGGAGGAGCTTGATCTCGACGCCACGATCTCGGGCACGGCGAAGCAGGGCTGGCTCGACGTCGTCATGCGGCCGGAGCGGCACAATGCGGTGAAGGTCTTGCTGTTCCTCGACGTCGGCGGCTCGATGGACCCGTTCGTCAGGCTGATCGAGGAACTGTTCAGCGCCGCCACGGCGGAGTTCAAGAACATGGAGTTCTTCTACTTCCACAACTGCCTCTACGAAGGCGTATGGAAGGACAACCGCCGCCGCTGGTCGCAGCGCACGCCGACTTGGGACGTGCTCCACAAGTTCGGTCACGACTACAAGGTGATCTTCGTCGGCGACGCCGCGATGAGCCCCTACGAGATCAGCCATCCCGGCGGCTCGGTGGAGCACATGAACGAGGAAGCAGGCACGGTCTGGTTGAACCGCGTGGTGCAGACCTATCCGGCGACGGTGTGGCTGAACCCCAGCCCCGAACGGCAGTGGGGCTATTCCGGTTCGACTCGCATGATCCGCGAGATCATGGGCGGAGCGATGTACCCGCTGACGCTCGACGGGCTGGACTCGGCCATGCGCGAGTTGACCCGCAAGAAGGGGTGAGCAGTCAGTTCGCAGACGGCTTGCGCGCGGCCAGATAGAGCCAGTCACCCATGCCCACGAGCGGCCCGAGCTTGGCGGCGGGTGCGAACAGGGCCGCATAGGCGAGCCGCTTGGGCATGCGCGCCAGCGTCGCCGGGGCGCCGAAGGTATAGGCGAGGTCGATGTTGCAATGGCGGGTGCCCGCCACCCGGAAGCCCGCGGACTCCACCATCCTGGCCAGCGTCGCCTCCGAGAACTGGAACAGGTGATGCGGCGGCTCGGGATGGGGCCAGTAGTCCAGCCGGTTCGCCAGCGGGTAGGACAGGCGTGGAAACAGCCCGTCGATGTTGGGCGTCGACAGCACCAGCCACCCGCCCGGTGCGAGGAGGTCAAAGGCAGCGCGCAAATCGGCGGAAGGATCGGGGACATGCTCGATCACGTCGAACAGCGTGAGTACGTCGCACGAACCGGGAGCCAGAGTGGTGTCGTGCAATGTGCCCCGCTCGATCCCGAGGCCGGTGCGGCGGTGTGCCTCCTCGGCGGATTCGCGCGAGAATTCGATGCCGGAGCAGTCGAATCCGGCTTCGTGGGCAAGCAGCAGGAATTCGCCGGAGGAACAGCCGACGTCGACCAGTCGGCCTGATGCAACGAAGCGCCGCGTGAACTTCAGGTGCCGCGCCGCGATGGTAGCCATCCGGCGTGAGGCGGTGCTGCCGGGATCATGCAGTTCGGAGTGGTAATCGCTCTCCCCCGCCGAGTAGAGCTTGCGCAGCGCATTCTCATCCGGCGGATTGGAAACGTAGGCGAGATCGCATTGAACGCAGCGCACGAGGTCGTAGCCCTTGGCGCGAAACAATGGCTTCGCGCTCGCACTGCCGCACATGTTGCATTCGGTCATGCTGCCCTCCGATCCGAACCACGGGCAATTCCCTAGGTCGGATTGGTGGACGGAGGGTTAACCTCGCCCTGAGCCTCAAGGATAGAGCAGCAGGCCCGCGATTTCCGCGCGCCATGCCGCTTCATCGGCGACGGCGATGGCTTCGAGATCGTCGGGCGTGGAGGCCGGATCGTCCACCCATTCGCGCAGGGCCGGACCGCCGTTGATGACGTCGATGGCCAGGCGCTCGAACTCGTACTCGTACGGGAAGTCGCGCCAGAGCGGATAGTCGGGATAGAGGCGGCGGATCGCCTTGAAGGCCAGCGCCTGCAACCGCCAGGGACGGAATGCATGGTGATCGTAGAACGCACCTTCGGCGTGGATCATCAGGCCATTGCACAGGCTTTTGGCATGCTTGTGGAAGGTCGGCTCGAACCAGCATTCGCGGATGGCGCAGCCTGCCAGCCATTCGGGCGCGAAGGCCTGCATCTCGGCAAGCACCGCCTTGGCGTCGATGTCCGGTGCGCCGAACAGGACTTCGAGCGGGCGCGTGGTGCCGCGTCCTTCGGAGACCGTGGCGCCCTCGATCATCACTGTCCCGGCATAGGCGCGGGCCATGTTGAGATTGGCGGCATTCGGGCTGGGGTTGATCCAGATGCGATCCTGCGGCCAGCCGAAGCCGGGCGCGGCCTCGGGCTCCCAGCCTTCCATCGCGATCACGCGGTAATCGACGTTCAGGCCGAAGCGGCGGATGAACCAGTGGCCCATCTCGCCCAGGGTCAGGCCGTGGCGCATCGGCATCGGCCCGGCGCCGACGAAGCTCTCCTGCCCCGGCAGCAGCGTGGTGCCCTCGATCGGGCGACCAGCGGGGTTGGGCCGATCGAGCACCCACACGCTCTTGCCCTGCGCGGCGGCCTCTTCCAGCAGGTAGAGCAGCGTGGTGACGAAAGTATAGATGCGGCACCCGAGGTCCTGCAGGTCGAACAGGAAGACGTCGGCGGTGGACATCATCTGGCCCGTCGGACGACGCACTTCGCCGTAGAGGCTGAACACCGGGATGCCGTAAACCGGATCGGTCTCGTCGAGCGTCTCGACCATGTTGTCCTGCTTGTCGCCCTTGAGGCCATGCTGCGGGCCGAAGGCGCTGGTCACGTTGACCCCGGCCGCGATCAGCGCGTCGAGCGAATGGACAAGGCCCTCGGTCACCGAGGCCGGATGGGCGACGAGCGAAACGCGCTTGCCTTCGAGCGGAGCGCGCAGTGCGGGGTCCGCCAGCAGGCGGTCTATACCGAATTTCATGGTGCGCTCGGTGCCGCAATGGTTGCCGTGAAGCAAGCCGGATCGTGGAAGTCGGGTGCATCGCTGCTGTGGGCGAGCGACCAGTAGCTTTTGGTGCCGCCGTGCTCCTCGATCACCGCCGTGAAGCCGCAGCGCCACGGAGCGGGGGGCAGTCCGGCGGCGGGGATCGCGGCGTCGAAGATCGCCATGTCGGTGCCTTGCCGGATCGTGCAGTCGGGTTCGCGTGGCATCGGCCTTTCGACCATGCCCTCGCGCCGGGCCGTGAAGTCGTAGACGTTCCAGCGCTCGGAGGGAGAAAGATTGATCTCGGTGTAGCCCGGTCCGTCTCCGTGCTGGAGGAACAGTTCGAAGCAGGTTGTCTGCCACAGGCCATCCGCCCTGCCCTTGCCTGCAAACGGCGGGACGACCAGTTGTGCCGCACCCATGATCTTCCAGCGCGCGCGTAACCACTGGGCGTCATGACCGATGATCCGCGCCTCCAAACTGCGGACGGCGAGCGGAGGATGTGCGGGGTGGAAGACGAGTTCGGTCATGACCACTCGCTATGCGCTGACGGGGCCGTGTGGCAATGCGGTTCCGGCGATATGCGGCGTCCCGGACGTGTGCCGGGACCGGAGGCTGTCTTCAGGCAATCCCGGATCAGGTCGGGGACGACGGCGGCAGACCATCCATTTATTTCCCCCCCTCCCCGTGCTAGGCGCGCGCTTCCCTTAAAACGAAGCGGAACCGATGACCTACAATTCGACCCTGCTGCGCCTCCTCGACGAGCGAGGCTACATCCACCAGCTCACCGATGCCGAGGGCCTTGACGCCTACGCCGCGAAGCAGGTGGTGCCGGGGTATATCGGCTTCGACCCGACGGCGCCTTCGCTGCACGTCGGGCACCTCGTCTCGATCATGATGCTGCGCCAGTTGCAGCGGGCCGGTCACAAGCCGATCGTCCTGATGGGCGGCGGCACCGGCAAGATCGGCGACCCCAGCTTCAAGGACGAAGCGCGCAAGCTGCTGACCGAGGATCTCATCAAGGAGAACGTCGCCTCGATCCGCCGCGTCTTCGAGCGCTTCCTGACCTTCGGCGACGGCCCCAGCGACGCGATCATGGTCGACAACGCCGACTGGCTCGACAAGCTGGAATACATCCCGTTCCTGCGCGACATCGGGCAGCACTTCTCGATCAACCGGATGCTCAGCTTCGACTCGGTCAAGCTGCGGCTCGATCGCGAGCAGTCTCTCAGCTTCCTCGAATTCAACTACATGATCCTGCAGGCCTATGACTTCCTGGAACTGTCGCGCAAGGCGGGGTGCCGCCTGCAGATGGGCGGCTCGGACCAGTGGGGCAACATCGTCAACGGCGTCGAACTCTCGCGCCGCGTCGACGGCACGCAGGTCTACGGCCTGACGACGCCGCTGCTCACCAATGCCGACGGCACCAAGATGGGCAAGACGGTCGGCGGAGCGGTGTGGCTGAACGAGGACCAGCTTTCGCACTTCGACTACTGGCAGTTCTGGCGCAACACCGACGACCGCGACGTCGGCAAGCGCCTGCGCCTGTTCACCGACCTGCCACTGGACGAGATCGAGCGCCTCGAAGCCCTTGAAGGCAACGAAATCAACGCCGCCAAGATCGTTCTCGCCAACGAAGCGACGAAGCTGTGCCGCGGTGAAGAAGCCGCGAAGTCCGCCGAAGCCACCGCGCAGGCGACCTTCGCGGGCGGCGGCATGGGCGGCGACCTGCCGACCATCGAAGTCGGCGCCGACGGCATCCGCCTCGGCGCGGCCTGCGTGGAACTCGGCTTCGTCGCCTCCAATGGCGAGGCCAAGCGCAAGATCGCCGAAGGCGCCGTGCGTCTCGACGACGTGGCGATGGACGATCCCACCCTGCTCATCAGGTTGGCCAGCGGGGAAAGCCGCAAGCTCAGTGTCGGCAAGAAAAAGCACGGCGTCATCAAGGGTATCTGACAACTCAGTCCGCCGACTCCTGCCCGGGCTCCTTCGGGCTGTCCTTCCGGGCAGGGTCGGCGGAATTAACTGCTTGTTTGCCATTTGAGCCTAGAGTTCTTCGACGGCAAAGATCAAAAGGCATGAAACCATGAGTGCAGGAGCGCAGCTCACTGTAACCGACAAACGGCGCGCAGCGCGTCATCCCGTCGATTACACCGTGATCGCCGAGCACCGCCAACTCGGCGACCTCGATCTGCACATCGTCAACATCTCCGCCCAAGGCTTCATGCTTCAAGGCGAAATGGCGCTGGAGCGCGGTGAACGCCTTGTTATGCGGCTGCCCGTAGTGGGCCGGATAGAGGCCCACATGATCTGGACTCACGAGGGCCGATCCGGTTTCCAGTTCGAGCGCATAATCCGTGTCGATGACTTTCTGAAACTGGTCGATACACTGCAGCCTAATCCCCGCCTGCGCCCTCGCCGATAATCAATTCGCAATATCCCCGTTCGACGAAACCGCCCGAGCCCTGCGCCAAGTCCATCTATTGAGAAAATCAAAGAAGAAAAATCAATATAGGCATGTCTTGGCAAGGGGAGGCCACGCTGCCATGCAGCCCGCGTGAGTCTCCCCCATCCTTCTCCCGACGGCGCCCCCACTTCGCCGCTCCAGATCGCCGACTACCGCAAGTTCTGGCTGGCCCGCTTCTTCGCGGTGCTGGCGACGACGGGTACGGTCGTCATCATCGGCTACCAGCTCTACGACGTCGCCCGAACCGACTACGCCATGTCGATCACGCAGGCCTCGTTCCAGCTGGGCCTGCTCGGTTTCGCACAGTTCCTGCCGGTGTTCCTGCTGACCCCGGTGGCGGGCGTCGTCGCCGACCGTTTCGACCGCCGCAAGGTCGCCGGAACAGCCGCCCTGCTAGACATGTGCGTCGCGCTGGGCCTCGGCATCGTCACCACGCTGGAAATCCGCAGCCTGCCGGTGCTCTATGCCTTCGCGGTGATGCACGGCATGGTCCGCGTATTCATCAGCCCGGCCATGTCGGCGATCGCGCCCAACATCGTGCCGCCCAAGCTGATCCCGCGCGCGATCGGCTTCAACTCGATCGCGATGCAGGCGGGCACGATCATCGGCCCTGCCGCCTACGGTTTCATGTTCGCGGCCCACCACGCCCTGCCCTACTGGTGCTCGGCGATGTTCACGCTGGGCGCCTCGATCGCCATCCAGGCGATCCGCCACTTGCCCGCCATCCCGCGCGATCCGGCCAAGGCTCACCCGATCCGCCAGATCGTCGAGGGCTTCCGGTTCGTCTGGAGCGAGCGCTTCCTGTTCGGCTGCATCACGCTCGACCTCTTCGCCGTGCTGCTGGGCGGCGCGACCGCGCTGATGCCGGTCTTCGCGCGCGACCTGCTCCACGTCGGCCCCGAGGGCCTGGGCCAGATGCGTGCGGCGACGGCGGCGGGAGCGGCCGTCGTGGCGCTGTGGCTGTCGTTCCGACCGCTGGCCTCGAACGTCGGCGTCAAGATGCTGGCGGCCGTCGTCGCCTATGGCGCGGCGACGATCGGCTTCGGCCTCTCGCGCCACTTCCTGTTGTCGCTCGCCTTCCTAGCATGCCTTGGCGCCGCCGACATGATCTCGGTGTTCATCCGCAGTTCGCTGGTCCAGCTGCGCACGCCCGATGCCGTGCGCGGGCGCGTCTCCGCGATCTCGGGCCTCGCCGTCTCGGCCTCGAACGAGCTGGGCGAGTTCCAGTCGGGCTTCGCCGCAGCCCTTCTCGGCGCTACCGGAGCAGTTGTCTTCGGCGGCAGCGCTGCCATAGTCATCACCCTTGCCTGGGCCTGGTTCTTCCCGGAACTGCGCCGGGCACGTACCTTCGAAGCCCGTTGGGAGCAGAAATCATGAAGGCCGACAGCATCCTCGCCACCATCGGCGATACCCCGCACATCCGCCTCTCCCGCCTGTTTCCGGACCATGAGGTCTGGGTCAAGGCCGAGCGCGCCAATCCCGGCGGTTCGATCAAGGACCGCATCGGCCTTGCCATGATCGAGGCGGCCGAGGCCGACGGCAGCCTCAAGCCCGGCGGCACCATCATCGAGCCGACTTCGGGCAATACCGGCATCGGCCTCGCCATGGCGGCAGCGGTCAAGGGCTACACCCTTGTCCTCGTCATGCCCGAATCGATGTCGGTCGAGCGTCGCCGCCTGATGCTGGCCTACGGCGCCAAGTTCGACCTCACTCCGCGCGAAAAGGGCATGAAGGGCGCGATCGAGCGCGCCAAGGAACTGATCGAGGCGACCCCGGGCGCCTGGATGCCCCAGCAGTTCGACAACCCCGCCAACGTCGACGTCCACGTCAAGACGACCGCGCAGGAAATCCTCAAGGACTTCGCCGATGAGCCCATCGACGTGCTCGTAACCGGCGTCGGCACCGGCGGCCACCTCACCGGATGCGCCGAGACGCTGAAGGCCAGCTGGCCTTCGATGAAGGCCTATGCGGTCGAGCCGACGCTCTCGCCGGTGATCTCCGGCGGCCAGCCCGGCCCGCACCCGATCCAGGGTATCGGCGCCGGTTTCATCCCCGGCAACCTTCACACCCAGTCGATCGACGGGGCCATTCAGGTCGATCCCGCCGACGCCAAGGACTGGGCGCGTCGCTGCGCAACCGAGGAAGGCATGCTCGTGGGCATCAGCTCGGGCGCGACGCTTGCCGCCATCGCCCAGAAGCTGAAGGACCTGCCCGCAGGCAGCCGCGTCCTCGGCTTCAACTATGACACCGGCGAGCGCTATCTCTCGGTGCCCGACTTCCTGCCGGAGTGATATCCATCGTGACGACTACCCCCACCCTTGAGCCCGTTTCCTACGAACACGCCGGTGTCGCCCTCACCGGCTGGCTCGCCCGCCCCGAAGGCGCGGCCCGCGCGGCCGTCGCCCTGTTCCCGACGATCGCCAACGTCATCCCGCTGATGGAGGAGCGCGCCCGCAAGCTCGCCGCAGAGGGCTATCTGGTGATGATCACCGACTTCTACGGCGAGCCGATCGAGAGCTTCGAGGCCTCGTTCCCCGTCGCCGAGAAGCTGCGCGCCGACAACGCCTACTACCGCGCCCGCATCATCGCCGGGATCGATGCGCTACGGGGGCTCGCCGATGGCCTCAAGCTCTTCGCCATCGGCCACTGCATGGGTGGTCAGGCCGTCCTCGAAGCCGCCCGCGCGGGTGAGGATCTGGCCGGCGTGGTCAGCTTCCACGGCACCCTGCCGACCACGGCTCCGGCCCAGCTCGGCGGCATCAAGCCCCGCATCCTCGTCTGCCACGGCGATGCCGACCCGCTCGTGCCCCGCACGGATGTCGTCGCCTTCTGGGAGGAAATGGACGCGGCCGGCGCTGACTGGCACTTCCACAGCTACGGCAACGTGAAGCACGGCTTCACCGACCCGCACAGCCCGGACAAGGGCATGGCCTTCCTCGACTACAACGTCAGCGCCGATCGCCAGTCCTGGGCCTCGATGCTGTCGTTCTTCAACGAGATACTGGGCTGACCTCCCATTCCTCCCTGAGCTTGCTCGGGGAGGAATTTGCAAACAAAGCCCGTCATCCCCAACATCGTCATCCCAGCGAAGGCTGGGACCGCTGGCCTGTTACGACCAACTATCGTCAGGACGCCTAGCCGAGGGTAGGGTTTTGCGCTGCCAGCGGTCCCAGCCTTCGCTGGGATGACGGGGGAGTGCGTGCAGTCAGCGCACGCGGAAACGCCCGCTGGCGAGCGCGGGCCATGACGCCGGGGAAATCAACGCGAATACCGAGAACATCGGGTCGGCGTCGGGAGCGTCCTCAC